>NZ_UAQP01000014.1:0-300000 GCF_900445985.1 Brevundimonas vesicularis
AGGTCTCGGGGTCCTTGTTCACCGGCTTGACGCCGGTGATGTACTCGGCCTCGGAAGGCGGCGAACTTGACCGCCAGGCTCATGGCGCGTCTCGACGTCGGCGTTCATGCGGAAATCGGTCAGCCCCTGCCGCTCTTCCTCGCCCATGTGTTTGGAGTTGACGACGTTCGCCTCGCCCACGGCGTCGAACCAGGCCTTGGTGCCGACCTTGTGCTTTTCGACCGCCTTGACCGCGTCGCGCAGCTTGTTGTGGTCCTCGATGGCGTCCTCGGTCTCGCCCTCGACCGTGCCGTCCTCGGCGTCATTGGCGCCCTCGCCCTGCTTAAGCAGCTCGGGATAGAAGAACCGCTCCTCGGCCTCGGCGTGCACATCCAGGAACGCCGACAACCTGGACCAGACGGCGCTCAGCGCATCGGTGTCCTTGGGGTCGATCTGTTCGATGATCGCAAACAGCCGACGCTGTTCGGCATGGTCGTCGAGGATCAGCTGGGTGATGTCCATAGGGGGCTCCAGGCGTAACGGTGAAGCCTCGTTACGCCCGGCGCACGGCCCGGTTCCGTGCGAACGACTCGCGCCCTATTTCGGCTGATGTTCCCGCTGCGGCTCGTCGCCAAGAACCGCAGTTGCGGCGGCGATCAAATCGTTCAGCTCGCCGTGCACAATCGCCCAAACGCGGCTTTCCGCGACGTTCTGATAGACGTGCCGGAAGACGTTGCCGGAATCCTCGATCTGCCGCCAACGGATGTTGGGATGGTCCGACTGTTGCGCGCCCCGAAGACGCCGCGCGGCTTCCGATACGATCTCAAGACACCGCGTGACCGCATAGAAGGTCTTGCGATCCGCCGCGAATTCGGCGGCGGTCAGGGTCTCGCAGAAGCTCTGCGCCAAAAGGCAGTTGTCCAGAATTGCACGCCAAGCCAGCCGCTCTTTGCGATCCGGTTCAGAAGGCAAAGATCGCCTCGCGCTCGGCCTCGCGACGCACGGGTTCGATCAGCATCTCGCGATCTGACACATCCGCGCGCCCGGCGAACAAGTCGCCAATGAACTGGGTGATGCCGACATAGTCGTACAGGTTCACCTCAGCTGCCGGGTCGATCTCGACCATGATGTCCAGATCGCTGTCGGGCCGTGCCTCGCCCCGCGCGACCGATCCGAACAGGGCGGCATGCGTGACGCCCTGACGACGCAACTCCCCCTCGTGCTCGCGCAGGACGGCAATGACGGCGGCGCTGTTCATGCCGCCAGTCTAGCGCGAAGACCGCTCCGACGCGAGAGCGCCGAAATCAGCCCGCGTACTTGGCCGCGTCCTCGTCGGAGATTTCCTCGTTCGAATAGACCGCCGAGACGTCGTCCTCGGCGTCCAGCGCGTCCAGCAGCTTGAACAGGGTGCCGACGGCCTCGCCCGTCACCGGCACTTCGGACTGCGGCTTCCAGACGATGGCGGTGGACTTGGGATCGCCCAGCACCTTGGACATGGCCTCGGCGACGTCGTTCAGGTCCTCGAAGGCGGTCCAGATCGTGTGGCCCGGCGCGTCCTCATAGATATCGGGTTTGACCAGGTCGCTCTCGACGTCCTGGGCGCCGGCCTCGATGGCGGCCTCCATGACGGCGTCTTCCGAACCGGCCTCGGCGGCGTAGGTGATCTTGCCCACCTTGTCCCACATGAAGGCGACCGAGTTCATCTCGCTCAGCGCCCCGCCGTTCTTCTTGAAGGCCGCGCCGATGTTGGACGCCGCGCGGTTGCGGTTGTCCGTCAGGGCTTCGACGATGATGCCCACGCCGCCCGGACCCCGGCCCTCGTAGCGGACCTCTTCCATCGTATCGACGTCGCCGCCGGCGGCCTTGTTGATGGCGCGCTGGATCACGTCCTTGGGCAGGCTTTCGGCCTTGGCGTTGTTGACCGCCAGACGCAGGCGCGGGTTCGCCGCCGGATCCGGCAGGCCCGACTTGGCCGCCACGGTGATGTCGCGCGACAGTTTGGAGAACAGCTTGGAGCGCTGCGCATCGGCGCGCCCCTTGCGGTGCATGATGTTCTTGAATTTCGAGTGGCCGGCCATGGGATCGTCTTTGAGCGTTCTGAACCTGAGCCGCGCCTCCTAAACGAAGAGCGGCATCCTGTCACGATACGCCGATCGGGGGCGACAGGGGTGGAACCTGTACCGTTTGGGCGTATTGATCCCGGCAAGACAGACGGAGCGTAAAGTCATGACCGCCGACGACACCATCTATGAAGCCGAGGGCTATATGGACGACGACCTGCGCGAGGCCGACATTGTCGAGTGGTACGAAGCCCGCCCGGTTACCGTCTCCACCGCCGTCGCCACCGGCGCGATCGTCACCGCCTTCACCCTGGGAGCCCTGACCGCCGTCGGCGCCCTGTTCCTGATCGGCCGTCTGGACGACTAAACCGCTGAGCAGGCTGCTCGGTAAATTAGAGCGCCAGGACTTCCACTAGAGGAAGTGTTGACCGTCAGCCGGTTCGTTGCCGGTCTGGCGGCAAATCGGTGAAGGCGAAGCGCAGCCTCCGTCGATCGTCGGAGACTGCGCGAAGGGCCTATTGCCAGATGGTGCCACCGTCGTCGGTGCAGCTGCCGACCAAGATCTTGTCATAGTGGGCCGTCACCTGCCCGTCCGGATATTGCGTCACACCAGCGTAGCCGCTGTAGCAAACGCCTGACCAGCTGCCGACGACAACGGTTTTTGTCGCATCACTGTAGTAGACGTAGTCGTAAAGCGGCTGGGCGAACGCCACAGCCGGAGCCGCCGCCGAGAACACGCCCGCAAAGACGACGGCGCCGACGATAAAGGCGGACTTGAGGTGCTTAGTAGTCACTTCAGAACTCCCTCTTTTCGTTCAAAAGCTGAACAACTTGGAGTTTATAAGATGAATCGTTCTAAGGGATATCAATTGTGATCGCATGATGCGGAGCGCGGGGATCATTAGGCTTCCCAACCCGCTAACCCGCCGTCATCACCATGTGAGCGATCGCGCGGTCTTCACACGCTCAGGCGCAAGGCCAGGGCCGCCAGGGCGACGCCCAGGACCGGCAGGGTGAGCACCACGCCCACCTTGAAATAATAGCCCCACCCGATCTTCACGCCCTTTCGCGCCAGGACGTGCAGCCACAGCAATGTGGCCAATGAACCGATGGGCGTCATCTTCGGCCCCAGGTCGCTGCCGATGACATTGGCGTAGATCATCGCCTCTTTCGCTGCGCCGGTCGCGCCCGAGGCGTCGATGGACAGGGCGCCGATCAGGACCGTCGGCATATTGTTGGCGATGGCCGACAGGAAGGCGGTCAGGAACCCGGTTCCGAAGGCCGCGCCCCAGACCCCGCCTTGCGAGCATCCGTCCAGCAGGCCCGCGATCTGGCGTGTCAGACCGGCGTTGCCCAGCCCATAGACGACCAGATACATTCCAAGTGAGAAGATCACGACCTGCCACGGCGCTTCGCGCAGCACCTTCGTCGTGCTGATGACCGCGCCGCGCCCCGCCACGAACAGCAGGACGACCGCCCCCGTCGCGGCGACGGCGGACACCGGCACCCCTCGCGGCTCCAGCACGAAGAAGCCGACCAGCAGAAACGCCAGGATGATCCAGGCCCAGAGGAAGGTCGCCCGGTCCTTGATCGCGCTGGACGGCGCGGCTAACCGCTCGATGTCATAGGCCTTGGGAATGTCGCGCCCGAACACCACGAACAGCACCATCAGCGTCGCCGCGATGCTCGCCAGGTTCACCGGCGCCATGACCGCCGCATAGCGGTCGAAGCCGATATCGAAGAAGTCGGCCGAGACGATGTTGACCAGGTTGGACACCACCAGCGGCAGGCTGGCCGCATCCGCGATGAAGCCCGCCGCCATGACGAAGGCCAGCGTCGCCTTGGGGCCATAGCCGAGCGCCAGCAGCATGGCGATGACGATGGGCGTCAGGATCAGCGCCGCCCCGTCGTTGGCGAAGACCGCCGACACCGCCGCTCCCAGCAGGACGAACAGAACGAACAGCCGGCGCCCATGGCCGCCGCCCCATCGCCCGACATGCAGCGCCGCCCATTCGAAGAAGCCGGCCTCATCCAGCAACAGGCTGATGATTATGATCGCGACGAAGGTCGCCGTGGCGTTCCAGACGATGTCCCAGACCACGGGGATGTCGGCCAGGGTGACGACGCCCAGCAACAGCGCCGCCGCCGCACCGCCCATCGCGCTCCAGCCGATCTGCAGCCCCTTCGGCTGCCAGATCACCAGGGTGATGGTGACCGCGAAGATCAGAAAGGCGACGACCATGGGCGGCTCCATCCCGGTCGAACTACGACCGCAGCGCCCCCCTCTAGCTTGCACGAAACCATATTTCCAGTATCTTGGAATAATGGAATCCGAACCGGCTATTCTCGCGCTGGCCGCCCTGGCGCAATCCACGCGACTAGACGCCTTCCGGTTGCTGGTCCGCCATGCGCCGGATGGGCTGCCGGCCGGAGAGATCGCCGATCGTCTCGCCGTTCCGACCAATACGATGTCGGCGCATCTGGGCGTGCTGTCTCGCGCCGGGCTGATCGCGTCGCAGAGGCGCAGCCGGTCGATCATCTACCGCGCCGATCTGGATCGACTGGGCGAGGTCGTGCTGTTCCTGCTCAAGGACTGCTGCCAGGGCCGCGCCGAGCTTTGCCAACCCCTGCTGGCCGAACTGGCCCCCTGCTGCGACTGAGGCCAATGGACGTCGTCATCTATCACAACCCCGCCTGCGGCACGTCCCGCAATACCCTGGCCCTGATCCGCCACGTCGGGATCGAGCCGCATGTGATCGAGTATCTGAAGACCCCGCCCAGCCGCGCGCTGGTGGCCCAACTGGTCGAACGGATGGGTGGATCGGTGCGCGATATCCTGCGCGAAAAGGGCACGCCCTACGCCGACCTCGGCCTGGACGACGCCGCCCTGTCGGACGACCAGCTGCTGGACGCCATCGCGGCGCACCCGATCCTGATGAATCGCCCCATCGTCGTTTCGCCCCTGGGGGTGAAGCTGTGCCGCCCGTCCGAGACGGTTCTGGACCTGCTGCCTCAAGAGGGACTGAAGCCCTTCACCAAGGAAGACGGCGAGGTCGTCGTCGACGCCGACGGACGCCGTGTGATCGGATGAGCCGCCTTCGCGCCCTGCCTGATCCCGACCATCTGCCGGCGCTCGATCCGGCCTATCTTTCGGATACGCCCGCAAAGGGCCTGGGTCCGGGCGATCCCGCGCCGCGCATCCTGCTGCTCTACGGCTCCCTGCGCGAACGATCCTTCTCGCGCCTGTGCGTCGAGGAGGCGGCGCGGCTGTTGCAGGTCATGGGGTGCGAGACGCGCATCTTCGATCCGTCCGACCTGCCCCTGACCGATCAGGTCGCCGGCGACGACCATCCGGCCGTCCACGCCCTGCGCGAGCACGCCATGTGGTCCGAAGGCATGGTCTGGTGCAGCCCGGAACGCCATGGCCAGATCTCGGCGATCATGAAGCTTCAGATCGACCACCTGCCGCTGAACATGGGCGGGATGCGACCGACGCAGGGGCGCACCCTGGCGGTGATGCAGGTCTCGGGCGGTTCCCAAAGCTTCAACGCCGTCAACACCCTGCGCCTGCTCGGCCGCTGGATGCGGATGATCACCATTCCCAACCAGTCCAGCGTCGCCAAGGCCTTCATGGAGTTCGACGACGCAGGCCGCATGAAGCCGTCGGCCTATTACGACCGGATCGTCGACGTGATGGAGGAACTGGTGCGATTCACGGTCCTCACCCGGCCCCATGCCGCGCAGCTCGTGGATCGCTACTCCGAGCGAAAGGCGCAAGGTGCGGCGATCGATCCGTCCAAGGACCTGTCCGCCATCGCCGTCAGGCCCTAGCCCTCACCCCGCGCGAAGGTTCTCCACCACGCTTCTCAGTCGCGCCGGCAGCGGCTTGGGCCGGCGGGTTTCGGCGTCGACATAGACGTGGACGAAATGGCCGATGGCGGCAGGGACGTCGACGCTGCGCTTGAAGACCGCAAAACCGTAGGTGACGCTGGAGGTGCCGATCGCATCGACCTTGATGCCGACCTCGATCACATCGGGAAACTTCAGCGACGAGGTGTAGCGACAGCCCGAATCCACCACCAGGCCGATCGATTCCGTCAGCGCATTGGCGATCAGCAGATGGGCGTTCACCGCCGAGTCGACGAACTCGTAGAATTTGGCGTTGTTGATATGGCCGTACTGGTCGTTGTCGGCCCAGCGGGTGGAGACCATGTGGAAGGCCTTGTAGGTCGCCCGTTGCGCCAGCGCGCCCTCGTCTCGTTTCGGCATCGTCGTCTCCCTCGGCGACGCGAACCGTCGCTCTCGATCCCGACGCTCTAGCTTGGACGACGTTAGGTCAAGCGCCTATCGGTAGGTCGTTGATGACGAAGGCTTGAAGCATGATCCTCACGACCCGCGCCGCCGTCCTGTCTGATATGGGCGCCGCCCGCCCCTACGCCGACAGCCGCCCCCTGTCGGTCCAGGCCGTCACGCTGGACCCGCCCGGCCCCGGCGAGGTGCTGGTCGCGATCAAGGCGGCGGGCCTGTGCCACTCGGACCTGTCGGTCATCAACGGCGACCGTCCCCGCCCCCTGCCCATGGCCCTGGGGCACGAGGCGGCGGGCGTGGTCGAGGCGCTGGGGGACGGCGTCACCGATCTCGTCGTCGGCGATCACGTCGTCATGGTCTTCATGCCGTCCTGCGGCCATTGCAATCCGTGCGCCGGCGGCCGTCCCGCCCTGTGCGAGCCTGGCGCCGCCGCCAACGGCCGGGGCGAACTGTTGTCCGGCGCCCGCCGCATTTTCCGCGAGGGCGAGCCGGTCAACCACCACCTCGGCTGCTCCGCCTTCGCCGAGCGGGCCGTCGTCTCGCGCCGCTCCCTGGTCAAGATCGACCCGGCCCTGTCGTTCGAGGAGGCGGCCCTGTTCGGCTGCGCCGTCCTGACCGGCGTCGGCGCCGTGGTGAACACCGCTGGCGTCAAGGCGGGCCAGAGCGTTGTCGTCATCGGCCTGGGCGGCGTGGGTCTGGCCAGCGTACTGGGCGCCCTGGCCTCGGGCGCCAGCCCCGTCGTCGCCGTCGATCTGTCCGAGGACAAGCTGGCCCTCGCCCGCACCCTCGGCGCGGTCGAAACCGTCAACGCCGCCGACCCCGATGCGGTCGATCAGGTCCGCGCCCTGACGAACGGCGGCGCCGACTTCGCCTTCGAAATGGCCGGCTCGGTCCGGGCGCTGGAGGCGGCGTGGAAGACGACCCGGCGCGGCGGAACCACCGTCACCGCCGGCCTGCCGCCGCCCGATGCGGCCCTTGCCGTCAATGTCGTCTCCCTTGTCGGAGAGGAGCGCACGCTGAAGGGCTCCTACATCGGCACCTGCGTCCCCAGCCGCGACATCCCCCGCTACGTCGCCCTGTATCGCCAGGGCCGCCTGCCGGTGGATCGCCTGATGAGCGGCGTCATTCCCCTGGATGACATCAACGCCGGCTTCGACCGCCTCCACGCCGGCGAGGTGGTGCGGCTGATCGTGCGACCGTGACGACAGTGTAATCTAGCCGCCCGCTTTCGGCCGCAAATCCGCAGACCAATGTCCGCTCAAGCTTCAGCGGAAATTACCCATGCGCCCGTCTCGCCTGTCCTGCGCCGCCGCGATGTCGGCCATCGCCCTCGCCTTCGCCGTTCCGGCCTTGGCGCAGGAAACCTCGCCTCAAAACAACGCCGAAATGGCCGCCATCTTCGCCGCCGACCAGGCCGTGCGTCAGAATCTGTCGCCCGACTTCTTCAAGGATCGCGCCCGCATGACCGAAATGATCACGGGCGACGCCGCGCGCCGGGTCCAGACCCGCGCCCTGCTGGACGCCGGGGCGCTCCAGACTGGCGAGGACTACCGCGCCGCCGCCTTCGTCTTCCAGCACGGCTCAACGCCCGAAGACTATCTGCTGGCCCATAGCCTGGCCGTCGCCGCCGTCGCCAAGGGCTCGCCCGACGGCGCCTGGATCGCCGCCGCGACGCTGGATCGCTATCTGCAGATGACCGAAAAGCCGCAGATCTACGGCACCCAGACGCGCAAG
Source organism: Brevundimonas vesicularis (assembly GCF_900445985.1). Classification (GTDB taxonomy): domain Bacteria; phylum Pseudomonadota; class Alphaproteobacteria; order Caulobacterales; family Caulobacteraceae; genus Brevundimonas; species Brevundimonas vesicularis_D. The sequence continues at coordinate 8,082 of NZ_UAQP01000014.1, forward strand.
ACCCGCGACGCCCCGGCTACCCTCGATCCCTACGACCGCGCCCTGATCCCCGACAGCCTGCGCGCCGTCTTCGGCGTCCCGCCCCAGGCGGAACAGGACGCGCGTCTCGCGGCCGTCAATGCTCCATGATTTGGCCGGTAACTTGAACGACGCGACACACGCTTAGGATGGCCTTGGCGATCTAAGGTTTGGCGTAGATTTGAAGCGAAGGCTCTGCCTGGTCCATTTCGTCACCTAGCTCGAATGACGGCATTGGCGCGCCAAAGCTCTGTAGCGCCTTGGCGACATTTGTCGCGCGACGGCCTTCAAGAGAGCTTTGCGTCGGTTGCGGCAACCCTCTGACAATCAGGACCACACTGCTGCAATCCAACGCGGCTTGCGCGGGCCAGTCGATGACCTTTGCAAAGAATGGTGAGAGGCTGTCCGCGTTCGGTGTAAATCTGAGCGGAGCAAAGCCTTCAGAACAGATCACGCGTCCGACGGGAGAGCGAGATTTTGGAGCGGATGTCGCGCAGCCGCTGATGCTTAGGATCGCGATTGCAGTCAAAAGCCGATGCATCATGAATTCTAACCCTCCGAAAATAGAGCGCCAGCCCAGATCGGCGCCCTTATCCCACTGACAGCATTTCAGTTAGTTGGTGTCGCGGTCGCAATAACAATCCCACTGGGCCTCGGTGAAAGCTGCACCTTGGTTTGCTTGCACAGCGCCACTAGCGGCAATCATAGGTCACGCAGGCACAGACAATGGCTTCGACGGCGGCGCTGCGTTCTAAGCCCCCCGCACTCTTGACCAATGCCCCACCCGCCACGCCGCGCAGCAGCACCGCCGCCAGAACCGGCCCAACCCCACGTCGACGCATCATCATCGTCGGAAGTCCCCACAAATCCCGAACCCTAGACCTACGCGCCCCCGACCCCGACGCCAACCCCGAAGGCTGTTACTGTGTTACGTTCGAGTATCGCTTTCGCGGGGAGGAGCGGATTGGCGAACGCCTCCCAAATCGTCATTCCGCGGCCTCGTGAAGCGAGGAACCCGGAACCCAGGAACAACGCCCCGCCATCGAAAGCCTCAGGCGTCCAACTCCGCCTCCTGGCTTCTGGGTTCGCCCTTCGGACGCCTCGGACTGACGCCGACGAGGGTGAAGCTCAGGACGCCAGCAGCGCCTCGACCTCATCCCGCTCCGGCGCCGACGGCTGCGCGCCCGGGCGGGTCGCCGCGAACGCCCCGGCGGCGCAGGCGAAGCGCAGCGCCTCGGCCGGGTCCATGCCTTCCAGCAAAGCGACGGTGATGGCGGCGACGAAGGCGTCGCCCGCGCCCGTCGCATCCACCGCCTCGACGGCCGGCGGGGTCGCCCAGGCCATTTCGACGCCGCGCTGATACATGGCCGCGCCTCGGGCGCCCTTGGTGACGACCACCCGTCCCCCGCCCCGGTGCAGGCCGTCGCCATAGAAGGCCGCCTCGGTCTCGTTGACGACGATCAGGTCGGCGCGGCGCAGCAGCAGTTCCGACACCGGCGCGGCGGGCGCCAGATTGGCGCAGACGAAGCCCGTCGCCCGGCCCACCGCCGCCTCGACCGTCTCGATCGGCAGCTCCAGCTGCACGATCAGCGCGCCCTCGATCCGCTGGGGCAGCTGTTCGGGGGTGACCATATGGTTGGCGCCGGCCGCGACCACGATCTGGTTCTCGCCGGTCGGATCGACGGCGATCAGGGCGACGCCCGTCGGGGCCGCCACATCGACCTCCACCCCCGCCAGATCGACGCCCAGGTCCTCCATCAGGGCCAGGGCCTCGCCGGCCATGGCGTCGTTCCCGACCCGCCCGATCAGACAGACCTCGGCGCCCAGTTTCTCGGCCGCCAGCGCCTGATTGGCGCCCTTGCCGCCGGGATGCCGCGCCAGGGTCGCCCCGGTCACCGTCTCGCCCGGCGCCGGCAGTTGGGGCGCGGTGGCGACCAGATCCAGGTTGATCGAGCCGACGACGGTGATCCTCATGCGGCGGCCTCCAGCGCCTGAGCCTTCAGCTTGGCGACGATCAGGTCGAACACCCCTTGCGCATCCGCCGCGACCGCCCAGCGATGCCGCGCCGTCGCCGGATCGATCCGGAACTCGACCGCCGTATGGCCGCGCGTCAGGTCCGAACCCGTCTCCACCTCGATCCGGCAGGGCTTGGTCTCGAACAGGTCAGGCTGGATCAGCCAGGCGATGGGACACGGGTCATGCAACGGAGCTGCATCCCAGCCCACGATCTCGCGCTCCACCCGCTGCGAGAACCGCAGCGTCGACGCCGCCGCCCGCGCGGCCTCGCTGTCGATGGCCTCTATCGCCGCGATCCGGTCCTCGGTCGCACGCACCTGATGGGTCGCATCCAGGCCGAAGGCGACCACCTGACACCCCGATCCGAACACCACCGCCGCCGCATCCGGATCGGCCCAGATGTTGAACTCGGCCGACGCGGTGACATTGCCGCCTTCCGACCGCGCCCCGCCCATGACGACCACCGGCCCCAGTCGCTCGGCCAGCCGCCGCTCACGCCGCATCGCCAGCGCCAGATTGGTCATCGGCCCCAGGACGGCGATGGCGACCGAACCTTCGGGCCGGCTCATCACCAGATCGACGATGGCGTTGGCGGCCGGCCCGTCGCCGATGATCCCCGTCGGTTCGAACGGCTCCAGATCGCCCAGACCCTCGACGCCGTGAAACGCGCCCGCCCCCGCCGGAGGACGTTTCAGCGGCCGCTCCGCCCCGCCGAACACCGGCACGTCCTCGCGCCCGGCGATCTGGCGGATGATGCGCGCATTGCGTTGGGTCTTGGCGCCGGGGACATTGCCACCGACCGTGGTGACGGCCAGTAGCTCCAGCTCGGGCGCGGCGAAGGCCAGAAACAGCGCCACGGCGTCGTCCACGCCGGGGTCGCAATCGATGATCAGGGACTGAATAGACACCGCCCATGACTAGGCAGGCCGGCCGCGCGGAGCAAGCCGCAACCGCGCCTCACACCCGGCACGCCTCCACGCACGCCTGGGCCAGCACCTCGGCCGAATCCGTCAGGGGTATGGCGGCGTCTTCGGCGCCCAGCAGCAGCGGCACCTCGGTGCAGCCGGCGATCAGCCCATGCGCGCCCGCATCCGCCAGGGCTTGAGCCAGCCGCGACATCCCTGCCCGCGCCGTTTCGCCGACATCGCCGCGCTTGACCCCATAGACCAGGCCCATGAAGGCCTCGCGGTCCGCTCCCTCCAGCAGCACAGTGTCGACCCCGCGCGCCGCCAGCGCCTGCGTGTAAAGCCGCTCGCCCCCCGGCGTAGCCAGCACCCCGATCCGCTTAACTCCAGAGGCCTCCGCCGCGTCCGCCGTCGCCGCGATCATGTCGATGAAGCGCAGACCCTTCGCCTCGCACGCCGCGCGGATCCCGCCCGCCTGGGCGTGGGCGGTGTTGCAGGGCATGGCGATCACCTCGGCCCCCGCCGCCGCCAGCCCCTCGGCCATCTGTCGCAGCACCACCTCGGCCTCGCCCGGCCGCGTGTTGCGATCGGGAACCTGGGGGTTCAGGTCCATCACCACCCGGATGTGATCGGCGTCCCCGTCCGCCGGCGTCAGCGCCTGCACCCGCGCCAGAAACGCCACCGTCGCCGCCGGTCCCATGCCCCCGATGACGCCCAGGATTTTGCTCATGCCTTTGCGCCCTTGCCGTTCGACGGATCACGCTGGGCGAACAGACGCGTCACCTCGGCCATGTTCTCCGTCCCCCATGTGCACAGCGGTACTAGAGCTTGCGCCAGACTGACCCCAAGCGGCGTCAGCCCATAATCTACCCGTGGCGGCACCTCCTTGTAGTCGGTGCGCATGATCAGACCATCGGCTTCCAGCTCCTTCAAATGCTGGATCAGCACCTTGTCGCTGACGTCGCGTATCGCGCGACGCAGCGCGCCGTACCGGGTGGGACCGTCCTGCGCCAAGAAATAGAGGATCAACGGCTTCCACTTGCCGGACACGATCCGAAGTGTGGCGTCCAGCCCGCAGGTGAAGCCCGGCAAGGTCGGTGTGCAAACCGAGGTCGAGGGCGAGGCGGCGCTTTCGAGATCATCGGGTGACATTTTTCGACACTTACCAAATGGTACATACTTGTCGATAGGTGGGCGGATCGTCAGCTCAGTGCAACCTCATTGAAGGAGAGCACATCATGAGCAGACTACACGGCAAGACGGCCGTCATCACGGGCGGCGGGAGCGGCATCGGGCTGGGCGCGGCCAGACGCTTCGTCCAGGAAGGCGCCTTCGTCTACCTCTTCGGACGACGCCAGGCTCAGCTTGAAGCAGCCGTCGCAGAACTGGGCGACAACGCCCGCGCGATCAGCGGCTCGATCACTGACCCCGCCGACCTCGACCGACTCTACGCGACGGTGAAGGCCGAACGTGGCGGCCTCGACATCCTGTTCGCCAATGCAGGAACCGGATCGTTCGCGGCGCTGGGCGAAATCACGCCCGACCATTACGATCAGACCTTCGACGTCAATGTGAAGGGCACGGTCTTCACGGTGCAGAAGGCCCTGCCCCTGATGTCAGCCGGCGGCTCGATCATCCTGACTGGCTCCAGTACCGGCGTGATGGGAACGCCCGCCTTCAGCATCTACAGCGCGACCAAGGCCGCGATCCGCAATCTGGCGCGCACCTGGGCGCTGGACCTCAAGGGGACCGGCATCCGCGTCAACGTCCTGTCGCCCGGACCGACCACGACCGAACTGGCGGCCGAAGTCCTGGGCGAAGAGGGCCTCGCCGCCATCGGCGCTTCCACCGTCCTGGGCCGCATGGGCGACCCGTCGGAAACCGGCGCCGTCGCCGCCTTCCTCGCCTCGTCGGACAGCAGCTTCATGACCGGCGGCGAAGTCTTCGTCGACGGCGGCCTGGCCCAGGTCTGAGCCGACGCATCAGGGCTTCGATCATCGGATCGAAGCCCTGATGCGCCTCGTTCCACAGTTTCCGGGCCGTTCATTTGCTCGCGCGCGCGATCCGATACGGTCCCGCACGCAGCGCCAGCGGCCTCCCCTTCCAGCTCAGTCGCACCGCGCCCTCGTTCACAAGGGCGTCCACCGCAGCATGAACGTCAGGCATCACCTCGCGCCACGCGCCGTCTTCGCCTGCGACCGCCCGCGCGACCTCGCTGGGGCAGACGGTGGCGTTTTCGGACCGGGCGGCCAGAAGCGCCAGGGTCGCCTCGCGCGCGTCCATTACGGACGGCGCCTCTACAGCGCCCCTTCGATCTCGGTCTGATAGCCGAACAGCCCCTGCGCCCCGCCGGTGTGCAGGAACACCACCGTCTCGCCCTTGAACTGCCCCGCCCGCGCCAGGGCGACCAGCCCCTTCATCGCCTTGCCGGAATAGACCGGGTCCAGCACGATCCCGTCCAGACGCGCGGCCAGGGTCAGGGCGTCGATCACTCCCTGGTCGATCAGGCCATAGCCCTCGCCGACATAGTCGCAGTCGGCGACCACCTGCTCTCGTGTCACCCGGCCCGGCTGGCCCAGCAGGGCGGCCGTCTCCTCGGCCAGTTTGAAGACGTTCGCCTCCTGCCTGTCCTTGGGCGCCCGCACCCCGATGCCCAGCACGGGAATGTCCGCCCCCATGACCGCCAGCCCGGCGACCAGACCGGCGTGGGTGCCCGCGCTGCCCGTCGCCGTCACGATGCGGTGGACCTCCAGGTCCATCTCATCGGCCTGGACCACGATCTCGCGCGCGCAATCGACATAGCCCAAAGCCCCGACCGGGTTCGATCCGCCGCCGGGAATGACATAGGGCTTGCCGCCCCGCGCCCGCACCTCGGCCGCCGTCTTCTCCAGCTCGGCGACCATGTCCGTCCCGCCCGGCACGGTGCGCAGGGTCGCGCCGAACAGCCGGTCCAGCAGCACGTTGCCGTTGCCGACATAGTCCGTCGCCCTGGACCCCGTCCGCTCTTCCAGAATGATCTCGCACGCCAGACCATGCGCGGCCGCCGCCGCCGCCGTCTGGCGCACATGGTTGGACTGCACCGCCCCTTGCGTCACCAGGGTGTCGGCGTCCTCTTCGAACGCCGCGCCCAGCAGGAACTCCAGCTTGCGGGTCTTGTTGCCGCCGCCGGCCAGGCCGGTGCAGTCGTCGCGCTTGATCCACAGATCCAGACACAACTCTTCCGACAGGCGGGGCAGCGGCTCCAGCGGCGTCGGCAGGTGGGCCAGGCGGATGCGGGCGAAACGGGCGAGATGCATGGGACGGTTTCCTGTTCGCCGTCTTGATAGCCCGCGCCCGTGACATTCAGAAGCGCCAGCCCGCGCCCTCGACCTCAGCCCGGCGCGCCGGCCTCGGCCACACGCGTCGGCGCGACGAAGGCGGCGTCGCACAGGGCCTGAGCGAAGGCGTGGGACGTGACCGCCTGCCGGTCCATCAGGGCGTCCAGCACCCCGGCCCCCGCATCCACCGTCACGACCAGCGGATAACGCCCGACCACCTGACCGCCCTGGGCCGGATCGCGCAGTTCGGCGGTCGCCCGCATCCGGTGTTCGGCGCGATCGCCGGCCAGAATGGCCAGGCGCGGCGCCCGGCTCAGCGCCTCGACATGGATGCTCAGGTTCAGCCGATGCCGACCACCGGCGCACAGCCCCATTTCGCTCAGCACCTCATCGTTGAAGGTGTCGGCGAAGTCGTCCTCGGCGTCCAGCCAGCCGGTCGTGGTCGTGACGCTGCCGATCCGCGCCTGTTCGGCCATGGCGGGCGACAGGGCCATCGGCGCGCCGCCGACATCCACCGAGGCGCAGGCCGTCAGTCCCGCGCACGCCAGAACCGCCAAGATGGCGGTCGTCTTGATCTGTTTCATGGTTCCCTCTCCCTAGAGGCACTCACCAAGCGTGACAGAAAATGAACTCCGCCTGAACGCTGTTCGACAAGCGCTTGCAATAACCTTCGCCGTCATCACATGGCCCTCCCACGGTCTGGCTAACGACGGGCCTTTCCGATGCCACGCAACTGGATCACACCTTTGCGGAGGCCGCCTTGCCGATGGGCCCCAGATGGGTCTGGTCGAACGACGCGCCGATCTTGAGCCCATAACCCAGTATCCGGTCGAACCCGACATGAGCGCCCCAGATCAGCGCCAGCGGGGTCAGCGTGGGCGCCAGCCACAACCCGACCAGGCCCAGCACCACCGGACCGACCTCGTTGTGCGCCAGATTGTAGGTCCACGCCCCAACGCGGCCGCCGAACAGATAGCCCCCGAACGACAGGTCGGGCGCCAGAAACGCCGCCGCGAACAACCACCAGGGCGCGCCGATGCGGGCGTACAGCCCCACGCACAGGATCAGGATCGCCAAGCTTTCCAGCCGCAGCCAGTTCCGCATCGGCGGCTTCGTCGTCTGTCCGGTCATGAGGGTCGCTCCCTATGTCTCACTTGTGGGACATAGGGATTTGTCTCATGCATGGGACATGTCAACCGCACCTGCGACGCCCCGTCCCCGCGACCGACCCGGCACCGAGACCGCCATCGTCGAGGCCGCACGCCGACTGCTGCTGCGCGACGGCTGGACCGCTTTGAACGTCCAGGCCCTGGCTGCGGAGGCCGGCGTGGATCGCAAGCTGATCTATCGCTACTTCACCGATCTCGACGGCGTGGTCGAACGGCTGGCGGGCCGGCGCGACGTCTGGCTGGGCCAGGCCCTGGCCGAACAGCCGCCCTCGACCGCAACCACCTATCGCGCCTTCATGCGCGAATCGGTCCTGGCCTATCTGCACGTCCTGCGCACCCAGCCGCTGGTGCTGCGGATGCTGGCCTGGGAGATCGCCCGGGACAGCCCGCTTCTGCGGCGCCTGGAGACGGCCCGATCCCGGGTGATGCAGGATTGGATGGCCGCGCGTCGCCCTCAGATCGCTCTTCCCGCCGAGGGGGACACGGTCGCGCTGAACGTCATCGTTCTGGCGGCGGTTCAGCACCTGGCGCTAGCGGCTGATGCGCGGGGCCGGTTCGCCGGCGTTGAACTGGACGACGAGGGGTGGGCCCGGATCGAGGCCGCGATCGATCGCCTGATGCAGGTCTGGCCGGATTGATCGCCGTGGCGGAGGACGTCGGGAGCCAAAGCCGGCGTCCAAGCGTTGCCGCAGCATGACCGCCGCCGCGCCGCTCTTTGATCTGCAACGCGAGCGCGCCTATGTCCGCGATCTGGGGCGTGCCTTCGCCGGCGCCCTGGTGTTCAACATCCCGCTGTTGATGACGATGGAGATGTGGGCGCAGGGCGTAATCATGGACCGCTGGCGACTGTTGACCTTCATCGTCGCCGGCCTGCCGCTGCTGTACGGCCTGGCCTATTACGCCGACTTCTCGAAGCGTCGCGGGCCGGTCAACGATGCGCTGGACACCGCCGTGGCCCTGGCCGTCGGCTTCATCACCGCCTCGGTGCTGCTGATCCTGTTCGGCGTCGTCGAATGGGACGCGCCGCCGCGCGAGGGCCTGGGCATGGTCGCCCTTCAGGCCATTCCCGGCGCCATGGGCGCGCTTCTGGCCCGGCGTCAGCTCAGCGGCGACGGCGGAGGCGACACGGATGAAGATCAGGCCTCCTATTTCGGCGAACTCTTCCTGATGGCGGCCGGCGCCCTGTTCTTCGCCCTGAACGTCGCCCCGACAGAAGAGATGATCCTGATCGCCTACAAGGCGACGCCCGCCCACATCCTGGCCCTGATCGCCGTCTCCATCCTTCTGCTGCACCTGATCGTCTTCAAGGCGGGCTTCGCCGGTCAGGAAGAGGCCGATCATCCGATCAAGGCCTTCCTGCACTTCACCCTGCCCGGCTACGCCATCGCCCTGGCCGTCAGCCTGTTCACCCTGTTCCTGTTCGGCCGCACCGACGGCCACGCCGTCGCCGGCGTGGTCCAGACCATGGTCGTCCTGGGCTTCCCCGCCGCCATCGGCGCCGCCGCCGCCCGTCTGTTGGTCTGACCCCATGCCCACGAAGAAGAAGCCCGCCGCATCGACCCGCCCTCTGTTGCAATGGGGCATGGCCTTGCTCGGCGCCGTCATCACCCTGACCGCCATCGGCATCGTGGTGTGGGAGGCGCTCCAGCCCACGGCCCCGCCCGCGCTCAGCGCCCGCATCGTCGCCGTGGACGTCACCGCCGCAGGCCAGGTCGCGACCGTCCGGGTCCAGAACGACGGCGACGACACCGCCGCCGCCGTGGATATCGAAGGGGTTCTGGGCGACCAGACCGCGACCGCTAGCCTGGACTATGTCCCCGGCCACGGCCACGCCAAGGCCTACCTCCGCTTCGACGCCGATCCGCGTGCGGCGGCCGTCTCGGTCAAGGGCTGGTCGGCGCCCTGAGCCTGGGTTATGGTGGCGACGTTCTCCGGGGGGTCGCAATCGAGCGGCTGAGATAGAGGTTTCTCCTCTGACCCGTCGAACCTGATCCGGGTCATGCCGGCGAAGGGATGAGTAACGCTATCGGTCCTGACGTCACAGGACCCTCGCGCCCGACGTCGGCGGACCTCAAACCGTTTGAGGCCGCCATGAACATCCAAGTCACCCCGCCCGCCCTGCCCGAAGAGCCGAACATCGACCTCGCCCTCAAGGACGCGCGCGAACAGGTGATGAAGGAGACGGGGACCATCCCGACCGGCGAGCGTGCCGGATCGAGGAAGGTCTATGTCGCGGGCGAACTCTATCCCGACATCCGCGTCCCCTTCCGCGAGGTCGCCGTCCACCCCTCGGCCAACGAGCCGCCGGTGACCATCTATGATTCATCGGGCCCCTACACCGACCCGACCGTGACCATCGACATCAAGCGCGGCCTGCCCCGCGTCAAGTCCAGCTGGCAGCTGGACCGCGGCGACATCGCGCCCGTCGCGAACCCGCGCGAGGTCAAGCCCGAGGACAACGGCCATGCGTCGGGCCGTCATCTGGCCCCGCGCTTCGACACCTCCCACCACCGCGTCTTCAAGGGCGTCGAGGGCCGCCCGGTCACCCAATACGAATACGCCCAAGCCGGGATCATCACGCCCGAGATGGAATATGTCGCCATCCGCGAGAACCTGCGCCGCGAGCAGAACAGCCCCTGCATCCGCGACGGCGAGGACTTCGGCGCCGCCATCCCCGACTTCGTGACGCCCGAGTTCGTGCGGCAAGAGATCGCGCGCGGCCGCGCCATCATCCCGCACAACATCAACCACCCCGAGGTCGAGCCGATGATCATCGGCCGCAACTTCCTGGTGAAGATCAACGCCAACATCGGCAACTCGGCGGTCCTCAGCAGCGTGGACGACGAGGTGGACAAGCTGGTCTGGGCCACCCGCTGGGGCGCCGACAACGTCATGGACCTGTCGACCGGCCGCAACATCCACAACATCCGCGACTGGATCATCCGCAACAGTTCCGTCCCCATCGGCACCGTGCCCATCTATCAGGCGCTGGAGAAGGTGAACGGCGTCGCCGAGGACCTGACCTGGGAGGTGTTCCGCGACACCCTGATCGAACAGGCGGAACAGGGCGTGGACTATTTCACCATCCACGCGGGCGTGCGCCTGCCCTTCGTGCCGATGACGGCCAAGCGGGTGACGGGCATCGTCTCGCGCGGCGGCTCCATCATGGCCAAATGGTGCCTGGCCCACCACAAGGAGAGCTTCCTCTACGAGCATTTCGAGGACATCTGCGACATCATGCGCGCCTATGATGTCAGCTTCAGCCTGGGCGACGGCCTGCGGCCCGGCTCCATCGCCGACGCCAATGACGAGGCCCAGTTCGCCGAGCTGCGCACCTTAGGGCAACTGACCAAGATCGCCTGGGCCAAGGGCTGCCAGGTCATGATCGAGGGCCCCGGCCACGTGCCGATGCACAAGATCAAACAGAATATGGACGAGCAGCTGAAGCACTGCCACGAGGCGCCCTTCTATACGCTCGGGCCCCTGACCACCGACATCGCGCCGGGCTATGACCACATCACCTCCGCGATCGGCGCGGCCATGATCGGCTGGTTCGGCACGGCCATGCTCTGTTACGTCACGCCCAAGGAGCACCTGGGCCTGCCGGATCGTCAGGACGTCAAGGACGGCGTCATCACCTACAAGATCGCCGCCCACGCCGCCGACCTGGCCAAGGGCCACCCCGCCGCCCGCCTGCACGACGACGCCCTGTCACGCGCCCGGTTCGAGTTCCGCTGGGAGGATCAGTTCAACCTGGGCCTCGACCCCGAAACCGCCCGCAAATACCACGACGCCACCCTGCCCAAGGAGGCCCACAAGACCGCCCACTTCTGCTCCATGTGCGGCCCCAAGTTCTGCTCGATGAAGATCAGCCAGGACATCCGCGACGCCGCCGCCGCCCAGAACGACGCCGGCGCCTCCCTGTCGGAAGCCGAAGCCGGCATGGCGGAGATGAGCGCGAAGTTCAGGGCTGGGGGTGGGGTGGTGGAGGTGAAGGTTCCATCTTGAAATGCGACGCTGCGCCACTATTTTCGCGTCACCATTCTCCTTCGGGGGTCGGGGTGGGTTCGAATCCCACGGTCGTGCTCATTCTCATCGTCCTTCTGACAATCTTCCGGTTCGCCGGACAGCAAATCAAGGAGGCCGTAATGGAAAAAAAGCTTAGGAACTCGAAATCCGAAGTCTGCAAGGCAAAGCGTCGTAAAGTAAAAGTAGCTGCGATCATCAACCACATCTTCGAGACAACGTGGGCGGTGGGAGCGAGTGTTACCGCGGCGATGGCTATCTCCACCTCGATCCATCAGAGGGCACCGCAAGGTGCCCTCTTTTGTTTGGATCAACTGGAAGCCCTTGTTCGCTTTAGAGCATAGCCAGTTGCTGGGGGCGCGCGCTCGATTCCCCGCGTTTGCCGGTGTTGATCTCCGAGACACGACCTTGGTTCAGGCCGTAATCAGCCGCGATGTGGTGCTGATACTCGCCCTGCCGGAGTCGGGCCTTAATGTCGGCGATATCCTGCGCCGTCAGCTGTTTAGCGGTGGCCATTGATGCCATCTCCACAAAAGTTCTAGCCGAAATGGCGACTTCGTGAGATGTCTCTCGCGAAGTCGCCGTCGAGGTGGCTCACCATGGGCCGTCGCTATTCTTTTGCAGGGATCGGCGACGGCCCTTTTCGTTACGGCTGTCTCAGCGGGCAAGCGGGCGCCGGACAGCTAACATCCTCCTGATCATAACCCGGTCCCTTTCTTAGTCATTGGCCAACGCCAAGATTACGTTGGCTACCCGTTGCGCCTCAGCACGGCTGAGATCGAACGGAATTCCATGGATCTGAACAACAAGATCAGACCGGATCGGGATCGGGATAACGCCCGCTGAGGGAGGAGGCGTCACAGTCGCGACCGGCTGAGGCGCTCCCGATGAGGATGAGGGCGACGGCTTTGTCGCCTCGCGCTTCCCATTCTCTTGTTTGGGCTTCTGTCGTGCCTGATTGTTTGGTCGATAGGAAATTGGGCTTTCTAGATAGGCCCTGAAGTCGTCGAGGGTGCTCAGCAGGCGGCTGCGATAGGTCGCGAGGCTTCCAGGCGTGTATTTCTTGCCTTCCAGATTGTGGAAGCGCGTCATGACATGGTCCACGTCAATCGATGTGACGTCAGTCGCTTCCTCTGGCTCAAGAACAGCTAGGATTTTGCTACTAGCAGCACGCCGAGCTTGGACCGTTGCTTGCGGCATCAGCCCCTTCGCTCCGACATACTCCAAGAATTCAGCTAGGGCCTCGCGAGATCGATTGGCGCTCATGGCGGCACTCCTCCGTTGAGAATCATGTAGCAAGGCGCAGTTCGTCCGTCAAGACGGAAAAATGTCATGACATTTAGTCAAATGGCTTTTGACGAATGTTCAACTGAAACTCTTTGTTTTCCTCGCCGGTTCGAACGAGCCGAAAAGACCCGTTCATCAACCGCTTCCTGCGTCAGCGGGTGGAGGCGTTTCGGTTCGTGAACCCGAACGCGGCCTCCCTCTCCCGTTGGGAGAGGGCTTGAGCGCCTGAGAGCCGTCAGGCGATCAGACTTGCGCGAAAGGGTGAGGGTTGGACCTCGCCGTTGACGCACGACCCTCACCCTTTCGGCTTCGCGCATCGCTGACGCTCTGCGAGCCTCAAGCCCTCTCCCGACGGGAGAGGGACCGCGCTCATTGTCTTTCGTCATCCTCCGGCAAGTCGCGTCTTCGCGGCGCAGACCGGAGGACCCAGCGGCGCCGTCAGGCGAAATCCATCCGCCGCACGATCTCAAACACCTCGTCCGCGACAGGTTCGCGCTCTCGCGCGCCGCTGGGTTCCGGGTCTCCCCCCGCTTTCGCGAGGGTTCGCCCGGAATGACGAAAGGGAGGAATGCACAGCTAGCCCCCCTACCTATGCACGACGTCCCTTCCCCGGCCGTTGAAATCCCTCGCCTTTCGCGAAATCGACGGCCTCTACCCGATCACGCTACGGGGCGGCCTTAGACTGGCGGCGCGTCCTGTGTCGGGCGCGGGCGACAGGCCGGGGATGGGATGGACGACGACCACAGCTATGACGACGGCGGGTTCGAGGGGCCGCGCGATCCGTTTTACGATGCGATGACCCAGCAGGCGCTGGATCAGATCCGCATCCTGCGCGAGGCGGGTCTGGAGCAGACGTATCGCGACGCCCTGCATCACGATTCCTCGCCCGAGGCCGAGGCGGCCTTCTGGCGCGCGCACGGCCTGCCGATGCATCTGTTGCGGCTGCCCGATCTGGTCACCTCGGACCCCGCCGCGCGCGCGGCCGACCGGGTGCAGAACCGGGGCTATCGCCGCCTGTCGAAAGAGGCGTGGGAGGCGGCGGGCACGGCCTATCTGGCCGGCTCCACGGCCGAGGAGGTCAGCGCCGTCTATGGCATGGCGGTCAGCACCTTTCGCGCCCGCGCCAAGGATGAGGGCTGGCGGCGCGAAGATCAGCCCGATCCGCTGCGCGAGCCCATCGACCTGGAGGCCGAGACGGCCGAGGGCTTGCCCGACTATGGGGCCATGGCGGCCCACGCCCTGGTGCGGCTGAACCGGGCGCTTCAGGCCGGGCGCGCGCTGGAGGCCGCGCGATGGGTGCGGCTGCACGCCGACCTGACCCGCATGGCGGCCGCCCCGCCCGCACCTTCGTCTCCGCCCCCGCCGAAGCCGCCGACGCCGCCCAAGGAACCCGACCTGGGCGAGCGCGCCGCCGCCGTCGCCGAACAGGTCGGCCTGATCGCCCGCGAGGCCTGCGCCCTCAAACGCGGCGATTACGCCGGCCGCGACGCCCTGATGGCCCGCCTCGAGGCGCTCGACGACCTGAAACCGGCCCCGAGATCAGACGAATTAGACGAAATAGACGGTGTTTTTGTCGCCCCATCGCCGGACTGACCGTCTCCTCCCCATCGCCTGCGATGGGGAGGGGGACCGCGCCCTTTGGGCGGGGTGGAGGGGCTCTTGAGGCCCCACAGACGTCGATTTCACAGAAGGAACCCCTCCGTCACGGCGCCAAGCGGCGCCGCGCCACCTCCCCGCTGCGCAGGGAGGAGACGGCCTAGACCTCCGACGCGATCTTGCGCAGGGCCTCTTCGAACACCGAGGCCGGCTGGCCGCCCGAGATCAGATATTTGCCCTCGACCACCACGGCCGGGACCGAGGTGATGCCGCGTGCGCGCCACAAATCTTCGGCCTGGCGCACGGCCTGGGCGTAGCGGCCCGAGGCCAGCACCTCGCCCGCCTCGGCCCGGTCCAGCCCGGCCTTTTCGGCGGCGGCGGTCAGGACGCCGGCGTCGGTCAGGTTGCGGTTCTCGGTGAAGTGGGCGGTGAACAGCGCCTGTTTCAACGCCTTCTGCTTCTCCGGCGCCGTCTCGTGCGCCCAGTGCAGCAGCCGGTGGGCGTCGAAGGTGTTCCAGATGCGGCTGTCGTCGGTCATGCGCATGTCGAAGCCCACCTCGCCCGCCCGCTCGCGGATCATGGCGCGGTTGGCGGCGGACTGCGCAGGGCTCGCGCCGTATTTGCGGCCGATGTGTTCGACGATGTTCTCGCCCTCGGGCGCAATCTGGGGGTTCAGCTCGAACGGCTGAAAGGCGATGTCGGCGGCGATCCCCTCGTCCTTCAGGGCGTCCAAGGCCGTGTCCAGCCCGCCCAGCCCCACCACGCACCAAGGGCAGACGACGTCGGAGACGAAGTCGATCTTCAGGGTCTTGAGCGGAGCGTTCATGGCGCGGCCTTCTGGAACAGCGGGTGTTGCATAAGGATATGGGAAACATGACGACAAACGCCAGACCGTCTCCTCCCCACCGCGTGGGGAGGGGGACCCCGAAGGGGTGGAGGGGCTCTCGACGCTGCGCAGAGCCCCTCCGTCACGGCGCAAAGAGGCGCCGCGCCACCTCCCCATGGAATGGGGAGGAGACGCAAGCCTTATCCGATCTTCAGGTCTCTCGGCGGGCGGATCCGGCGCCAGCGCGCCTCCACGAAGGCGAAGGCGCCAAAGGCCATCAGCCCCGCCGCCGTCAGCCCCAGGATCCACGATCCGCCCGGCTGGGCCTCCAGCGCATCCAGCGCCGCCGCCGTCGTCGTCACCTCGCCCGAGCGCGCATGCAGCCCCGCCAGAACCACGAACACCCCCAGCGGCAGATAGGCGAACCCGCGCGCCGCATAGCCCGCCCGCGCCAGCGCCGTCGCCGTGCCGCAGAAGGCCTTCGGACAGGCCAGGGCGTCGTCGAAGTCGTCGCGGATCGCCCTGACGATATTGCCCACGCCGACGCCCAGCACCACCAGCCCCGCCCCGATCAGCAGCACCTCGCCGAACGGCATCCCCAGCAGCATGGCCGCCTTCTCCTGGTTCTCGGCTACG
This sequence comes from Brevundimonas vesicularis, assembly GCF_900445985.1. GTDB lineage: Bacteria > Pseudomonadota > Alphaproteobacteria > Caulobacterales > Caulobacteraceae > Brevundimonas > Brevundimonas vesicularis_D. The sequence goes on from NZ_UAQP01000014.1 coordinate 23,878, forward strand.
CTCTCGGCCTGGGCCGCCGAGGCGTTCGTCGCCTCGCCGAACTCGTCCAGATATTCGAACACCCCCGACGCCAGTACGCCGTAGAACAGGCCGCTGACAGCCTGGCCCGCCCGGGTCGTCCACCCCTTCAGGTCCGTTCCCTCATGGTCCGCGTCGAACACCGCCTGCAAGACCCGCCAGCCGACGAAGGCCCACAGACCCAGCCCCAGCAGCACCAGCCAGACCTTGCCGAACGGCTGCTCGGCCAGCCAGCCCGCCGCCCCGCTGGTCCCCACCGCATCGCCGATCCGGTCCGTCGCCGCCAGCAGGGTCAGCGCGCCAGCCGACAGGTAAACGAAGCCTCGCGCCCCATAGCCGACCCGCGCCGCCCATTCGATCAGGGTCGCCAGCGGCGGCAGGCGAAGGGACTTGGCAGCGTTCATGAGGCGTCTCTGGGCGTCGTCAGGACGCCTCAACGCACCGACGACGACAAAGGCTCCGCTTCACCCTGTGTCGACATCCGACAGACGCCCGCATGCGTATGCCGCTAAGGTTCGCGTCCTTGGGAGGCGTTCAGTTGAACATCTACGAGTTTCACTTTTTCGACGAGGCGGATCGCCGCCCCCTTCTCGACTTCTTCGACGGGGCCGACGACGCATCGGCGTTGGAGGCGGCGAGGACGCAGCTCTCGCATCACGCCTCGTGCGCGGGGGTGGAGGTGCTGGAGGCCGGTCGTCTGGTCGGGCGCGTCACCCGCTGAGCGTCGACCCCGCTCTGCTCGCTGGCGTACACAGCGCAGTAAAGACACGACTTTTCCCCAGAAAGCCGCGTGACATATAGCAACGCTGTGTCGAGTTTCGACAGACGCCGCGCTCAGATCGCCTTATGCGCGAACTTATGAACCGCCTCTCGCCTGGCAACCGATTGATCCAAGGGCTGAACCCCGACGATCGCGACGCTCTCATCGCCATCGCCACTCCGGTGGAATTCGCGCCCGGCCATGTGTTCAGCGAGCCTGACGACGCCATCGAACACCTGCATTTCATCGACAGCGGCTTCTGCTCCTCGGTCGCGGTGCTGGAGGACGGCCGGACCGTGGAGACCGTGATGATCGGGCGCGAAGGCGTGCTGGGCGTCGTCGCCTCGGTCGTGCCGCACCATGCCCACACCCGCAGCGTGGCCCAGGTCGCCGGGACGGCGCGCCGGGTGGACGCCGCCAAGTTCCGCGCCCTGTCGGCTCAACGGCCGGGCGTGCGTGACGCCGTCGCCGAATACATGGCCCGACTTCAGGGCGAGCTGGAGCAGTCGGCCGCCTGCAACGCCCTGCATCACGCCGGGCAGCGGTTCGCCAAATGGCTGCTGCGCTGCCACGATCGGGTCGACGGCGACACCCTAAACCTGACGCAGGAGTATCTCGCCTCAATGCTGGGCTCGCAGCGGACCACGGTGAACGAGGCGGCGCAGGGGCTTCAGAAGGCGGGGGCCATCGCCTATTCGCGCGGCCGGATCACCGTGCTGGATCGCGCCGCCTTGGAACGCGCAGCCTGCGAATGCTACCGCCGGGGCGGAGACCGGCAGCCCTAGTCGACCTGGGCGGCCGGCAGTTCGAGCACCGCCTTCAGCCCGCCCATGTCGCTGTCCGACAGCATCAGCCGCCCGCCGTAGGCGCGCGTCAGGTCGTCCACGATCGACAGGCCCAGGCCCGACCCCGGCGCGCTCTCGTCCAGTCGCGCGCCGCGCTGCATGACCGTATCGCGCTGGTCCGCAGGCAGCCCCGCCCCGTCGTCCTCGACCACCAGGATCATCTGGCCCAGGCCGCTGCCGCCCGCCGAGACGCGCACCCGGCGCCTGGAGAACTTGGCGGCGTTCTCGATCAGATTGCCCAGGATTTCCTGCAAATCCTGACGCTCGCCCAGGAAGGACAGGGTGTCGGGCGCGCGCCAGTCGATCTCGACGTTCTTGTCGCGGAACACCTGTTCGATCATGACCGCCAGCTCGTCCAGCACCTCGGCGACGGGCGTCGTCTCGCCCAGACCGTGGGCGGCGCGGGCGGCGGCGCGGGCGCGGCGCAGGTGGTGATCGACCTGTCCCTGCATGATCCTGGTTTGGCGCCGCACCAGCTCGGGCAGATCGCCCTCGCTCGTCCCCGCCTCCGCCAGCATGACGGAGATCGGCGTCTTCAACGCATGGGCCAGGTTGCCGACGTGGGTGCGCTGGCGATCCACGACCTCCTGATTGTGATCCAGCAGGCGGTTCACCTGCTCGGCCAGGGGCTGGATTTCCTGGGGGTATGAGCGGCCGATCCGCGCCGACCTGCCCTTGCGCACATCCGCGATCTCGTCGCGCAGGTCGAACAGGGGGCGCAGGCCGATCCGCACCTGGATGAAGACCGCCGATACGAGGCCGAGCCCCAAAATCAGGAAGGCGATCCAGGTCACGCGCGCGAACTGGCGCGTATCGGCGTCGACGTCGGAGCGATCCAGCGCGGCGATGAAGATGACCGGATGTTCGTGCCGGGGGATCGACTTCATGCTGGCGGCGACGCGCAGCGGCTCGCGCGTCTCGGCGTCGTCCTTGGGGCCGGTGGTGTTGAAGGTGATGACGTCGCCGAAGGCCGCATTCAGACGCGCGGGCAGGTCGGTGGGAAGGGCGAGGTCATAGCTCCACAGCGAGTTGGAGCGGGCGAGATTGACCAGCCGACCGTTGGGGCGAACCTCCATGATCTGCCAGTATTTGCCCGACAGCAGGCGCAGAGTTCGCGCGTCCTGGATTTGGGGGATGGGCTCGCCCTGCGGCGTGCGACTGGCGCCGACCACGATCTCGTCGATCGTCTCGTTCAGCATGGCGCCCAGACGCCGCAGGGCGGATTCCTGAAAGGCCTGGGTCAGCACCAGCGCTGAAATGACCAGAGCGACCACGATCCAGGCCGAGGCCAGCCAGATCAGCCTGCGGGTCAGGGAGCGACCGGGGCGACCGAACCAGCGGCCCCAGTCGTGGAGCACGCCGGCGTTGGGTTTCGAAGCCGTCGCCTCGGTCACGCCGGGTCGGATTCGCCCGCCAGCGGCGTCAGCCGATAGCCGAGGCCGCGCACGGTCTCGATCCGGTCCGATCCGACCTTCTTGCGCACCCGGCCGATGAAGACCTCGATGGTGTTGGAATCCCGATCGAAGTCCTGGTCGTAAAGGTGTTCGACCAGTTCGGTGCGGCTGATGACGCGCCCCTGATGCATCATCATGTAGTGCAACAGCCGGTATTCCAGCGAGGTCAGGCGCAGGGGCTCGCCGTTGACACTGGCCCGCGCCGCGCGGGGATCCAGCCGCAAGCCGCCGCACGACAGGGTCGCCGAGGCGATGCCCGCCGAGCGGCGCAGCAGCGCCCGCAGACGCGCCAGCAGTTCCTCGGTGTGGAAGGGCTTGGTCAGATAGTCGTCGGCGCCGGCGTCGAAGCCCGCCACCTTGTCCGACCAGGCGCCGCGCGCCGTCAGGATCAGGACCGGCGTCGTCTTGCCCTCGCGCCGCCAGCGCTCCAGCACCGACACGCCGTCGATCTTGGGCAGGCCCAGGTCTAGGACGATGACGTCATAGGGCTCGTTCTCGCCCAGATAGTGAGCTTCCTCGCCATCCGGCGCGTGGTCCACGGCATAGCCCGCGTCGCCCAGCGCCGCCTTAAGCTGACGCGACAGATCCGCGTCGTCCTCGACAAGAAGCACGCGCATCAGTTCGGCCTGCGACGTTGATTGTTGTTGTCAGGACGCGCCTGTCCGGTCTGGCCGTCGACCACGACCTCGCGCACGCGTCCGTCGCGTTCGACCAGAACGGAATAGTTGCCGTCGCGGCGCGGTTGGGTGTCGATGGGGCGACCGCCGCCGGCTTCGCCGCCCCGACGACGGGCCTCGTCGGGACTGACGCGCGGACCACGGTCCTGCGAGCGCGGATCCTGGTCGCGCGACTGGGCCTGCGCCGACGTCGTCATGACGGGCGCGAAGGCCAGACCGAGAGCCAGGGCCAGGGCCGGAGGGGCGATCAGGAGAGGGGCGGGTTTGCGAAACATGGCGACCGATCTAGTCCCGATCATCTGAACGGGCGCTGAATACGTCGTATAGTTTAAAGCGAACGCTGCTCCAAACCGACGACCAGACCTGAAGACGGCGTCATGACGTCTCTTTCATCCAGATGAACCGAACCTGATCGGTCCTGTTCAGAACCGGCTCAGTCGCCTGGTGCTCAAATCGCCTCATCGCTGGTCACCCTGACCGGCACAACATTTGAGGAGATCGCCATGCGCAAGCTCATCGTCCCCGCCGTCGCCCTGGCCGCCGCCTCGGTCGCCGCGCCGTCCTTCGCTCAATCCTATCACCACCGCCCGGCCCCGCCTCATCACGCCAACTACGGCTCGTGGCAGTCGATCAACGCCCGCCAGGCCAACCTGGATCGCCGCATCGACCAGGGCTACCGCAACGGCCAACTTAGCCGCCGCGAGGCCATCCGCCTGCGCAGCGAGTTCGACAGCCTGCTGCGCCTGGAAGCCAACTATCGCCGCGGCGGCCTGACAGCCTGGGAACGCCAGGACCTGGACCGTCGCTTCGACCGCCTTTCGGCCCAGATCCGCTACGAGCGCCGCGATCACGACAACCGTCGCGGCTGAGCCTTGAGTAAAAAGATGAGAGGCGCGGTCGAAAGGCCGCGCCCTTCTTCTGTTCCAGCCTCAGTTGTCGACCGTCGGACCGATGACATCACACGGCGAAGTGTCGGAACAACCTAACAGCGACCACGCAAGTCATTGATTGTCCGCACACGCTCATCGCCAATCAAACTTGAAACAAGTTTAGGCTGTCACTCGAACCGACGATATCGGATTCGCTCCAGCACCTGCATTGTATCCACATGAGCCGCTTTGGACCGATGTTGCTTATCGACACCGGGCCTTCGGGCTCGATTCTAGATAGGTGCTAATGCCCTAGAGAAAGGCGCCAATCCGCTTGTCGCCGGGCGATTTCCTCGCCGCGCCCGCACGCAGCTAAGTCGCCAACCACCAAACCAGATAGTAGGGCCGAGCATCGATTGACTGCCTGCCATTGCGCGGCCGAGATGGTCTGAACCGGAACATTGATGATGTTCACCCGAGACGGCGAGCCGTTGAAGGCGGCCGTGTACTGGGTGATCGGCATAAAGCGCCGGTTGGCCAGCGCCTGATCTCGCCACCGGCCCGCAGCGACAATATCTGGCGTTCGACCATGCAGGCCGTACATAGACACGATCGACATCGCCAGTTGCGCCTGTCCGTCTCCGCTGGTGGCGCGTGCTTCCACGGCGTCCGGAGCTTCAGACAAAGCCAAGTCCAGTGGCGCCAACTGTTCCGACAAGGGGACCGCCGGAACCAGGCTTTGGCAGGCAGCCAAGCCTGTGGCCGCCGCCAATCCGACAGCGGCACAGACCCTAGTTGAGCGTGGACGGCTCGGCGGCTTCATAGACTTTCACCACGCGCTGACCGTCCGGCGTCGCCGTATGGAAGCTGAACGGCTTGCCGCCGAAAACGGTGTTGGAGAGGTCGGCGAGGATTTCGTCCTGAGCGCCGAACGGGGCGATCAACTCAATGAGCCACGGTCGATCCCCGCCTTGCCATTCGTCGGCGCGAAGCTTGTTCGCGCCAGCCTTCAATCGCTCTTCGGTGTCCTCGGACACCATCGCCCAAAGCGCCACGGCCGCCGGACTGTTAGGGCCATAGAAGATGCGGAACTGCTCGACCAGGATGGCCGGCATGGCGAACCACTCCAGATCGCCGATGAACAGCTGCTTGTGGATCGGCGACTGAGTCATCAGCCAGGTGATCTCGCCCAGCATCTGAGCGACGGTTTTGGGGGCGGGGTTGGTGTCGGTCATACGGCTACTCGAACGGAAGGCTTAGGCGTGGATACGCGACGGCCCGGCGAACCGCCAGCGGTTGTCAGATGCAACGCCGGTCATGGCGTCCGCATCGGCTTCACCCGAGCGTTTCCAGATCGCTGAGCTTCCGCCTCCATTCTTGGGACCGAAGGCCGCCAGCGCCTGGACGAGTTGCTGGTGCTGCGACGCCGACGACGGGCGACTTCCGCCTTCGATCTCGGAGGCCTGATCGAGCGTGGCGAAGGGCGTCAGCATCGGCAGGCCCTCTGGCGACACGACAGCAGACCGCCACCACTCGCGTCCTTGCGCAATCGACGCTCGACTGAACTCCGCCGGCGCCCAGACATCGTCGCCTTCCGAAACGGCGCTCAGCAGGTTGGCCGCATCGTCCACGTCGAACAGCTGACCATAGCTGGACGGTCGCCCATCCACGCCAAAGGCGTCGACACGTTCCGCCGCTCCAATCTGAGCGTTCGAAACAGAAGAGGGGGCGAAAGTGCGTTGCCCCTCAGACTGACCGCCGACAGGGACCATGGCGGCCGAGGGGTCTTCGATCTCCGGCCGACCGAACGCCTGACCGAAAGCGCCACGGCCTGCGGACTGCTGTAGGGCTTCAAGGGTCGCCCGAACGCGCGCGTCCGTGTCGTTGATCGTTCCGCCCTTGGAGACCGTTCCATTCAGGACATCGGACCAACGGACTTCGTCATCCGCATAAAGACCGTCGTGGTCGCTGAAGTCGACAGAGATATCGAGGCTCTGATCGCCGTCATCCAACGCATGGTCGGCAACGAACCCTGCGCCCCAGTCTGCATCGTCGCGAAGCACCGCCATGTCCTGGCGATCGAATCCAAGGCTCGACCGGAAGCTGACCGGATCGGTCGGAGTTCCCAACACGGCACGCGCCGCAGCGGCGACGGTCGGATTGGACGCAAGCCGCCCAAGTTCGCCCGTGGCCGAACCATCGCCCCAGGCCGCACGCACCTGTTCTGCGGACAGGCCCAGTTCGTTGAGCAGACGACGCGCCAGTTGGACGTCGTAGGCCGTTCCCTTCTCGCCGGAGGCCCAGGTGAAGGACAGGGTGTTGTGCACGAAGCTGTCGCGCGTCGTGGCGGCGGTGTTGCCGGTCGCCACGCCCTTTAGGTCGATCTCGGTGATGCCCACCTGTTCGAGTGTTCGTAGTTCCTGCTCAGTCGAGCGGCCGTTCTGATTGCGATCGACCCACATCTTCAGGTTCGACCAACCGGCGTCCAAGGCGTTCAGCTTGCCGTCGCCATTGGTATCCCAAGCCTGCAGGCCTTCCAGATCCGTCTTGGCGCCTTCGCGATCCTGGACGAACGAGATTTCCGCCAGATTGTTGATCTGACCATCGCCATTGCGGTCGAAGGCCAGGATGCCGTTGGTCGGACCCACCCAAGAGGTGCGGGCGTATTGTCCGGAAGCCAGGCGCGACACCACGTTAGAGGACTCGACACCGGTCAGCTCAAGACCCTCTCCGCTCAAGTCGAAGACGATCGGCATGACGCCGCCATTGTACGAGTACTGAACCGTCCAGTTCAGATCGAGCTTGCGAAGATCGATCCAGGTTCCACCGGCGTTGATGAACTCCACCGTATTGAACGAGGCACCGCCGCCGTAGGCGTCCTCCCACTTCACGCCGCCGCTAACAACCCGGACGTAGTCGGCGACCTGGTGGGCCTCAAGATTAGGCGAAGCGGCGTCGCGGATGCCGATGTAGAGGTCGTTGCCGACCACTTTATAGATCACGTCGTCGGCCGCGACATTGGGACCGAAGACGAGGACGTCCTCGCCGCCGGTGTCATTGATCGTATCGCGTCCGGATCCCCGCTCGAAGGCGAACTGATCGTCGCCGGCGGAGGTGTAGATCGTATCATCGCCAGCGCCGCCGATGATGATGTTGCCGTGGTCCTCCCACTGGCCGGGCTGCATGCCGTAGATTGTGTCGTTGCCGCCGAAGCCGGCGATGAAATCGCCGAGCGTCCGGATACCGCTGATCGTATCGCCCCAGGCCGAACCGCCGCGATAGATTTCGAACTGCGAGACATCGAGCTGTCCCGACCCGTTCATGTCAATTGTCTTGATCCGATTGTCGTCGGCCGAGGCCAGTTTACCCTGGCTCACCGTCGGCATGTTGCCGTTGATGCGCACAGAATCCGAGGCGGTGTAGTAGATCGTCAGATGACCTCCGGCTCCATCTTGAGCGGAGAAGGTCAGCTGGTTGAACCCGATCCCAGCGCCGAACGACACGACGTTTCCGCCGATATTGTTGTCGCTGATGGTGTCGACGCCATCGCCCGCGTTGAAGTAGTACGTGTCGCCGCCGCCGCCGCCTGCGAGCGTATCGTTACCCTTGCCGCCGGTGATATAGTCGTCGGTCTCGGTCATCGCGATATAGTCATCACCCGCGGTGCCGATGACATGCTCCACGCCGATCAGGCTGTGAGCGCCGGCCGTCCCGTCAACGGCGCGCCAATTGACGACGCCGCCAACAACCTCAAGACCGCGACGATATCCGGTTTGTGTCTCGTAATGACCACCTGTCGATATCCACTGAGTGGATTGGTCCCATTGATCCGTCTCCCAATAGCCATCCTCCACCCAAACCTGATAGGTCGAGTTGCCTGACGCGAAACCTTCGGAATAATCGACCGTATCGAGGCCGTCGCCGCCTTCATAAACGTCGGACCCGACCGTCGCCACGATCCAGTCGTCGCCATCCAACCCCTTGATGCGGTTCGATCCGGCATCGCCCTTCAACTCGTCGGCGAAGCGTGAGCCGGTGAGATGGTCCATTTGCGCCCAGCGATCGCCGGTCGCATGACCTCCGAACGCCTCACCCGTAGTCATGTTGATGAAGACGCCGGCGTTCGATCCTTCGTACGAGAGGGTGCCTTCACCAGGCCCGAACATGAAGTCGGCGCCCGCACCACCTTCAAGGATGTCGTTGCCGAGGTTTCCATCGAGGAAATCGTCGCCGTCGCCACCTTTGAGGATGTTGTTCCCTGCGTCTCCCCAAAGATAATCGTTGAAGCGGCTGCCCGTGACGTTCTCAACGCCCTTGATCCAGTCGCCCATGATGTATTTGGCGTCCGCCCAATAGCTGTCGCCGTTGTTCCAGCTATTTGGATGGTTGCCGAGATTGACGACGACGCCGTTGATCCCGCCGACCGGCATCGCGCTTGCGTTGGTGGCCCACCCCCAGAAGTTCACATCCAAATTGTGCGTGAACGGCGCGGTGAAGCGTTCGTACGAGATTGTGTCGGACCCGGCTCCAGCATCGACATAGTCCATGATGTTGCCATCATAGTTGCCGTTCGCTTCCAGTCCGGGAATGTAGCCGTCCTGCTCCATCAGGAAGACGTCGTCGCCGTTCTCGCCGAAGCCGCCGTCGATGCCGCCGTTGAAGACGATCGTGTCGTTGCCGTCGCCGCCCCACATGCCTGATGCGAAGCCATCCCCGAACCAGGGGTGGTCGTCGCCTGCCCCGCTGACGAGGTAGTCGTCCCCGGCCCCGCCGACCAGTCGGTCGCGTCCGGCGCCGCCGAGCAGGACGTCGTTACCGTCGCCGCCCTCGATCGTGTCGTTGCCGTCGCCGCCGTCGATCCAGTCCCAACCCGCGGCGCCCGCGAGATAGTCGCCGTAACGGCTGCCGACCACGATGTCGTCTCCGCCTGTGACGGCATAGGTTTGGCCCGGCACCCAAACATACTGGCCGTTGCCGCCGTCATCAGGGTACATAGGCATTGTGGGAACCTCGGGTTGGGGGCCCCAACTCTGCCACTCCCAGTAGCCCTCGGTCGTGTGCTCGCTCCAGTCGCTCCAGCCCACAGCGGCCGTGCGTTGCGAGAAGTCCAGGAAGTCTCGACCCGCCGTATTGCCTTCGGTCAGCTTGGTGTAGCCGATCTTGGCTAGGTCATCGATGCGGAGGGCGTTGCCGCTCTGGCCCCAGTCAATCGCTGGCCCTCCTGACCGGCGGATCGTTGGTTGAGCAAAGAATGCGTAAGGATCGTTGCCGCCCGTTGAATACATGCGCAAGCTGAGGCGAACATATTTCGCGTTGATAGGCGCGGTGAAGGAAGCGCTCAACAGATTTAGATTTGCGAGGTCGCCATAAAGGCCGCCGCCCTCTTTGGCGGTCCCGTTCAACATCGAGTAGTCAATGTGTTGCTTGTTCGCGTCCAAAAACTGCACGTATGCCTGACCAAGGCTTCGGTGCTGGGCTGCGAGGACGCTGAAATCATAGTTGAGGCCGCCCTCAACGGAAACCAATGACGAAGTGGTGTCAGCAAAGGATCCTGGTGCCGGCGTTCCAAGACCGTGAACATAGAAGGTGGGGTTTTCTGCACTCCCCCACACTCCGCTCTGATTTATGCCCCTATCAAGGTTCGGCATCTGATGAGCTGACATCTGCCAGCCCGCCATGTTCTGTTCCCACGACGGGTTCAACAGATCATTGCTTAGCGGCGCGTCCAGCGCCTGGGGCAGGATGGAGAAGACGCCGTCCTGGACGGTGGGGCCCTTCACCGACAGGGTCATGCCGCCCAGAAGATCGCTGACCCGAACATCCTCGAAATGCGCGCCATAGGCCGACAGACCCATGCTGGTCAGGAAGCCCTGCAGGCCGCCGTTGAAGTCGGCGCTGTTCCACTGGTCCAGCTTCAGTTCGTTGATGCGTTGGAGTGTGATGATCCACGGATTGGCGATGGCCTGGTCTTCCAGGGCCGAGATGATCTTGTCCACGGTCGGCTTGTGGCCGTAGTAAAATCCGTGTTCGTTGCTATCCAGGGCGGCGATGCCTTGCGTATGGACCTTATCGATGGTCGCCTTGTGCGTGGCGTAGAAGTCCTTCTCGGCCTGGCCCAGCGTGTTGTAGGCGCCGGTGATGTAGCCGTTTATGAGCTCGCGATTGTTCGCATAAAAGCGATAGTCCGAGGCGATCTGCAGGTCGCCCAGCAGGGCCGTCAGGTCCGTCGCAGCCGAGTTGGCCAGCGCCCGCTTGGCGAAGATGTCGCCGCCGATGATCTGGGTCTGTTTGATCGACCACATGACGCCCTTGGACACGGCGTCATCGGCCGAACCCACATTCTGCTGCGCCGCACTAGGGCTGCCCAGCTTGACCCACAACTGCCCCCCGGTGTGCCCATAGAAGCTCTGCAGGCCGGCATTTGACGCAATGTATTGGCCGTTGCGCCACAACCCGTTCCCCCAACTCGTCGCCTCATATGGCATGTCACCGGCAAGGACAGTCAACAAACCATTCAGCGTATCGCGAGCAGATCCCGCCATATCTTTGACAAGTCGAAGATTTCCGCCGTTTGACGAGTTAATCGCCCCTAGCTCGAATTGGTCAGTTGTGTAGTCAAGATAGACTTCGGCATTGGCTGTTGGGGTCTTGGGCTTTTTTCGACCAAATAGGTTGCCAATTAACGCCCCTAGAACAAAGCCTACAAAGGCACCTATCCCAGGAACGATCAAATTGCCCAATGCCGAAGCGAGCTTACCGGCCCCGAAAATCCCAACGCCGATTTGAGCAACCGCTACATACGCCCCAGCCGCGGATCCCAATGAAGAAAGCAAGGCTCCAGCTTGCGTCTGAGGAGAGACAACAAGAGAACCGAGTTTCGCACCTAGGCTCAGGACTCATAGCCAGAACAGCACTGTGGCGGCGAGGGCTATGGCGGACAGGAAGACGGTCGGGCAGCGATCGTAGCGAGTGGCGACCCGTCGCCAGTCTTTCAGGCGGCCAAACATGATTTCGATCCGGTTTCGCCGCTTGTAGCGTCGCTTGTCGTAGCGGATGGGTTCGGTCCGGGATTTGCGGCCAGGGATGCACGGCGTGATCCCCCTGGCCTGCAAGGCGTCCCGGAACCAGTCGGCGTCGTAGCCCCGGTCCCCCAGCAGCCACTGGGCGCGGGGCAGACTGTCCACGAGAGCGGCAGCGCCGATGTAGTCGCTGACCTGACCCGCTGTCATGAAGAGGCTGATGGGCCTTCCGTTGACGTCTGTCACGGCGTGAAGCTTGGTGTTCATGCCGCCTTTCGTGCGTCCGATCAGCCGCCCGAGGCCCCCTTTTTTACCGCGAGGCTCGAAGCCGTGCGGTGCGCCTTCAGATAGGTCGCGTCGATCATGACAGTCCGACGTTCGGTCTGGGCGCCGGACAGGCCCTCCATCATCCGGACGAAGACGCCCGCCTCGCTCCACCGCTTCCAGCGATTGTAGAGCGTCTTGTGCGGCCCATAGGCCGACGGCGCATCCCGCCAGCGCAGGCCGTTGCGGTTGACGAAGATGATCCCGCTCAATACCCGGCGGTCGTCAACGCGCGGCTTGCCGTGGCTCTTGGGGAAGAAGGGCTCCAGCCGAGCCATCTGCTCGTCCGTCAGCCAATACAGGTCGCTCATATCCAGACTCCTCAGGAGCCTGAATCAGATCGCACGCCTCACTTCAATGGGTCCTGAGCCTAAGTAAAGCGCATTGCGGTCAAGAACGACGTCTGCTTTCGCAGGGATATGTCGCTTTATTCTTGATGTCGAACGACAGGCTGGGCTGGCAATCCAAAAATGCGCCGAGCCCATTCACGCGGCTAAGTCTGGAGAGTGTTCTTCCCCGAATAGCCAAGCCTCGGTTTCTCAGCCAAAGCCAGATCGGAACTATGCAAGGCCCCTCGCCTTCTCACCAAAGCAGGATGGCGTAGCTCGCAGTCATTGATCGGAATGTCAGAGTCGCTTGAGCGCCAGAAGCGGACATTGGCGGCTGTGCAAGAACGCGACATAGAAGCTCGGCGTGGGCCTGGTTACTGATTGTTCATTGAGTTCTGATCTAGGCTCAGGACCCATTGATGTGAGGCGAACGATCTGATTCAGGCTCCTGAGGAGTCTGGACATGAGCGCTCTGTATTGGCTGACGGGCGAGCAGATGGCTCGGCTGGAGCCCTTCTTCCCCAAGAGCCACGGCAAGCCGCGGGTGGATGACCGCCGGGTGCTGAGCGGGATCATCTTCGTCAACCGCAACGGCCTGCGCTGGCGAGATGCGCCGGCGGCCTACGGGCCGCACAAGACCCTCTACAACCGCTGGAAGCGATGGAGTGAGGCTGGCGTCTTCATCCGGATGATGGAAGGCCTGTCCGGGGCTCAGACCGAACGCCGCACGGTCATGATCGACGCGACCTATCTGAAGGCGCACCGCACGGCTTCGAGCCTGCGGGTAAAAAAGGGGGTCTCGGGCGACTGATCGGACGCACGAAAGGCGGCATGAACACCAAGCTTCACGCCGTGACCGATGCGAACGGAAGGCCCATCAGCCTCTTCATGACAGCGGGTCAGGTCAGCGACTACATCGGCGCTGCCGCTCTCCTGGACAGCCTGCCCCGCGCCCAGTGGCTTCTGGGAGACCGAGGCTACGACGCCGACTGGTTCCGGGACGCCTTGCAGGCCAAGGGGATCACGCCGTGCATCCCAGGCCGCAAAACCCGCACCGAACCCATCCGCTACGACAAGCGACGCTACAAGCGGCGAAACCGGATCGAAATCATGTTTGGACGCCTGAAAGACTGGCGCCGGGTCGCCAACCCGCTACGATCGCTGTCCGACCGTCTTCCTGTCCGCCATAGCCCTCGCCGCTACCGTGCTGTTCTGGCTATGAGTCCTGAGCCTAGGGTCAGGCCGTTGTCTCGCAAGAAGGCTTCATACTGACACCCTCTGTACCGCGCCCAGTCCGAGGCGCTATTGTCGCTCCGATCTCGACACGCCCAATAGGCGGACCATCCTCGCCATCATCAAATCCGTCAACATCTCAGCCGCGCGGGCGGTGATTGGCGAGCCCGCCTGACCGAAATAGCGGATCGATGCATCAAGGCGATCATCGCTCACGCCGTCGATGGCCGCCTTGATATCCGTCCATTTGGATTGCCCAGGCGAAGGCTCTTCCACATCCAGGTGGCGAGCGAGCAGGAGAATCGCAGCAGTGTCTTGAGCCGACATCGACCTGTTCGATTAGTCTCGCAGACTGGCCGGAACCTGGCCGCCATTCTCCGCAAGCTTTCGCCAGACCGCTTTGGACAGGGCGATGTTCTGTTCCGCCGAGCCATGAGCGCCAGCGTGCACGCCCAACTCCTCGGCGAGGTCCTTGCGGGCGTCGAGGCTGGAATCCAGGTCGAGTAGCTTGAGCAGATCGACGATCGATGTCCGCCAGTTTCCACCGCCGCCCTTCATCTCGGCCATTTGGGAGAGGATCTGGTCCACATCGACCGGTTGAGGCGTGAAGGGAGTGGTGGGCGCCGCAGGAACGGGCTGTGCCGAGACTGGGGTGCTCGTGGGCGCTTGGGCCTGAGGCGTCGTCGGACGCGCCTTATGGCCGGTGATCTTGTCCCAAATTCTTCCGAAAAAGCTCATGAAGTCTCCTCTGAAGGTGAATGGCCCGGGCGCTAGCCCCGGCCTGTGCGGTTAGCGCTGGACGACGACCAGTTCCGTGCGGCGGTTTTCAGCCAGTCCTCCGGCGGTGGCGTTGCTGTCGACGGGGTTGGTTTCCCCGCCTGAAAGCGCCTCGATACGGCGGGCATCCACGCCGGCTGCCGTCAGGGCGGAACGGACGATGTCGGCCCGGGCCTGGGCGAGGGTTCGGTTCGCGGCGTCGGAGCCGCGCGCGTCCGCATAGCCGTACAGGCGGATCTTGGCATTCGGGTAGCGGCTCAGAACAGCGGCGACGGCCGCGATCTCGGGACGATCTTGGGGCCGAATGGTGCTGCTGCCGGTGTCGAAGTTGACGCGCTCGAACGCGAAAGTGCGCGGGGCGGCGTCCGAGCCAGCGAGGTAGGCGTCCAGCCCCGAAACCCCAACGGAAGCATTTGTGGCGGGCATGACCGGCGTCTCGGTCGTCGGAGCTACGGCGGCGTCGTCAGTCGCTGCGGGATCCATGGCGGCGCGGTCGTCGCCACAGCGGGTCAGCATGAGTAGCAGCAGCAGGAGCACGACGGCTCCGATGATCCAGGGGAGGTATTTGCGCCAGGCCGGGGCCACTGGGGTCAGGCGAGGGTCGCGATCGCGGTTATCGGTCATGTCGAACTCGTCGTTAAATGGGGAAAAGAATGCGGCCGGCGATCTCGTCGATCGTCGGCCGCGGGTCTCACTGGGGCGGGGTCTTCGTGACCTTGTCGGCCCACGTCTGGGCCACCTTGCTGGCGGCGTCGCGCCCGCCGAGCCCGAAGGCTAGCGCTGCCGCCACCGCAGCCGCCCCCAGGATCAGGCCGAAGGCGAGAAGGACGATATCGTCGGCGATGCCCATGAAGCGAAGGCCCATGGCCGTCGCCAATGCGATCGTGGCCCAACGCACCAGGGTGGAGGCGAAGCCATCGGCGCCGCCCGTACCCTTGTTGATCAGGTTGGCGAAGACACCGCCGATCAGCACGCCGGCGGTGATAATGATCCCGCCGACGATGACGTGTCCGGCCAGGGCCAGGATTTCCTGCAGCGTCACGGCGATCGTGCCGAACTGCAGAAGCTTGGCGGCCTCGACCGCCGTGAAGGCGACGATCGCCGCCATTGCGATCTTGCCCACGATGCTGGACGGCGTCATCGGCTTGGGCACATCGCTACCTAGAGCCCTTGCGGTAGCCGGTGTCACGTCACCGGCATAGGGAGCCGCGGTCGGCTTCGGCGCGGCCGGCGCCTGAGTCGTGGCGGTCAGAGCCGTCAGGCTCGAGATGCTGCGATCGAACCCAGTCGCCGGCAGGATGCGTTCGATCAGCTGGGCGACCCAGCGACCGATGAACCAACCCACCGCCAAAACGATGGCAGCGGCGAGAACATGCGGGATCGCAGCCAAGACAGTCGACAGCACGGCAACCGCCGGAACCGTCAAAGACTCGATGCCCAGCTGCTCCAGCGCCGCGATCGTGATTGGGATCAGAATCAAGACGAACACCAGGGTGCCGATCGCGGTGCTGACGCCAGTCGAGCCCGTCGCCTTGGTCAGGCCGGCCTTCTCAAGCCAGCGATCCGCGTTGGCGGCCTGCAGTGCAGCCTCGACGACTCGCTTGGCCAAAGTCGCGACTACAAACCCAATGAAGAAGATCAGGACCGCGCCGAGGACGCTCGGAACGAAGGACGCGACCTGCGTGAGCAGTGAGTTCAGGGGCGTGACGACCTGGCCCAGGTTCAGGACGCCGAGGGCGGCGACGACACCGAACAAGAGGATTAGCCAAAAGGCGACATCTCCCAGGCTGGCGCCGATCGAGTGCTTCGGGTTGTCACTGGTGCTCGCCTTGGCGGCGCCAGGAATACGATTGATCCCCTTCGCCAGGACCCATTTCACGGCCTTGCCGATAAACCAAGCCGCGATGAGGATCAGCACAGCGCCGATCACCTTGGGCGCCCACTCATAGAGCAGCGCGTCCCATCCGATGAACTCGTAGTTTGTCGTTTGCATACATCCCTCAGGCCTGCCGCTGATCGCGCGGGTTTCCAGTGGGCCTAACAAGATCGAGCCTGTTCTTGTTCCGGCGCTAACGAGAGGATTCGCCGGAACGGATAGTTGGCTCATCGCTAACGGGGCAGAAGCGGCTTTCCGAACGTCCGCACGACATCCAATCAACTCATCCAGCAGGAACATCCATGTCGACGCCAGAAGATCTGAAAGGCCTCTACACCGACGAGCTGAAAGACCTGTGGTCCGCCAACGACCAGATGCAGCGCGTGCTGAAGGAGATCGCCCCGAAAACCTCTGATCCTTCGCTTAAGGAAATGCTCGGCAAATCGGTTGAAGGCATTTTAAAGCATACCGAGCTGCTGAAGGAGCTGCTCGCCGGGCAGGACGAAAAAGTCTCCAAAGAACACTGCAGAGGCATGGAAGGCCTCGTCGCCGAAGCCACAAAGCATGTCCTCGAAGAGGGTCCGGAGAAAGTTCCCGTGTTGGACGCCATCATCATCGCGCAATATCAGCGGATGTCCCACTATGGCATCGCGGGCTTCGGGACAGCAGCGGCCTTCGCGGCGGGCTCGGGTCTCAAGGCCGACGACAAAAAACTGAAGGCCGCGACCAAGGACATCTACGAGAGCGATCAGTCCATGACCGAGCTGGCGGAGCTGACGGTCAACCTAAAGGCCAAGGACGCTTGAAAAAGTTTGGGCGGGCTTCACCGGTCCGCCCTCTCGTCCGGCTGAGGCTTGCGTCTGGCGCGCTCTAGGCTCAGGACCCATTGATGTGAGGCGAACGATCTGATTCAGGCTCCTGAGGAGTCTGGATATGAGCGCTCTGTATTGGCTGACGGGCGAGCAGATGGCTCGGCTGGAGCCCTTCTTCCCCAAGAGCCACGGCAAGCCGCGGGTGGATGACCGCCGGGTGCTGAGCGGGATCATCTTCGTCAACCGCAACGGCCTGCGCTGGCGAGATGCGCCGGCGGCCTACGGGCCGCACAAGACCCTCTACAACCGCTGGAAGCGATGGAGTGAGGCTGGCGTCTTCATCCGGATGATGGAAGGCCTGTCCGGGGCTCAGACCGAACGCCGCACGGTCATGATCGACGCGACCTATCTGAAGGCGCACCGCACGGCTTCGAGCCTGCGGGTAAAAAAGGGGGTCTCGGGCGACTGATCGGACGCACGAAAGGCGGCATGAACACCAAGCTTCACGCCGTGACCGATGCGAACGGAAGGCCCATCAGCCTCTTCATGACAGCGGGTCAGGTCAGCGACTACATCGGCGCTGCCGCTCTCCTGGACAGCCTGCCCCGCGCCCAGTGGCTTCTGGGAGACCGAGGCTACGACGCCGACTGGTTCCGGGACGCCTTGCAGGCCAAGGGGATCACGCCGTGCATCCCAGGCCGCAAAACCCGCACCGAACCCATCCGCTACGACAAGCGACGCTACAAGCGGCGAAACCGGATCGAAATCATGTTTGGACGCCTGAAAGACTGGCGCCGGGTCGCCAACCCGCTACGATCGCTGTCCGACCGTCTTCCTGTCCGCCATAGCCCTCGCCGCTACCGTGCTGTTCTGGCTATGAGTCCTGAGCCTAGGCCCGTCGCCGATGTTTGAACAGTTCACCTTCGATGGATAGTGCGAATGTCAGCCAAAGCGCCATACGATCCGACATCCGCAGTGTCGCCATCCATTTCGATGTCGAGATAGAGTTTTTTGTTCCTCCCGAGCTAACGGATTTGTTGGCGCCTGACGTCATCGACGCAGGTCAGGACGCAATGTTCCACACACGACCCAGACCCCGCCATAGATGACAGCGAGGCCTGTCAGAATGGCTGCCAAACCTGAGACTTCTGAAAGGCTGGCGCCCATGGCGTTCAGGCGAACAAAGGCCTGAACCGCAGCGGTGGACGGTGAAAGATGCGCGAGCCAGACGAGACCTTCAGGCATCATGAAATGCGGCCACGCAGCGCCGGACAGGAAGAACAAGGGCGCGGAAGTGCCGACCAGAACCTGCAGGACTCTCTCATGGCGATCGAAAAGCACGCCTATAAGCAGACCCACAGCGGCGACCGCTGCTGAAAAAATAGGCGCCAGCAGTAGGACGCCCATCAGGTTGCCGGCGCGCGGATAGTCCTGAAACCAGAATACGAAACCGAAATAGAAGAGGCTGGATGCTGTCCCAATCGCCGTAAGCGCCAGCCACAGACCCAAGCGCGCGCTGCGTCTCAACCTAGGCGCGGCGGTCTCTCGGCGCACGGCTGTAATCACGCCGGCGCCCAGCAATAGCGTCTGCTGCAGGATGATCAGACTAACCGCCGGCACGGCATAGCCGCCATAGCCCTCCGTCGGGTTGAATAGCGAAACCTGCTCCAGAGTCGGCGCCAATCTGACGGCACGGGCGATATCAGGCAGCCCTTTCAACTGCGCCTCGGCGACCTGCGCTGTTGCGGCGGCGACGGCTTTGCCGACGGCTGTGACACGAACCAGATAGCCGCCGTTAAGCCAGATGGCCACGCCCGTCGGCGCTCCCCTGACCAGATTGGCCTCAAAACGCTGAGGCAGGACGACGACCCCGTCAACCACGCCGCGCCGCATCAGTTCGAAGCCCTCAGGGGGGGATGAAATCACGGCGGCGACCTCGATCTCGCGCGAAGCATCCAGGTCTTCGACAAGGGTGCGCGTCAGCGCTGTCTGCGTCGGTGTCGCTATGGCGATGGGCAGTCCCGTCGCGGCCTGTCCGGCATAGGCGGCCGGATAGTAAAAGGCGTAAAGGACGACGGCCAGGATCAGCAGGCTGCTGACCGGCCGCGCCCGCGGCAGATTCCGGAAAGTCGCAGCGAAGGCGGCGATAACGCCCTGTTGCGGAAGCGGAAAGTTCAGACTCTCCGGCTTGGGGACAAGACGCGAGCGTCCCCGGATGAACAGCGCCGACAGAAGAAGACCAATCACGGCGACGCCGCTCAGGATCATCAAGTCTCGCCATGCCGCTGCTGAAGCCGCCCCCGTGACTAGCTGGCCCGTCTGCAGCCGTAGATAGTGCGTATAGGGAAGCATATCGCTCCAGATCCGGGCGAAGCGCGGCCCATGGTCCAGCGGGAGAGTGCCGTTGGAAAAGGCGATGGCCGCGCCCGAATAGATGGCGGTGGCCGAGAACGCCATATCCACCTCGCCAAGCGCGGCGACCAAAAACGCTGACAAGACTACGCTCACCGCCATCAAGGCGAGTACGCCAAGGGTCAGCATAGGGAGAGAGCCTGCCACACCCCAGCCCCGGACGCCGCTGAGCCAAGCGATCCACGCCAAGCCCCACAGGCTGAAGATCACGAAGTGCGGAATGAGTCGCCCGACCAGAGCTGTCGTCGTGAAGCCGTCTGTCTCGGCCTTGAAGCATTTGAAGGAGCCGCCCCGCATCAGCCGGCCAACCGCCAGCACCGCGGAACAAGCCGCCAGCAGATGAAGGACCCCCGGCGCCAGAAGTCCGCCGAGAAAAAGCTCGAAGCTGAGCTGCGGATTGCCGACGATCGACACTTGGACAGCGGGGAGTTGCAATGCGGTTTCGGGCAATCCTCTCTGGCGCGCGCGTTCTTGCAACTGCTGGCCGGCCGCTGATGCGATGGCCGCGCTCTGTCCCAAGGCGGACAAGGCGCCGACCGTCTGGAAGGCGCCGTTGAATGATACGGTCACCTGTTCCGGCCGACGAAACGCACCGTCAGAAAAATCTGCTGGAAAATGAGCGACGCTGTAAATCTCGCCCCGCCGCATCAAGGCCATGGCCTCCGTCATCGTCGTTGGAGCATGGGCCACGCGAACACCGGGGCTCGCCTCCATGTTGCGGATTGCGGCGCGGCTGAAGGCCGAATTGTCCTGATCGACCACGGCGACCGGGGCCTGACGGATCACTCCAGGGGCCAGCATTGCCGCGATGACCATCAGCAGGATCAGCGGCAGGCCGAAGGCGACGAACGCGTCCCACGGTCGGGTCACCAAGATGCGCGCCTCGTCCCGAACGGCCGATACGAAGACGGCCAAGAGGCGTTTCACCGTGCGGACCAATCGAACAGGACGCTCATGCCAGGCCTCAGGCCGTTGACAGGTCGAACAGGCTTGGCCTTGACCTGAAAGCTTCGCACATCATAGCCGCTCGACTGCCGGGTTGAGCGCCAAGTGGCGAACTCGCCTTGAGGACTGATGGCGGTGATACGGAAAGCAACGTCAGTAACGCCGAGTGCGGGCACGTCGCCACGCACGATCGCGCCGATTTTCAGATCGCGAAACTGATCCTCGCGCACACTGAACGTAACCCACGGGTCGCCGATGTCCACGATTGTGAAGACTGGCACGCCCGTGAGCACGAGCTCGCCGACATTGGCGAAACGCTCCGCAACCTCGCCGTCATTTGGAGCGAGCAGTCGTGTCTCGCCTTGCAGGCTTTGGACCTCAGCGACGGCGGCCTGCGCGCCTTGCACATTGGCGTCGGCAACAGATTTTTCCTGTGGCCGTGTCCCTGCCAACGCCTTCAGATACTGCTGACGGGCGGCTTCGGACTGCGAGGCTGTAGCAGCGCGAGCGGCCACGGCTTCGTCACGGCGCTGGGCGGAAATCACGCCTTCGGCGAACAGGTTCTCCGCCCGCCGCGCAGTTTGGTCCGCCAAACGAGCCGTCGCCTGAGCGGCGCGCCAGATGGACTCGACCGACTGCACATCTTCGCGCCGAGCGCCTTCGCGGCTCATTGACTGAATGGCTTGGCTCGACTGAAGCAAGGCGCGGGCCTGAGCGTCCTTTGCTGCAACCTCCGGACTGCTCATCAGAGCCAACTCTTGACCGGCCTTCACCTGATCGCCCTCTGACGCGAGGAAGCGCTCCACGCGGCTGGGCACCTTGGTCGCAACGGTGAAGGTCTCCGCCTCGACCATCCCCTGAACCTGATCCTGGGCAGGACGTGCCGCAAGGAAGAGGCCAACGATGATGAAGGCGATCAGCAGAACGAGACCAACGCCCACAATCACAGGCAGAATGCGTCGCCGTGCAGACGTGCGACCGGCCGCGATGGTCGGCGCACCGTTTGTCGGGGCATCGGCAAAGGGAGGCGTCTCGCTCATGGCGCGCTGATCCGATCTTCGCGTTGCAGATAGTCGTTCAAAGTCAGATCGCTTCCCGACGCCGCTAGCAGGGCGGCCAGGCTGAGATCATATTCGTAAGCTGCTGCCGCGCGTTGCAAACGCGCGCCCCCCAGAAGATTGCGGGCGTCTACGACCGAGGCGGCTGTGGCCTCACCTTCACGGAATCCAACCTCCTGGACTCTAAGATTTTCGCTGGCGGCCTGCAGGCTGCTGTCCATGCTCAGAAACTGACGGCGCGCCAACTCCGCCTGATTATAGGCTCGCGTGACCAGCAATCGGGCGTCGTCTCGGGCCTGTCGTTCCACCTCCGCAGCAGCCGAGGCCTGAGCGCGCGCTGCGCCCAGCATGCGTCGTCGATCCACCGTCGCTATCAGAGTGTAGCGGGCGCCGACCCCGACCGCCCAATCCGGCTCGGTCGGCAGAGCGTCGTCTGGATTCAGATTGTAGGTTCCAAATGCATAGACGGACGGCTTCATTCGTGACGCCGCAAGATCGGCGCCCGCCTCGGCAAGATCGCGCCCGGCTTGAGCCTGCGCAAGGCGAGCATTCGACTGACTTGCCTGGTCAAGAAAGACGCCGGCTGGACCGATTGGGTCACGGTTTACGAATAGGGGCGTGGTTGGAACGACGGCGCCATTGGTGTCAACAACCCTGGCGAGGGACGCCACGGCGTTGTCGTGCTCCAGTTCGGCCCTGTTGACCTGCCGCTGCGCCGCATCGCGGGCCACTTCGACCTGAAGCGTCTGGGCGTGGCTGAGCACGCCTTGCGATTCCAACAGTCGAGCATTGCGCAAATGCAGATCAAAGCCGTCACGGGTCTCGTGTGCGATCTTCAGCGCTTCGGCTGCCAGCACCTGGCCAAAATAAGCCCGCGCCAGATTTACGTCCTCCAGACTAATAGCTTCCTGCTGCTTCGCCTGCGCCAGATCCACATTGGCCGCCGCCGCTCGTCGGAGAGCTGGAATCGCACCGCCGGTATAGATCGGTTGAAGCGCCGTCACCGTGGGGCGAAAGGTCGTGTCATCGACCTGCAGTCGGACGTCTTGCGGCAAGGCGGCGAAAATTTCCGGAAGCGCCGCTTCCAGCCGCTGACCGACACTTTGCAACACGTCACCCGGCACACCGGGCAAGTCCGCGATGAGCCCGGGAATGGCGGCGCCGAGCTCGGCCTGCGCGCGGTCCAGCGTGTCGCCCAGCGAGAGATCGAATGTCTTGCGATAACGGATCAACTGAGCATCGAGCGCTACGGTCGGCCGATTCAGCCCGGCAGCCACATCCGCCTGGGCCCTTGCGGCCTGCATCCCATAGCCCGCAGCGCGACCGAGACTGGAGTTAGAGCGAACACGTTGCTGAGCAGCCGCATAGGTCAGAGCGACTGTGGCGCCGCGTTGGGCCGCCTCTGTGGGCGCGGCCTGAACGTGGGAGACCGCCGCAAGGGCGTTCGGCGCTGTTCCGGCCAAAATGCCGACAGCAACCGAACCGATCCAAGCTGCACGCATCGATTCACCCCGCCTTCAGGAACGACCAAATAACTCAAGCGCAGCCGTTACGTCCAGCAACTGGCGTTGCGAAATCGGCCAAAGGTCCAGCCCTATCCTCATTATCGAGCGGACGCCATTGAAAGCTAATTCGCTAGAAGTTGACATCCCTTAGTTCGCCTTGGAGTCAAAGCCGGACGTTCTGGAATGCCTGACCACTCGTGTTGATATGCGAAAGCGCTCGAACTCGATCTCTGGCACTCAGTCCTCCCTGTCGGCACGGTCCGGCCTTAAACAGCCCCGACTCCACATTGGCCGATCCGCGTGTCAGGGTTCGACCGGGAGGACGGAACGATGGCGACACGCAAGACCCTCATCAGAGCTCGCGCCGGCGTTCGGCTGCAGCGCATCGAGCATTTGGCTCGGCAGCAGGTGGTCCAATCGTCCTGGCGGCTTTCAACCCTACGCCAGAACCAGCCACGCTCATTTGCGGATGAGATGGAAGCGGAGGACGCCTTTGACATGGAGGTCATCGCTTCGCTGACCGATCCCGTTATCATGGACATGCAACGTCGCGGACTGATCGACTGAGATGGCGGCCAAGCTGAAGGTCTTCACCTGGTCCGACGGCTTCCATGCCTTCACTGTCGCCACCAGCTCGAGACCCAAGGCGCTGGAGGCCTGGGGCTCCAAGCAGGATCTGTTCGCAACCGGCTTAGCCAGCCAGCTTTCCGGCGGACCGGATTACGAGGCCGCCCTGGCCTCTCCCGGCGAAATGATCGAGCGCGGGCTCGCGATCGATGTCGGCAAGATCGGCAAGGCCAAACCCGCCAAATCTCGGGGACCGTCCAAGGCCAAGGCCGCCAAAATCGAAAAGCTTCAGGCGGCGCTGGCTGATCTGGATGAACGCCATCAGGCGGTGATGGCGGATTTCGAAGAACAACAGGCCGCGCTAAGCCAGGCGCGCCAGGAGGCGGAGGCGACCTATGAAACGGACCGCAAATCCTTGGCTGCCGATCTGAAAAAGGCCAAAGCCTGATGTGCAACCTCTACCGCCAGCGCTCCGGTCCCCAAGCCATACTGGACGCGGCGAACGCCATGCAGTCGACCGTCGGCAACCTCGCGCCGGGTGATGTCTATCCCGACTATCCCGCGCCGATCGTGCGCTGGGAGGGCGCAGAGCGCATACTCGCTTTGGCGCGCTGGGGCATGCCGTCGTCCAAAAAAATGATCTTCGACAATGCGACGAAGCGCGCCGACAAGTTGCGCGCCAAGGGCGGCGAGGTGGACTTCCAGAAGATCTTGGAGTTCGAACCCGACAGCGGCACGACCAACGTCCGCAACACCCGCTCCAGCCATTGGCGCCCACATCTGTCGCCGGCGTCGCGCTGCCTGGTCCCCTTCACGGCCTTCAGCGAACCGGGCCGGGACGCGGCCGGGAAATACCGACCCGTCTGGTTCAAGCTCGCGGGAGACCAGCCCGAGTCCCTAGCCTTTTTCGCCGGAATTCACCTTCAGGCCCACACAAGCGTGCGCAAGATCAAGACCGGCATGGAGACGATCGACGTCTTCGCCTTCCTGACGACCGAACCCAACGCGGAGGTCGGCGCCGTTCACCCCAAAGCCATGCCGGTGATCCTGACACAGCCCGACGAGATCGAGGCCTGGATGACGGCGCCGTGGGAGACAGCTCAGACTCTGCAGCGGCCGCTGCCCGACGGCGCATTGGCGATCCTCGATGCCTGACCCTGAAGACCCCGCGGAAAGCGAGGACCATGCGCACGCCGAACCCTATCGTCCGGAGGATTTCCATCAAACTCCAGCCTGACAACCCGACGCCTTTCCAGAGGATGTGGAGCCGTCTGAAGATCGTCCTCCTCGGCATCCTCATCACCAGCGTGCTGGCCTTCTGCGGGCGTCTTGCAGGCGTCGGCCGACGGACGACACACACGTCCCCGTCCCGCAGGTCCGTGCTCTGTTCATCCTCTTGGCTCGCGAGAAGGCCGCGACTCGCCCTAGGAGCCTCGCCATGACGACTGATGAACTGAACGACGCGCTCGACGCGCTCCAGGCTGCGGCGGCAGACGATGAGACTCTTCGGCCCGGTTTGATCGAGGTCAGCGTCGATGACTGGATTCAAAGCCTGGCCGAGATGCAGACGACAAGGCCGAAAACCATCGTGGACGGCATTCGGATTCGCGACATCACCGTCGCCGTCAGCGTCAGGGCGGACACGCGTCTGCTGAGCCGCGGTGAGGCCGGGGCCCGGGGCCAGCCCTACCGCGATCTCGCGCCCCGCGGCTGACCCGCCGCCGACGACTGCGCGCGGCCGGGCGGTTCACGGCCCGGTCAAAGGTGATCCGGTCCAAGCCGGGCGGACGCCAGAAGGTCCAGCGTCAAGGGATCGGGTGACAGACCCCAGCGTGCGAGCGCCGCGTCGAACACGGTCGGATCGGCCGCCACGGCGGCGAACAGCGTCATCGACGAGCGGAATTTGAGATTGTCGGGCGATCCGAACAGCTTATGCAATGAGGTCGCCGGCGCCGTGGTCGCGCTCTGGGCAGCGCGGATGAGACGCGCCCCTAGAACGGGATGCAGCAGATAGGCTTGCGCCTCCGCGAGCGATCCGATCCCATAGAAGGCAGCCGTCGAAGACCGTCCCAACGACCGGGCCTGGGGGAAGACGAACCACATCCAGTGGCTCGTCTTGCGACCCGCCGCGAGCTCGGCCATCGCCGTCTCGAAAACAGGATCTTGAGCCACGACGAAACGGTCGAGTGCTGTTGTCATTCGCACGTTGCACCGAGACTGGCGAACCAGCCTGCATAGGGGGTGTTTCGCGCCATGTGTCGATTGAGATCCGGCGAGCCGTCGGTCCACCACACCGGGCCCCGCTCGCCCAGTCCCACCTTGGCCTTGTCGACGCTCCGCCGTGCTGCGGCCAAAGCGTCCGTATCCTCAGCCGCTAGGGCCGTCCGCACCGCCCGGCGCGCCGACATCAGATCATGTACCAACTCGTCCCTCACCTCCGCCGACAGAGAAGGATTGGAGCACCGCCACAGCCGGCCTCGCACCATGAAATACCGGCCGTCGGGGGTCGTGGGATATCGGAGGGGCTGCCTCATCGTCGGGACAACGCACAGCAAACCGGGATGGCGCCGCCCACAGGGCGATCCACAGCGCCGTTGCGATCCACCTTGACTCTCGCACGCTCGAATAAGAACAAATGCGGAACATTCAGCCAGCGATCGGTTTCAGGAGATCATGTCCGCCGCCTCTTCCTCCTTTCAGGCGCTCCGCACGGAGATCACGCGCATCGAGGCGGGTCGACGTCGGCCCGGCGGCGTTCTGCCGTTCGGCCTGGCCGCGCTCGATCGCCGGCTGCCCGCCGGCGGCCTGGCGCTCGGCGCGCTGCATGAGGTGGCCGGCGGCGGCGACGGCGCCATCGACGGGGCCGTCGCCGCCTTGTTTGCGGCCGGTGTGGCAGCGCGCACCCAGGGGCCGGTGCTCTGGTGTGTGACCCGCCCGGACCTGTTCGCGCCGGCGCTGGAGCAGGCGGGGCTGTCCTCGAACCGGGTCATCTATGTGGAGGCCGGCGATGAGGCCGGATTGCTGGCCGCCTTCGAGGACGGCCTGCGTCACGGCGGCTTCGGCGCGGTCGTGGGCGAAGTCGCCCGCTTGTCCATGACGGCGTCGAGGCGGCTGCAGCTGGTCGCCAAGGACACGGGCTCTCTTGGTCTGGCCGTGCGACGATGGCGTCGTCAGGCCGAGGCGGCGGACTTCGGCCAGCCGACCGCCGCCGCCACCCGCTGGCGGGTCACCGCCCTGCCCTCCACCCCACTGCCCGTGCCCGGCGTCGGCCGCCCGCGCTGGTTTGTCGAACTGATCCGCTGCCGCGCCGGAGCCTGCGCGGATTTCGAACTGGAAGCCTGCGATGAGACGGGTCGTCTCGCTCTACCTCCCCACCTGGCCGACCGATCGGCTGCGACGCCGGCTTGGACCCGACGCGCCGTCGCCTGACACGCCCTTGGTCCTGGTCGGACGCCAGGGCCGCAAACGCGTGGTGCTGGCCGCCGACCTTGCCGCCCGCGCCCATCGCCTGCATCCCGGCATGGCCGCGACCCAGGCCCGGGCCCTGGTCGCCGATCTTGTCGTTCATCCCTTCGATCCGGCAGGAGACGCGGCCGCCCTGGACCAACTCGCCCTCTGGGCGCTGCGCCGCTATGCGCCGATCGTGGCCGCCGACCCGCCGGACGGCCTGGTGCTCGACGTCACCGGGGCCGGTCACCGCTATGGCGGCGATGAGGGCCTGCTCGAGGATCTGATCGCCCAGACCGCCGCTGTCGGCCTGGGCGCCCACGCCGCCCTCGCCGACACGTGGGGCGCCGCCCATGCCTTGGCCCGCAACCTCGCCGAACCGACGATCGTCGTCACGCGCGGGGGGCCTGCCATCCGTCACCTGCCCTTGCGCGCCTTGCGCCTGCCCGCCGACATGATCGATGGCCTCGGACGTCTGGGGATCGACGCCATAGGCGAACTGGAAGCCAAGCCTCGCGCCCCTTTGGCTCTGCGCTTCGGACCGGAGCTGATCCGTCGCCTGGATCAGGCCTACGGTCGCGCCCAAGAGCCGATCACTCCGATCGACGCCCCGGAACTGATCCAGGTCCGGCGGGTCGTCGCCGAGCCGATCGGCGCGCCCGAGACCCTGGCCCGCTACACGCTGAAACTGGTCGAAGCTCTGAGCGATGCACTCGAAGCTCAGGGGCTGGGCGCGTCCCGGCTCGACCTGCGGTTTGAACGGATCGACAACCGGACCGAGGCCATCCGCGTCGGTCTGGCGCGCCCCGTGCGCGATGTTGCGCGGCTCACACGCCTGCTCTGCGACAAGATCGAAACCGTCGATCCTGGCCTCGGCGTGGAGGCCATGGTTCTGGCCGCACCGGTCGTCCTGCCGCTGGACTGGTCGCCCAGCGTAGGCGATCTAGGCGGCCCGGCGACGCCGGACATCGGCGATCTTGTCGATCTGCTCGCCAATCGCCTCGGCCCGCAGAACCTGTACCGGATGGCCCCCGCGCAGAGCGAGGTGCCCGAACGCTCGATCCGCAAACTATCGCCGACCGCGCCGCCGGTGTCGGAAACATGGACGCGCCGCTGGCCGCGCCCCTCCCGCCTGCTCGCCCATCCTGAAGCCATCGAGGCCGTCGCGCTTCTGCCCGATCAGCCGCCGGTCGCCTTCAGCTGGCGCGGCGTCCGCCATCGCGTCAGGCGCGCTGACGGTCCTGAACGGATCTTCGGCGAGTGGTGGCGGCGCGACGGCGAACGCGATGCGGTGCGCGACTATTTCCAGCTGGAGGACGAGGCCGGCGCGCGTTTCTGGGTCTATCGGCGGGGCGACGGCGAACAGTCACACACCGGCGATCTCAGCTGGTGGCTGCACGGGCTTTTTGGATGACGTCCTGATGGCCTACGTCGAGCTTCAAACCACGTCGCACTTCTCCTTCCTGCGCGGTGCCAGCAGTTGCGAGCTGCTGTTCGAACAGGCGCGGCTGTGCGGGCTGGAGGCCCTGGCCATCGTCGATCGCAACTCTTTGGCCGGGATCGTGCGCGCCCATGAGGCGGCCAAGGCCTCCGGCGTACGGCTGATCGTCGGCTGCCGGCTTGATCTGATCGATGGGACGGGCGTGCTTGTCTATCCGACCGATCGGCCAGCCTATTCCCGACTGACGCGCCTGCTCTCCCTGGGCAAGCGACGCGCCGGCAAGGCCAAATGCCACCTCGACTGGTCGGACCTGAAAGACTGGTCGGAGGGCCTGATCGCCATCCTGGTTCCGGACGAGGCGGACGAGGCTTGCGCCGCCAATCTGCGAAGGCTGAAGGCGACCTTTCCTGCGGGCGCCTATCTCGCCCTGACGCTGCGGCGACGCCCAGGGGACGCATTGCGACTGCATGACCTGTCGAACCTCGCCGCCCAGGCGGGGGTGCCGACCGTCGTGACCAACGACGTCCTCTTTCACCACCCGGACCAACGCCTGTTGCAGGACGTGGTCACCTGCGTGATGCACGGCTGCACCATCGACGAACTGGGCTTCCGGCGCGAACGCCATGCGGACCGCTATCTGAAGCCGCCCCACGAAATGCACCGCCTGTTCAAGGCCTATCCCGAGGCCCTGGCCCGCTCGGTCGAGATCGCCGACCGCTGCCGGTTCTCGCTGGATGAGCTGGCCTATCAATACCCCGACGAGGTCTCGACGCCGGGCATGACGCCGCAGCAGACGCTGGAACAGCTGACCTGGGCCGGAGCCGCCGACCGCTATCCGGAAGGGCTGCCGGACAGGGTGCGCAAGACGCTTCGGCACGAACTCGATCTGATCGGCCAGCTCGACTATGCGCCCTATTTCCTGACGGTTCATTCGATCGTGCGCTTCGCCCGCAGTCAGGACATCCTGTGCCAGGGTCGTGGTTCGGCCGCCAACTCCGCCGTCTGCTATGTGCTGGGCATCACCTCGATCGATCCGGGCCGCAATGATCTGCTGTTCGAGCGCTTCGTCAGTCAGGAGCGCCGCGAGCCGCCGGATATCGATGTCGATTTCGAGCACGAGCGGCGCGAGGTCGTCATGCAGTGGATCTTCGAGACCTACGGCCGCAACCATGCGGCCCTCTGCTCCGTCGTCACCCGCTATCGCTCGCGCGGCGCCCTGCGCGACGTCGGCAAGGCGCTGGGGCTCAGCGAAGACCTGATCAAGACCCTGTCGTCCCAAGTCTGGAGCTATTCCAGCGAGGGCGTCGAGGACAAGCACGTCGCGGACCTCAACCTCAATCTGGAGGACCGGCGGCTTCGCCTGGCGCTGGAGCTGTCGCGCCAGCTGATCGGCGCCCCGCGCCACCTCAGCCAGCACCCCGGCGGCTTCGTCCTGACCCACGATCGTCTGGACGACCTGGTCCCGATCGAACCGGCGGCGATGAAGGATCGTCAGGTCATCGAATGGGACAAGGACGACATCGACGTCCTGAAGTTCATGAAGGTCGATGTGCTGGCGCTCGGCATGCTCAGCTGTATGAAGCGCGGATTCGACCTCCTGGCCGAGCACAAGGGGATCGCGCTGGACCTCGCCACCATTCCGGCCGAGGACCCCAGGACCTATGCGATGATCCGCAAGGCCGACACGCTCGGGGTCTTCCAGATCGAGAGCCGGGCCCAGATGGCCATGCTCCCGCGCATCAAGCCCCGCACCTTCTACGATCTGGTCATCGAGGTCGCCATCGTCCGCCCCGGCCCGATCCAGGGCGACATGGTTCATCCTTACTTGCGCCGTCGCGAGGGCAAGGAAGATGTCGTCTATCCCAAGCCCGAGCTGGAGAAGGTGCTGGGCAAGACCCTGGGCGTGCCCCTGTTCCAGGAACAGGCCATGCGGGTCGCGATCGAATGCGCCGGCTTCACCGCTTCGGAGGCCGACCAGCTCCGCCGGGCCATGGCGACGTTCAAATTCACCGGCGGGGTCAGCCATTTCAAGGACAAGCTGATCAGCGGGATGGTCGAGCGCGGCTATGACGCCGCCTTCGCCGAGAAGACCTTCAGCCAGCTTGAGGGCTTCGGCTCCTACGGCTTTCCAGAAAGCCATGCAGCCTCCTTCGCCCTGATCGCCTATGCCTCCTCCTGGCTCAAATGCCATCACCCGGACGTCTTCTGCGCCGCGCTGCTGAACGCCCAGCCCATGGGCTTCTATGCGCCGGCGCAGATCGTCCGGGACGCCCAGCAGCATGGCGTCGAGATCCGGCCCATCTGCGTCAACGCCAGCCGCTGGGACTGCACCCTGGAGCCGGCAGGCGAGGATGGACGCTTCGCCGTCCGCCTCGGCCTTCGCATGGTGCGCGGCCTGGTGAACGGCGATGCCGCCCGCCTCCTGGCGGCGCGGACGGACGGCGCCTTCCGCTCCGTCGATGACCTGTGGCGGCGCGCCGGCGCCCAGGTCGCCAGCCTTGTCCGCCTGGCGGAGGCGGATGCCTTCAGGCCGGATATGGATCTGGACCGTCGCGACGCGCTGTGGGCCATCAAGGGGCTACGGGACGATCCCCTCCCCCTCTTCGCCGCCGCCGACGCCCATGACCAGACGCCGGAAATCTCCGAGCCTGATCCAGGCCTCAAGCCGATGACGCCGGGACGGGAAGTGGTCGAGGACTACAGCCATATCGGCCTGACATTGCGCGACCATCCGCTGAGCTTCCTGCGCGGCGATCTGCAGGCCCGGCACGTCATGACCTGCGCCGATGGGACCGCAATGCGCGACGGTCGGCTGACGCGCGTCGCGGGCCACGTGCTGGTCCGTCAGAAGCCCGGCAGCGCCAAGGGGGTCATGTTCATCACCATCGAGGACGAGACTGGCGTGGCCAATCTGGTCATCTGGCCAAGCCTCTACGAACAGCAGCGGCGCGTCGTGCTGTCGGCGTCCATGCTCGTCGTCGACGGCAAGGTTCAGCGTGAGGGCGACGTCGTCCACATCGTCGCGACCAGACTTCACGACGGGTCCGCCCTGCTCGCTTCGGTCGGCGACCGTGGCGAGGCCTTCCCCCTGCCCCATGGACGGGGCGACGAATTCCATCGCGGCGGGTCGCCGGATGCGCGCGACGCGCCCCCTCGCGCGATCAAGGTCCGGGATATCTACATTCCCGATCTCCATCTCGATGCGATCAGGCCGAAGACGCGCGATTTTCGGTAGCGAAGACCAAACGTCCATCGCCAGCACCGGACTGGCGATGCGCCGTACAGCACGGGTTCCTCCGTAAAAAATATAAGGAACATCAACCTTGACCGTCGGAACGAACGCAGTCGGCGGTCCCTTCTGGTAGCTCACTCTGAAAGGAAAACCCATGTTCAAAGCCGCCCTCGCCGTCTCGGCGACCGCCGTCTTGCTGACAGCCTGCGGAAATAACGAACGAAGCGAAGCGCCTGTCGAGGGCCCGGCCGTTTCCTCCGCCGAAGCACCGGTGAACCCTGCCGTTGACACCCAGGAGACGTCTGAACAGACGGCCCTCACGCCCGGCGCCAACTCCTTCACCGAAGGTCAGGCCAAGGCGGCCATCGAGAAGCAAGGCTATGTCGTCTCTGGCCAGCTCACCCAGGACGAGCAAGGCATCTGGAAGGGTCAGGCCACCCGTGCGGGCGGCGACCCGATGACTGTCGGGGTCGATTACAAGGGCGTCGTGACGCCCCAGTAATCGCAGCCTGATTTCCACCTCACTCAAATAGTCCCAAGGATCCCATCATGGCTACCGTTACCCGGCTGTTCGACAGCCACACCGAAGCTCTGGACGCCGTCTCGAAGCTGGAATCCGCCGGCGTTCACCACGACAAGATCAGCATCGTTTCGAACAATGCCGACGACTGGCATTCCAAATCCCGCGATCACAAGGCCGGCCCCCTGGGCGACCGTAACGGCGACGGCGAAAACGACGTCGCCGACGGCGCTGGCAAGGGCGCGACCACCGGCGGTCTGCTCGGCGCCGGCGCGGGCGTCCTTGCGGGCCTCGGCATGCTGGCCATTCCGGGCCTCGGCCCGGTCGTCGCCGCCGGCTGGCTCGCTTCGACGGCGGTCGGCGCAGCGGTTGGCGCGGCAGCCGGCGGCGCGACGGGCGGCCTGCTCGGCGCGCTGAAGGAATCCGGTCACAGCGACGAAGAAGCGAACGTCTATTCGGAGGGCGTCCGTCGTGGCGGCACGCTCGTCAGCGTCAAGGCCGACGGCGATGAGGCGCAGCGAATCCAAGCGATCTTGGACGGCAGCCGCGGTTACGACGCCGCCACGCGCGGCGAGGCCTATCGCCAATCGGGCTGGTCCGGCTTCGATGCCGACGCCAAGCCCTACACGTCTGAGCAGATCCTCGAGGAACGCGCCCGCTATCGATAGGCCGGTTCTGCGGCTGAGCAAAATGGGATGAGTCAGAACGGCCCGGCGTCATCGACGCCGGGCCGTTTTCCGATCTCGCCATTGGGTCGGCAGCTGCCTTTGAGAGCAAATGTAGGAGATGCGCCAGTAGCGGACATTGGCGGCTCGCCGGGAACGCGACATTCAAGCTCGCAGCAGGTCCGGTTACTGACTCTTCTCTAAGGTCTGCTCTCGACCCAAAGCAGACCGTTCAACGGGGTGGTTCAGGATTCTCCGACGTCCAGTTCCACCCCGTTTCTGTGGCGACGCGATCTTCGAAGTCGCACGAGGCGGTCACTGTGAATCCGGCCGCCCTAAGGTTTCCGATCACGGCACAAATTCCTGCTTGAAACGTCTCGAGTACCTGGGGAGAGCTCTCCTCGGCATTAATCTCGGCAGTCCATGGCGACGCCTCGATTGGATCGTATGATCTGGAGCTTAGGTGGTGTGGACAAAGTGCCTGACCCACAGGCGGATTGAAGCGACGAGGACGAAACCGAGGAAGCTGTCGGCGGTCTTGTCGTATCGGGTCGCCAGTCGGCGGCTGTGTTTGAGCCTTGAGAAGCAGCGCTCAACGAGGTTCCTCAGGGCGTAGATATGACCGTCGATGACGGGCTGAACCTTGCGGTTCCGCCTTGCGGGAATGACGGCGACGACATCCCTGGCGTCAAGGTCGGCCAGGATGAAGTCGGCGTCGTATCCCTTGTCGGCGAGCAGCACGCGAGGCTGTG
Organism: Brevundimonas vesicularis; assembly: GCF_900445985.1. Taxonomy (GTDB): domain Bacteria; phylum Pseudomonadota; class Alphaproteobacteria; order Caulobacterales; family Caulobacteraceae; genus Brevundimonas; species Brevundimonas vesicularis_D. The sequence goes on from NZ_UAQP01000014.1 coordinate 57,415, forward strand.
GGCCGGGTTCGTCCATGACCGGCGCATAGCCCTTCACATCGGAGACCTGACCGCCGCTCAGCGTGACCGCAACAGGGAGGCCCAAAGCGTTGCTGCGGAGATGGATCTTGGTCGAGAAGCCACCGCGAGAGCGGCCAAGACCCTGGTCCTCATCCCCTTTTTTAGCGCGCCGGCGGCGTGCTGATGGGCGCGGATGATGGTGGAATCGATCATCTGGACGCTGCCATGCCCTGCGCCGGCCTCGTTCAGCGCCTCCAGCATCACCTCCCAGGTCCCCGCCAGCGTCCAGCGCCGGAACTGCCGATAGACCGAGTTCCACTCGCCGAAATGGCTGTGCAGGTCACGCCAGGCCGTGCCTGTCCGAGCGATCCAGAACACTCCGTCCAGCACCCGTCGGTGATCACGAGGACGCCGCCCCCGTCTCGGCCCCTTCTCGACAACGAACGGCTCGAAGAACGCCCATTCCTCGTCCGACATCAAACCACGAACCAACGCCACTCTCCGCAAAGAGCAGCCTTGAATCAGTCATCTGGTGATTTGGGAATCCACTTTGTCCACACTACCTAGGCCAGCGGGATCATAGCCATGGTTCTTGAAGACAGGTGACGACACTCGCAGATGATCAAACCAGGATGACGTTAGCGCATCCAGCAGCGTCTGAACGGCTTCACGATCCGCTTTCGTGTCAATGTAGAGCCTGCAATAGGGGGTGTCGGCATCCGGCGGGGTCATGGCGCCCACCATAGATGGCTCATGCCTGCTATGCATCCATGGTCCGCTTTCCGTTGCGGACATTAGCCTGAAGCGATGTCGCTCGTTAGTTTAGGCCCAGGACCCCAGCAGGCAGTGAGTTGTTGATTCCATCGACGCTGAAGAAGTCAGCGAACCGCCATCCCGACGCGCCGGGCGACTCCTTAAGACACGACACAAGCTCGGCCGTTATGTCCTTGTCGGCGTAGATGCTGTACGTGCACGAGTCGTGGTACGGCGCAGGGCCGCCGATTGCGAACCAGTTCTCGGGCTCGACATAGAGCCGCAGCGAGCCCTTTTGCCGAAGAAACAAGGCTCCAGTTCGCGGCGCGTCGCTTTCGTCTTCAGGAGTGAATGCGTCCATCTCAGATAGGTATTCGGCCAGCGAGATCATTGCAGAACGACCACGGACATCGCGGCATACTGAAACTTCGCCGCCTCCTTCGAAGTCACGCACAAAGGCCACGATGGCCCGCCACAGCGCTGCGTCGTGAAACATATCGTCCATGCCGCTGACGAAGCTGTGCTGTATCACCGCTGTGCGGAAAGTCAGTGCCGCGTCTGCGGCTGCTTTCGGAAGGCGACGGCGAGGCCCCGGGAGACCAGCAAGCCAGCGCCAGAAGTTGGGACGCCCCAAGCGCCACTCCATCCCCTTGAGGACCGTGATGTCGGTTTTCCGCTCGACTTTCATTGGATGCTCGTTGAGCCATTTATCCGCCAAGCGACCCCTGAGGTGACACACAATCCGCCAACAAAACCTTCTTGGTTCAATGTTGAAAACCCGACGGGGCCGCATTCAAGCGCTTGCCGGAGCCTGGCTGAAATCCTCACAGCGGAAGAGGATCACCATTCAATCGTCGGACCTCCAGATCGCCTGCAGGCTTGCTGATCAAGACGATGATCTCGGCGAACGATCGGGCTTGATCGTCATCCCTCGCGAAAATCACTTCCCGTTCCTCATGGCCTTCATTGCGCAAGATGAAGACGTAAGGCGTAAGCGTGTTGCGCCCAGCGGCGGTGCGAGACGAGCGCGACATGGAGGGCTTCGGTCAATCCGGCTGGACGAAGCCGGCCTTGAAATACGCTAGCGCGCTTTCAGCACCCGGACCGGCGGGAAGCCGTCCCATGCAAAGGCCGTCGACCTCGTCGTCGGCGTCAAAGCGACCAGCCGAGATTTCCCCTGTTCTAGCCCCGAAGGTGTCGCCGTTCGCGAGATGGTATTGAATGCCGCTAACGGATGCTTCGCGCGTGGCGCAGTCAATGTCGAGGGCGCCAAGGCCGTATATCGGCAGTTGTCGCTCCGGCAGCATGGCGAGAACGAGATCCACCGACAACTTGTCGCCATCGCGACGCATCCCCAGCGCATCGACTGCGATTGCTATGCCATCCTTTCGGGCAAGTTCACGCCAGTCTCCGGCATCGGCTTCGGCGGCGAACAGGCCCAGGATGATCGCTATGCCCGAGAACATCGGCAGTCGCATGGTGATAGACATTTCAACCGTTCCATTGGTCCACGGCGACCAGATTGCCTCAGTCAGCCCGACCGCTCCTCGCGATAAACCGAAGACCGCTCGACCCTTGGGAATGAATTGAACGAGAGTTGACGACCTGTCGTCTGACGAATGCCGTCAGACGGGATCGCCCGCTGCAGCGTCGTCGTCGAAGAAGTCGAAGTATCGTCCCTCGATCTCGCCCCAGGTTTTCTGCCCTGAGGGTTCACTCGCTACGCCGCGCCATAGGCCGGTCTGGTAAGCGGACGGTATGAGGTCGCTGCAGACATCGACGCCCTGGCTCTCCAGCGCGTCTAACCATTGGTCTCGTTGCGACGGCGGCAATCGCACGCCACACCAAGGACAGAAGAAGAGCTGCTGTTTGGCGTCGCCGGCCTGTACCCAGTAGACGTCGAATCGTACGTCGTAACGGATGGAGCCCCAGTTAATTTGGGGGTGCCGGGCCACATGGTCAGGAGTCGTTACGGGAGAGTTCGCCGGCTCCGCCGCACCGTCTTCTGATCCGCTCACAGCAACGTCACGCAACGATCGCCACGCCAGCGGGCCTGGTCCAGTTCGCTGGGGTCGTCATAGCGTTCGGCGAAGGCCACGCGTCTGTCGGCCTCGTCGGCGTCGGACAGGGGTGGAGACGCCTGCGCGTATCGGGCCTTCACGTCTTCAAGAAGCCCACGCAAAGACCTTGTCATATCCTGGCGCCCCGCGCCGCTGGATGCGATCTCGCGGGTCAGCACGACTTCGCATTCGAGCCAGGTCTCGGCGGTCGGCGCGATAACGGGCGACCAGGCCACATCGCCCTGATCCTCAAGCGCGCCCGCCGCAGCGTTCCAGGTGAAGAACCGCGTCGGGCATCCAGGCTGGGTCTGGCACAAAACCTCATCACGCAGTCCAAATCGCGCCGGTCCGCCTTCGCGCAGTTCGACGACATAGGCCGGTTGTTCGACCGTCAGCGCGGTTCGCCAGCCGCTGTTGAGGCTGGCGATGACCGTGACGCCCATCGCCGGCATAGGGACGGCGTCGTCTGTCGCAGAGTGACATCCGATGTATCTCGAGCCGATAATCCAGTCCCGCCTGCCGTCGCCGTTCAGATCGGGGCTGCTGACGGCCGGATATTCTCCGCGGTCGATCAGTCCACCGGCGGCGTGGCAGACGGCTTCGCGCCGATCGATTTCGGTCTGGACCTCGGCGGGATATGGTTCGGGTTCGACGGGTTGAAACAGAGGTCCCACGAGATAGCCCACCCCTTCGCGATTGACGGCTTCTTCGAGACGGCCCGTCGCCTCATTCCACACGAACCGGCGCAGACACGGCTCGGAGCCGGTGGCGTCGCAGTTGGCCCCGTGGATGTCGATATCGAGTATCGCCGGCGCGCCGGGCGTGATCCGCCAGTCCAGCACGGCTTCGCTGAAGACGAGGACATGGCCGCCCTCTCGCGCGACCCACAGTTCGTGGGTGCATCCACCCGTGCCGCACCAACCGAAGTCGCCGGTCTTCTCATAGTCCATCACCCAATCGTCGCCCGATGGGCTGATCGAGACCTGCGACGCGAGGCTCTCCGGCGTGATCGCGGGCCGGGACCCATCGTCCATAGCGTCCAGCGAGCGTTGAACCGCCTCGGACACATCCCGCGGCAAGGTTGCGCCTGCGGTCGTGAAGAGGGCGACCGCCAGAGCCGCCGCAACCCGCCCTGCCCCCGTGAGATGGCTCGCGATCGACACGACTATTTCCCCCGCCCGGACGCGTTCGCGACCTCGGCGACGCCTTCGGTCGGGGCGCGCCCGATCACATAGTTGCCGGCCCGCACCGCGTTCATCGCCTCGACGGCTTCGGCATCGCCGGCCTCCGCGGCGCGGTTCCACCAATAGATGGCGTCCTCTTCACGCTCGGGCACGCCGAGGCCTTCGTTATAGAGGTCGCCTAACAGCGATTGTGATTTGGCGTCGCCCCTGACGGCGGCCCGGCGAACGATGGCCGCGCCGGCGGCCGCGTCCTTCGGATAGCCCTTTCCCTGAACCAGGCTGAGGCCGTAGTTGCGCATGGAATCGGCGTCGCCGCCCTCGGCGCCGAGCTTCAGGAGCCGATAGCCTTCGGTCTCCGAGCCACCGCCTCTGCCGGTCAGATACAGGCCAGCCAGCAGCCCCTGGGAGCCTGGCTCGTTCTGCGCGGCGGCGGCGGTAAGATAATGCACCGCCTGGCTGTCGTCCTGCGCAACGGCGTAGCCCATGGCATAGAGGCTGCCGAGCAAAGCCTGGGCGGTCATTTCACCGGCGTCGGCGGCGGTCTTCAGCAGAGGCAAGGCCGCCTCGGGCTTTTCGGACAAGATGCTGAAGGCGTACTGCGCCTGACCGAAACTGTTGCCGGCGTCCGAAGCCGCCTTCAACCAACGCTGGCCTTCCGCCGCATCGACCTCGCCGCCGATGCCCTGGCGCAGGAAGAAGCCGTAGTTGGCCTGGCTCTGCGCATGGCCCGCGCGCGCCGCCTGTCCAAACAGGCGCCGCGCGGCCGCGTCGTCGCGCGGGACGCCTTCGAAACCGGTATAGTAGATGCGCGCCAGGTTATAGGCCGCGCCGCCGTCTCCGTTGCGGGCGGCGTCGTCAAGCCGGGCCAGCATCTGCGGCGTGCTTTCCTGGACCCAGAACGTCAGGGTGTAACTGTCGACGACGCTCTGTGGGCCGGTATTGGCCGAGCCGCCGCCGTTCGCCCATCCCGGCGTGCTGGATGAGGCGCCGCCGCTGCCGGCGGCCATTCCCGAATTGGCGCCTTGTCGCGACGCATTTGCCGCGTTCTGCTGTTGCACCAGGCTGCGATCCGCGCTGGCCTGATCGGCCCTCGCCGCTTCCTGACGCATCGACGCCATCTGCCGCTGTCGGTTCGCCTCGTCCGTTTGCGGATCCGCCGCCGCCGCGCCGACACCGAGCGCCAGAGCCATTCCCAAAGCCAACCCGATCCGCATCGCCTTCATTTCCCATCTCTCCAAGGTTGGAGACAGGATGGACGGATGGACGAACGGCGTCGTCTGACGAATGCCGTCAGCGTCCGGGAAGACGAACGGCGCCGTCGCCCAGCACGCTGAACGCCGCCCATTGGGTGGGGTGGGCGAAACTGGGATCGGATCGGTCGTTCATCATTTCCAGCGAGGCGCGCTGCAGGGCGTCGGCGACCGCTGCACGATGTCTTTGCGCCAAGGTCACGGTGCGGACCGACAGACGCTCGGCGACATCGTCCCGGATCCGCCAGTTGGAAACCAGCAGCGACCGCGCGCCCGCATAGAAGAAGGCGCGCGACAGACTGTTCACACCCAGGGCCTGGGGGTCGTCCTGGGCGGTGTCGCACGCGCTGAGGATGACCAGATCGGCCTTCAACTGCAGCTGAGCCGCCTCGCTGGCGGTCAGGACGCCGTCGTCATCGCCCTGGGGCTGCGCGGGCGGCGTGAACACCAGAGCCGGTTCCAAGCTCGGGTCGTCGGCGTCCTTCCTGGGCAAGGCGTGCATGGCGAAGGCCACGACGGAGACGTTCGAAAGCGGCGCGGACTTCACGGCCGCTTCGGTGGCTTCCGCGCCCAGCTTCAGGCTGCGACCCCCGCTGCGCATGGCGCGCGACAGGGCGCGAAGCTCCCGCCCCGCGCTAGGCAAGGGAGCCAGCGCCTTGGCCGTCGATCCGGCGGGATAGGCGTCAGTCTCCGCATCGCCGAACCCCGCGAAGCCGCGACTGTCGCCGGTGTCGGTGCGCTGCACGGCCCTCAGGCTGGTGACCGTTGGCAACCGGGCGAAGGCGTAGCGGCGCTGCAGCCAGGCGGTCGCGCGAAGCGCTGAAGGGTCGCTATCGTCGCCGGCTGGAAGGGCGGTGACCAGCACGCCGGGCGGAACGGCCCGTAGCGGCCCATCCACGACCAGATAGAGCGTGTGGACTTGGGACAGGCTTTCGACCACCGGCGCCCAGAGCGCTTGGTAAAGCCGGTAAGCGGCCGCGCGATCAAACCCTGCGCCAGAGCGGACAGGGCGCGCGGCATCCACCGCGCCCCGGCCGCCGACGCCGGACAAACCCGCCTGCAGGCGCGCAGCCTCGTTCGCGACCTCATCAGCGGTCAGGTCCGAGCGGCGCCAGACGGCGCTGTCCGCCGTCACGGCCCAGACATAGGTCGCGCGATCGGTCGGCAGAATGACGACCAATCCTTCGCCCGGCTTCAGCAGCGTCTGGACCTCGGCGATGGACAGGGGCGTCGGATCCGTCAGGTCGTCAAAGGCCGGATAGACGCGGTCCAGACGGTCGCGCGACGCCTGCGCCGCCTCGGTCGCCCGGTCGAGATCAGCGGCGACGCCACGGGCGCGTTCCGCCGCCGACGCACCCTGCGCGCGCAAGGTCGCCAGGACCGTCTCGAGCGCGCGACGCGTCTGTTCCGCCGCGCGGTGCGCTTCGAAGGCTTCCCTCAGACCCGGATCGTTCGCCGCGATACGGGCGGCGCCGTCGGCCAGCGCCAGCCCCGCGCCCGGCGCGGTGGCCAGTTGCGCGTCTTCGAAGGCGACCTCCAGCGGGGATCGGTCCTGTGAAATGGCGGAACACGCCCACGCGAGGCCGAACAAGGCGGCCAAAACCAGTCGTTTCACGATTGTCCCTCGTTGCCGACGCCGATCATGCTTGACATTACAGCGTGTGGCGAGCGCCATTATCGCAATGGCCACGGGATCGGCGCGATGTTTCAATTGATCAGCCTGTTGCTCTTCGCCCCCCAGTCGGCGCCGGCTGCGGCGACCGAGCCGCGCGACGCGATCCTCGCCGACATTCAGGCCGCGACCGTGGCGCGCGAAAGCGGCCGGCTGGACGATGCTTTCGTGGCGGTTGACCGCGCCATTGCGGCGACACGCGCGATCCGGCCCGCCGATCCGATCCTGCTGTCCGACGCTCTGGTCGCCCGCTGCGATGCGAGGTCCAACCAGGCCGAGCCCGACATTTCCGACTGTCACGAAGCGCTCGCGCTGCGCGAGGCGGCTCTGGATGCGAACGACCCCAGACTGCACAATCTGCGCATACAGATCGCCGTCAACACCATCATGACGGGCAAGCCCATCGAGGCCCAAGCGGTCATCGAAACGGCTTTGGCGGGTCTTCGCCAATCGCCCGATACGCCGGCGATGCGCACGGACGTCGGCATGGGGATCGCCGTTCTGGGCATGGCGCAGCAGGCGCAGGATCGACGTCGCGACGCTGAAGCGAGCTATCGGTCGGCTATCACGACGCTAGCCTCGGCCGACGAGACCGGACAGCGTTACCGCCCGCTGGTCTATAACTACCTCAACATCCTCCTGCTGAATGAAGGGCGGCTGATTGAGGCGCTTGAAGAGGCCGAGACCTCTGTGGACATCCAGCGCGCATCGGCGCCCGCAGGGGATCCAACCCTGATCGGCGCGCTGAGAGCCTTGGCGGCGGCCCAGCAGCGCACCGGGCGGTTGGCAGACGCTGAACGCTCCCTGCGTGAGCAACTGGCGCTGCTCGACGCGCAGCAGTCGCCCCAGCCCTCGCTCAGGGGCAATGCGCTGGCGGGTTTGGGGTCGCTCTACATCGACATGGGCCGCCCCGAACTGGCCAGGCCGTTGCTGGAGCAGGCGGTTGAAACCTATGCGCAGGGGGGCGCCGCCGGGCGTCGCACCGCCACCACCGCCCAAGGGATGCTGGCCGACCTCGACGTTCAGGCGGGGCGGCCGGCTGCGGCGGTCGGCCGTCTCGAAGGCGCCCTCGACGATCTGGGGCTTGAGGTTTCCGGTCAGCAAGGTCGTGCGGCGCTGCTGGCCCAACTGGCCAAGGCGCGCGAAGACAATGGCGACGAAGCCCTCGCCGTGCAGCGCGCGCAGGAGGCGCTGGACATCTATGCCCGGATCGCGCCTCAGGCCCCGGCGATTTCGGGGCCGCTGCTGATCCAGGCGCGTGCGGATGTGCGTGAGGGGCGGCTCGATCAGGCACGCACCAAACTCGACACCGCCGTCGCTGTCGCGCAGGCTCGTCCCCCTTCGGCGCCGACGCGGATCGCGGCGGAGACCGCACGGGTCGATCTGGCTTTGGCGCAGGCAGGTCCGCTGGATGCGGATTTGTCGGCGATGGCGACCGATGCGGGAAACGGAGCGCGCGCTCTGATCCTGGCCTCTGCGCGGGCTGGCGTTCCGAGCCAAGGCCTTTCCGCCATCACGCGGCAGGCCTTCGTCAATCGGATCGAGATGGCGTGGCGACAGGACGCCGCCACGCCCTAAGACCTCAACGGTAGCGGTATTCGCTGATGCTGCAGACGTTGATGCGTTCGCGGACCAGCACGTCGCCATCGGCGAAAACGGCCTTGAAGTCGAAATAGCATTCGCCGGTGCCGTCATCGATGTTGATGCGCACCGAGCGACCGGGGCGCAGCACGTCGTTGCCCAAGATGTCTTCTTCCCAATCGTCGGCGTCCACGCTGGAGGCGTAGAACTGCGTCATGGTCACACGCGTATCGTTGATGATGCGGACGCGGCGATCGGCGCCCGCGCCCGCCGAGGCCGGCGCGGCGACGCCCAGGGTCAGGGTCGCCATCGCGGCGGTCAGGCCGATGGCGCGGATAAAGGTCTTACGATTGATCATGACGATTCCTCTCCACGGACGTCGACGCGACGTCGTTGACCTGAAAGTGGCTCAGACCGTCGTCCGGCCCCACTTACAGTCGCCGTAAGAAGGCCGGGACATTCTGACATTCGCCGTCATGGGAGGACGACGACGGGAAAGGCGACGGCCATGGCCGCATGGCCCGGCGGCGGCCCGGAGACGCCGCCGCGATGCGGCCGTCCATCCAAGGCGTCGACCAACCAGCCGGCCAGAGAACCGGGCTCGGCGGGGGTTTCGCCTCGGTCGCCTGGACCGCTGGTGGAAGCGGCGAGATATCGCAGATCGGCCGGAAAACGCGTCGCCGCCGGAATGGCGAGGATGGCGAGACGCTCCATGACCGCGTTCCGCTCCGACACGATCCGCAAGGCGGCGCTCCGCCTCTCCCCCGGCGCCAGACGCACAGTGTCCGACGGATGCAGGCTGGGGCCGACAACGCTCCCGTCTGCAGACAGATAGAGCAGGTTCACGTCCAACGTCGCGCGGCCCGTATTGACCATCTCGACATACAACCTGTCACAGGCGCGCAACGCCGGCAGGGCCATAAGCGAGACGATCCGCGCCGTGGCGGGCGGCGCCTGCGCATCGACGGCATCGCCGCACAGCCCTGCCGCAGATCGATCAAGTTGCGCGACGATCGACAGGCTGTCGGGCGCCCAGCCTCCGCCCAGCGCAGCGATCGCCATCGCCACGCGGTCGGCCGGCGACTTCGGTTGACCGACGAGGGGTGCGATCCGCGCCGCCACCGCGTCTGCCGATCCCGCTTCCAGCACCGAACGCCCGAGGCCGGTCGAGGCGATCCGGCCATAGCCCCGAACCGCTTGATCTTCGTCCTCCAGCACGACCTGCTCATCGGTCGCCAAACCCTCCTCCAACCCGGCTGTGAGCAATGTCTGGGCGCCTCGGCGCACGATGGCGAAGCGCCTTTGTCGTCCGGCGACCACGTCGAGAACCGGGCCGTCCAGGTCGCCTTCGAAGATCGGGCGGGGGGCGTCCGGCCCCAGCCGGCCATCGGCGGACAGCAGACCCGCCGCCAGATCGCGCAGGCTGCGGGTGCGACCGGCGTCGAGGCTGCGGATCAGGGCGTTGGAGAAGGCCGAGCCCTTGTCGGTCGCCAAGGCCAAGCCGTCGTCCCCGGCGGCGTAGAAGCCGACGAACGCTCCCGCCGGACCCTGCGATGACGACGCACCGCCAAACCCCGTCTCCTGCCGGTTGAGCACGTCCGGTCCGCGTCTGGCCGAGCCGCCCCGCGAAACGGTTTTCACCTGGCCGCCCTGCGCCTCGCGTCCTCTCGTCACGCCCGCCGCGTAGCAGGCGTCCACCACCAGCCATACATCCGCACCCCGTCGGCGCAACCGCGAGACAGCGGCCGCGATTTCATGGTCCGCAATCACGCCGCCGGCCGGGCGGCCGCCGGCGTCCAAGGCGGCGTCGGAGGCGAGCCAGACCTCCTCCAGCCCGTCCGCCTCTTGAGTTCCAGCCGTCGCCAGCCGCTGACCGCCATGCCCCGAGAAGTAGATCAGCACCCGGTCGTCGGGCTTTACCTCTCGCTCCAGAGCCGCCAACTGCTCCAAAATGGCGGCGCGGCTGGCCCCGTCCGGGCTGTCGTGATCCGAGATCGTCTTGATGGCCGCCTCGGAAAGGCCCGCGACCTGCAGCGATCGGCTCAGGCGCGTCACATCCTGGTCGGGCGCGGCAAGGCGGAAGTCGGACGGCAGACCGCGATATCGCCCGATCCCGATCAACAGAGCCCGGCTCTCGGCGCTCGCGTCGCCTGCCCAAAGCCCCATCCCAAGCGCGAGCAGCAGCCCGAACGCGGCTCGCCCCCTAGTTGGTGCCATAGGCGTAACGATTTGCGGCGGCGCCGAGATTGCGGACCTCGACCTGATAATCGCCGGGCTCGCGCGCCGTCCACGCGCACAGCTTGACGTCGCCCGGACCGGCCGCCTGACAGACCAGGCCCTTGCCGGCCTTGACCGTCACCGCCAGCGGCGCGTCCCCGTCTCCTTCGACATAGACGACCGCGGGCCGACCCGGCGCGAACCGCTCGCGAAAGACATGGGCCTGCCCCGCTGGCAGCCGCGCCAGCGACATCAACGGGCCGCCCGTCCTGCCCTTGTACTCCATGGCCCGGATCGACGTGATGAAGGCCAGGATCTGCGCGTCACCTTCGGCCAGCACTTCCGCTTCGTTCAGCCAGACCTCCGCGATCTGAGGCCAGGTTCCTTCATCGGTCGATTCCCCCTCCCCGTCGCGCAGAGCGGGTTCGGCCGGTTCGGGCTGAGCCGTGCGTAGGGGCGCGGGCGTGGAGAGACGCAGCCTCGCCGCCGTCGCCAACAGCCAAGGATCGCCGCGCTCCCTTCCGAGACGCGCCAGACGCGCCGACAACTCCAAGGTCTCAAACGGCGCCGCCGCCGTCTCCGTGGCGGCATCCATTTGAAGGGCCGGCGCGGACAGCGATTGGGCCGCCGTCGCCTCGGCGGTCAGACCGGACGCAAGGATACCGAGGCAAAGCATTCGAACGAGCATTGTTCTTCTTGCCTCATACTCGGCGACCATCGCAACTTACGAGCCTTGTCAGCCCCGCCCAGCCGCGCCGCAGCCTAGGATGGGGCCCGAAGGAGGCCGACATGCGCATACTCTTGCTGGAAGACGATGGCGACGCCGCCGATCGCGTGCGCTCCGCGCTGGCCGACGTCCCCGATCTGGACCTGGTGTCGCACGCCACCGTCGCCGCCGCCGTGAAGACGGCAGCCGCCAAACCGTTCGACGTCCTGATCCTCGACCGCATGGTCGAGGACGGAGACGGGCTGGAGGGTTTGACGCAACTGCGCGCATTGGGGGTCCGCACGCCCGCTCTCGTCCTGTCCAACCTCGCCGCGACCCGGCATCGGGTGGAGGGGCTGGACGCCGGCGCCGACGACTATTTGGTCAAACCGTTCGAGGCCGAGGAACTGGTCGCGCGTCTGCGCGCCATGCTGCGGCGCGGCTCGACACGCGGCCATCCCGAGGTCTTTCTGCTCGGCGAACTGGAAGTCCGGGTCAAGGCGCGCACCGCCCACTGGCGCAACCGCCACCTCGACCTGTCGCCAAAGGAGTTCGACATCCTCGCCTTTCTGGCCGCCAATCACGATCTGGTGGTCTCGCGCCAGATGCTATGGGACGCCTGCTGGCCCGAGTATCGGATTCCGCCGCAGATCAACGTCATCGACGTGAATCTGTCGCGACTGCGCGCCAAGATCCAGGCCGTCGCGGGCGCGCCATTGATCGAGACCGTACGCGGCCAGGGCTTCATGCTGTCGGACGGCGCAACGGCGTGAATGGTTTGCGCAAGACCCAGCCTCGCTCCAGGCGCGCCTCGTCCGTCGCACGCCTGTCGCTTGCTTACGCCGTCGTCTTCATCCTCATTTCGGGTCTGTTCTTCGCAGGAGCCATGCATCTGGTCGCCCAGAAAAACCGCGAACGCCTCCAATCCCTGGTCTTCGCCGACAGCCGCGACCTGAAGACCAAGATCGACGAAGCGCCGTCGGCGCTCCGCCTCGACATCGCCCGCGCCATCGTCGGCGCCCGGATCGCCCAGGGCAAGGATCGCGTCCAGTATGCGCTTGTCGCGCCCAACGGGGACTGGTCCGGGAATCTATCGGCCTCCAGCATAAGGGTGGCGCGAGATGGCCGGCTGGTCCTGGCCACGCGCGGTTGGCTGTCGGTCGCGGCGATCGACCGGGTCGGTCTGGGTCAAGGCGCCTATATTCTGCTCGGTCGAACTCAGGACGAAGCGGGACTGGAGCGTGACGTCATGGCCGTCGGCCTGCTCGCACTCGCGCTGGCGGCTCTCGTCGCCTTCGTCATCGGCCCCATCGCCAGCCTGCGCCTGGTCCGCCGCGTCGAAGCCGTCAACCAGGCCTGCGAAGACTTCGGGGCGGGCGACCTGACCGCCCGCGCGCCCGGCGCCGCTGCGTCGGATGAGTTCGGCGCTCTGGCCCGGTCAGTGAACGCCATGTTCGAGCGGATCGACGCCCTCGTGGGCGGCCTGCGAGAGGTTTCGAACCAGGCGGCGCACGACCTACGCACGCCCATCGCGCGCCTGCGCTCAGACCTCGACACAATCCGAACCGCCGCCACCCTCGACCAGGCGCGCACGGCGGCCGAGGCCGCGATCGCCGAGACGAACGCCATACTGGAGACGTTCGACGCGCTGCTCGACCTCGCAGAGATCGAGGCGGGATCGACCGTCGTCCTGTCGCCCGTCGATCTGTCGGTCGTCGCGCAACAGGCGGCCGATCTCTATCGACCTGTCGCCGAGGACGCCGGGATCGCGCTCACGCTGGACCTCCAGCCAGCCCATGTCGCCGGCGAACAGGCCCTGCTGATCCGCGTCGTCGCCAACCTGCTCGACAACGCCATCAAATACTGCCCCCGCGGCTCAACGGTTCGGATCGCCGTTGAGCCGGTCGAAGGCGGTGTCGAGCTCTCGGTCGCGGACGATGGTCCCGGCGTTCCCGCATCCACGCGAAGCGAAATGCTCAGACCGCGCACGCGCGGCGCCATGACGTGTGCCCCAGGTCTCGGCCTGGGGCTGGCCTTGGTGTCGGCCGTCGCCGCACGGCATGCCGCCGAGCTTCGACTTGAAGACGGACCATACGATCGAGGCCTTCGCGTCGTCCTCAGCTTTGCTGAACGTGATGCGGACGCCTGATCATCGGTCTGAAGGATATCACGCAGTTGCAGATAAGTTGCGGCTGATCGGTTGTAACTGAACCTTCACGGATTTCGCCTGTCACGATTGCCACTGCCGACACGGCCTTAGTGGGGGGGCGGGAGGATGCGAGGGTGGATTGGATATTCAAAGGCCAGACAGCGGACACGCTGAACGTCCGCAATGAGTCATAGGCAGACATTCCACCTCGACTGCTCGATCCTGCCTTAGCTTGTTTTTCGCGTCTTAAGTTGGATTCGTGCCAGCCTTAACTTGCACCGACACGAAGATGGCGACCCCGGCAGGACTCCAACCTGCGACCTCGGCTTTAGGAAAGCCTTGCTCTATGCAGCTGAGCTACGGGGCCACGCAGGACGCCGTAGCGGGTCGGGGCGGCGGGGGGAAGTCGGGGCGGCGAAAAAGTGGGGCGCGGGCCGGTCGGGCGCTTGTGGTTAAGAAGGCTTAACCTACCAGATATCGCAGTGAACAAAGGACGAAACGGGCGATGTCAGCGATTCGGTCCTGATTCGTTTCGCCCTTGTTCCGCAAGAACGGAACGGCCGTTAACCGACGGGCGGGACGTGGGCGATCAGGGCGCGAAGGCCCTCCAGAAGGCGGTCGGAATCGGCGCTGGACTGGCCCTGCGTGGCCAGGGTCAGGCGAAGCGCGCGCACGTGGACCTCGACCGACGGCCAAGACCATGCGCCGGCGTCCTGCATCCGGTCTGCGATCTCGCAGAGGCTGAAGGCGGCCTCGAAGAAGGTCGGCACATCGAGATAGCCGGCCATGTCGACCATGGCGGAGGCCAAGGCGTAGATCTGGGCCGGAGCATCGTCTGGACGCGTGGCGCACAGGGCCGCGATGGCGTCGACGTTGGCCGCCAGCAGAGCGAAGACGTTGTCGCGCTGTTCGTCCAGCGCCTGGTTGGCGCGAGACTCGGCCTCGACGATCAGACGACCGCCCGGACGCGCCATCTCGCGCTGGAGCGAGGTGTGGACCCGGCGGATTTTTGCCGGCTTGGGCGCGGCGGCGGACCCGGTCACAGGCTGACCTTCATCGGCTTCAACAGCATGTCGATCTCGTCCTGGTCCATGTTTTCTTCCACCGCCTCGCCCAGGTCGCCGGACAGGTCGCTTTCGCGACGACCGTCTGTGCCGGGCGGCGGGCCGTAGTTGTGCACCCGGCGGTCGGGGCCGATGTAGTGTTCGGTCTCGACGAAATCCCGGTCCTCACCGCCCAACCAGATGATCCGCTTGAGCAGCAGCGAGGGCGACAGGGGCTTGGCGACGATGAAGCTGGCGCCGCAGTCGCGGCCCTGGTGAACCTTGGCTTGCGAGGCGTGACCCAGGATCATGATGACGGGCACATAGCGAGTCGGCGCAGGCGCGTCGCGCCGCAGCCAGCGGACGAAGTCATAACCGTCCATGTCCGGCATGATGCAGTCGATGAGGATCAGATCGACCGACCGTCGCGCCAGCAGCTCGACCGCCGCCTGGGCCGAGGTGCATTTGATCTGCTCCTTGCAACCGAAGCCCTGAACGATGGAGGCCAGCATATCCAGCGACGTGGGCTGGTCGTCGATCAGAAGGACCGTCGTGTGCGCTAGGTTGACCCGATCGCTCTTGGCCATGGCGTCAGAACAGCATCAGGTCGCCGGCGTCGGCGGTCGCTGCCTGCCGCTGCTCGCCGGCGGCGGGACGGAGGCGGCCGGCCATGTCGGCCAGCGACAACCGGCTGACGGCCTCGGACGGGCTGGCGCCGCCGCCCAGCATGCGCAGGACGCCGGACAGAGCCTCGAGACGTTGGGTCAGGGCATCCAGGGCCTGAGCCTGGGTCAGGGCGTTTGGACGTTCCTCCGGCGGGGCGCGGCGGACCAGATCGCTGACCAGGGCCTCGATCCCGTCGATGCCTTCGCGCACCAGCATCAGCTCGTCGGCGACGGCGGCCAGCAGATCGGCGTGTTCGGGAGGGGCGCTCATGCTCAGAACAGTTCCAGGGCGCCGGTGTCGACCGGGGCCATGACGGGCACGGGCTTGGGCGCGACGACGTCGGTCACGGCGCGTTGCAAGGCCCGACCGGTGACGGGCCAATAGTGCAGGCGCCGGCCGCCGTCGCCACGCAGGCTGCCGCCCACCACGGGAATGCCTTCGTCGCGGAGGAATTTCTCGGCGAAGTCGGCATTGCTGCGTCCGACGTCTCGCAAGGAATCGAACATGCGGCCGCCGCCGAACAACTTGGCCTCCAGCCGGTCGCGCCGGGCGCCGGCCTTGAGCATGTCGTTGATCAGCAGTTCCATCGCATAGGCGCCGTAGCGACGCCCCGCGTCGGTCCCGGCGCCCGAACCTTCGGGCAGCAGGAAGTGGTTCATGCCGCCGACGCCGGCCAGCGGATCACGCACGCACATGGCGACGCAGGAGCCCAGGATGGTGCTGAGGACGACGTTGGGATCGGACGTGATGTGGTGCTCGCCCTGACCGACGTGAACGCGTTTTTCGACCGTGTCCTTCAGCGCCGCGAACGTCATGTCAGAGGACCGAAGACGGCTTCCAGCTTGCCCTTCAGCTGGGCGACGGTGAAAGGCTTGACCAGGTAGTTGTTGACACCGAATTGCACCGCGCGCTGGACCAGTTCGCGGTCGGCGCGGCCCGTCAGCATGATGAAGGCGGTCTTGGAGGTGGGGGGATGGGCGCGCACGGCGCGCAGCAGGCCCAGCCCGTCCAGGTTCGGCATATTGTAGTCGGAGATGATCAGGTGCGCGGGCTTGGATACGATTTCGCGCAGGGCGATTTCGCCGTCGGCGGCCTCGCGGATTTCGCGCACGCCGAGCTGTTGCAGGCTGGTGCGGACCAGCGAACGCATCGTCATCTGATCATCAACGACCAGGCAGTGAAGTGAGGCGGCGGCGGGCATAGGTTACGCTCCCGGTTAGGCGACTGACCGCGCGGCCGGATCGGCGCACAGTTCGAGAATGGCGGGGGACAGGCGGTGCAGCGGCAACTGCCGCTCCACGGCGCCGATTTCAAAGGCGGCCTTGGGCATGCCGTAGACGACGCAGGTCGCCTCGTCCTGACCCAGGGTGCGGCCGTCGGCCTGGCGCATGGCCAGCAGACCCTTGGCGCCGTCGCGGCCCATGCCGGTCAGGATGACGCCGGTCATCGGCCGCTTCAGCCGAGCGACGGAGTCGAACATCACATCGACCGACGGACGGTGGCCGTTGACCGGATCGCTGGCGACCAGTCGGCAACGGGGCGTCAGGCCGGCGGTCACCTCCAGATGGGTCGCGCCGCCGGGGGCCAGATAGATATGCCCCGGCTTCAGCGGAGCGCCGTCCACGGCCTCGCTCACGCTCGGGGCGCAGACGCGGTCCAGACGCGCGGCGAAGCTGGCGGTGAAGGTCGCGGGCATGTGCTGGGTGATCACGGTCGCGGGGCAGTCGAGCGGGAAGCCGCTGAGCACGGTCAGCAGGGCCTCGACCCCGCCGGTGGACGACCCGATGGCGAGGATATGATTGGGATCGGCGTGATAAGTATGCGGCGCCGTAGCGCCGGCCGGCGTATCGCCACGGGCGCGAACGCGCGAGCGGGCGGCGGTCTTCACCTTGCCGATCAGGTCGTGGAAGGCGTCGACGCTGGCGACGGCGGGCTTGGCCACAGCATCCACGGCGCCGATTTCCAGCGCGGCCAGGGTCACGTCCGTGCCCGCCGCCGTCAGGGTCGAGACCATGACCACGGGCATGGGCCGCAGCCGCATGATCTTTTCCAGGAACTCCAGCCCGTTCATATTGGGCATTTCGACGTCCAGAGTGATGACGTCGGGGTTCAGGGCCTTGATCGCGGCGCGCGCCTCGATGGGATCGGCGGCGGTGCCGACGACCTCGATCTCAGGGTCGGACTTCAGGGCGGCCGAGATCAGCCCACGCATGGTCAGGCTGTCGTCGACGACGAGGACGCGCACGGGGCTCATGCGCCACCCAAACGGTAGGTGGTCAGGCCGGCGGTCTGCAGCTGGCTGGTCGCCGGGCCGGAGACGCGTTCGGAGTGACCGATGTAGAGTGTCGCGCCGGGATTCATCAGCGGAGTGAACCGCTTCCACACCCGTTCCTGGGTCGCGTCATCGAAATAGATGACGACGTTGCGGCAGAAGATGACGTCGAACTTCCCCTTCATCGGCCAGTCGCCGATCAGGTTCAGTTCCTTGAAGCTGACCAGACGCTTCAGTTGAGGGCCCGCGACCCACTGGCCGCGATCGGCGCGGTCGAAATATTTGCGCCACAGGGTGACGGGCGCGGGCTCCAGCGCTTCTTCCGAATAGACGCCGTCATGGCCCTGGGCGACCATGTTGGGGTCGATGTCGGTGGCCAGGATGCGCACGTCCAGCTCCGCCGCCTCGGGCAGGGCCTGGAGTACGGTCAGGGCCATCGAATAGGGCTCCTGCCCGTTCGAGCAGGCCGCCGACCACAGGCGGACCCGGCCGCCGGCGCGGGCACGCGCCGCCAGTTCGGGCATGACCCGGTCGCGCAGGTCGTCGAAATGGTGCGGTTCGCGATAGAAGCGGGTGACATTGGTGGTCAGGGCCGCGGTCATCTTCTGGCGCTCGTCGACACCATCCACGCCCTCGACCAGGGCGCAGTAGTCGCGGAAGCTGGTCAGGCCCAGGGTGCGAAGGCGCTTTGCCAGGCGCGAATAGACGAGCGCGGCCTTTCCCTCGTTCAGGGCGATGCCAGCGTGGGCGTGCAGCATCTGGGCGATGTGGCGAAAATCGTCGGCGGTGAAGACGAACTCGCCCTCGACGATGGATCCCCGGCCGGCGGCGGCGGTCATGCGGCTTCGGCCTCGACTTGCGGCAGGATGTAATCCAGTTCGATCAGGCTGATCATGCGCCCGTCGATGGAGAAGATGCCCTTGACGAAGGTCTTGACCTGATCGCTGGCGACGTCGGGCGTCGGCTGCACCGATGCGTCGCTCATCTGCAGGATGTCGGACACCGCATCGACCAGCAGGCCGACCATGCGGCCGCCGATATGGGCGACCATGATGACGTGACGCGCCGTCGGTTCCGAGGTCGTCAGACCGAAGCGTGCGCCCAGGTCGATGATCGGCAGGACCGTGCCGCGCAGGTTGATGACGCCCTTCATATAGCCCGGCGAGCGGGGCAGAGGGGTCGCCGGCGTCCAGCCGCGGATTTCACGCACCGACATGATGTCGACGCAGAATTCCTGACTGCCGATGCGAAAGGCGATCAATTCACGCTGGAGATCTTTGGCTTCGGTCATGGTTCAGCTCGCGAGCTTGAAGTCGGGACGGACGGATTTGCGGCGCATGTCGGTGACCAGCACGTCGACATCTAGGAT
The DNA here is from genome assembly GCF_900445985.1 of Brevundimonas vesicularis. Lineage (GTDB taxonomy): Bacteria > Pseudomonadota > Alphaproteobacteria > Caulobacterales > Caulobacteraceae > Brevundimonas > Brevundimonas vesicularis_D. Next base: position 76,337 of record NZ_UAQP01000014.1, read on the forward strand.
CAGGGCCACGCGCCCGTCGCCCAGGATGGTGGCGGCGGCGACGCCCTCGACCTGCTGGTAGTTGGTTTCCAGGCTCTTGATGACCACCTGGCGCTGGCCCTGGATGGCGTCGAACAGCAGGGCCGCCTGCTGGCCGCCTTCGGTTTCGACGACCACGGCGACGCCTTCGGTCGGGATCATCGGTTGTTCGCGGAAGCCCATGATCAAGGCCACGTCGATCAGCGGCAGGAACCGGTCGCGGAAGCGGATGACAGGATCCACGCCGCCGACGAAATGCAGGTCGACAGCCTGTGGGGTCAGGCTCTCGACGATGGCCGGCAGCGGCGCGATCAGCGTCTGTTCAGCGGCGGTGACGACCATGCCGTCCAACACCGCCAGCGTCAGCGGCAGGCTGAGGGTGAAGGTGGAACCCTTGCCCGGAACCGAGCTGATGGAGATGCGGCCGCCCAGGGCCTGGATCGAGCGTTTCACCACATCCATACCCACGCCCCGGCCCGAGATGTCGGACACGACGGCGGCGGTGGAGAAGCCCGGCGCGAAGATCAGATTGTCGATCTGTTCGTCGGTCAGGGGCGCGTCGGCGGCGATCAGCCCCTTGTCGACGGCGATCTTCTTGACGCGTTCGCGGTTGATGCCGCGGCCGTCGTCGGAGATCTCGATGACGATCCGACCCGAGCGGTGCAGGGCGGCGAGGCGCACCGTGCCCTCGGCCGGCTTGCCGGCGGCGACGCGCTCTTCGGGCGTTTCCAGTCCGTGGTCGATGGCGTTGCGCAGCATGTGGGTGATGGGCTCGGCCAGGCGTTCGACCACGGTCTTGTCGACCTCGGTATCCTCGCCGGCGGTCACCAGACGAACCTGTTTGGAGACCATGTCGGCGACTTCGCGGACCAAACGCGGCATGCGCTGGAACACCGATTTCACCGGCTGGGCGCGGATAGCCATGACGCTATCCTGGATCTCGCGGGTCAGCAGTTCCAGGTCTTCCATCCCGAGCGCGATGCCGGAGGACCGGGCCAGGCCGCTTTCCAAAACACGCTGCGACAGCATGGCTTGCTGGATGACCAGTTCGCCGACGACGTTGATCAGGCGATCCACGCGATCCAGATCGACGCGGATCGTCACCGGCGCGGGCGCGACGGGAGCGACAGGGGCGGAAGTCGTCGCCGCAGCGACAGGGGCGGCGACTGGCGGAGCGACGGGCGGGACCGGCGCAGGCTCGGGCTCGACCGCGGCCAAGGGGATGGCTTCAGGCTGAAGCTGGGGCTCAGGCTCGGCGGCCGCACCGCTCGCCTTGGCGAGCAGTGCGGCGATGTCCAGCTCGTCGCTGGCGGGCAGGACGGCGGCCGGCTCGTCTTCAAACGCACCGATGCTGGATGCGCCAACTGCGCCGGCCCCCAGGGGCGTGATGGTCAGTTCGCAGTCGCTCTCGACGAAATCGAAGACCTCGCGCACGGCGGCCTCATCGACGGCTGCGGCCAGATCGACGGTCCAGGTCAGGCAGCCGTCCTCGACCGACAGGGCGTCCAGCGTGGGCGTCTCGCTGTCGTCCACGACGACCGTGACCGGGCCGAGGCGGCCCAGTTCGCGCAGAAGCAGGCTGGTCTCGTTGGCGTTGACGTACATCCGGCCCATGGGCTTGAACACGACGCGCCAGCCGGTCGACGGCGCGTCGGCGCCCAAGTCGCCGCCCAGATCCTCGATGGGCAGGGGCGCGGCGTCGTCCAGCGCCATGTCGAAGGCCATGGGGGTGAAGCCGAAGTCGTCTTCGTCTTCTTCGACCTCAACCGGCGCCTCGCCGCCGTGGGTCAGGACCTGCATTTCGGCGACCAGGGCGGCGGACCGCGCCTCGTCCACCGGCGGGATCAGACCCTGGGCCGCCTGAATGTGATCGGCCAGCACGTCGGAGGCGCGCAGCAGGGTCTTGATGGTGATCGCGTCGCACGGCTTACGCCCCGCGCGCAGTTCGTCCATCAGGGTCTCGAAGACGTGGGCGAACCGGACTAGAGCCTCCAGGCCGAAGGCCCCTGCCCCGCCCTTGACCGAATGGACAGCGCGGAAGACGGCGTTGATCGTCTCCAGATCGGTCTGCCCCTGTTCAAGCAGCATCAGCTTGGCTTCCAGGTCGGCGAGCAGTTCGTCGCACTCCTGGAAGAAGGTGGCTTTGATGGCTTCGAAGGCGTCCATTGGTTCGGGGTCCGGCGGGCTTTAAGCGATCAGGCGGCGACGCGGCGGACAGCGTCCACCAGCTTGACGGGGTCGAACGGCTTGACGATCCAGCCGGTAGCGCCGGCGGCGCGGGCGCGCGCCTTCTTCTCCACGTCGCTCTCGGTCGTCAGCACCAGCACCGGGGTCGTGCGGTGGTTGGGGTTGGCGCGCACGCCCTCGATGACCCCGAAACCGTCCATGCGGGGCATGTTGATGTCGGTGATGATGACGTCGGCGCCCTTGGCGTCCAGCGTCTCCAGCCCGTCGACGCCGTCGACGGCCTGGATCACGGTATAGCCCGCATCTTCCAGCGCCATCAGCAGCATGTCGCGCATGGTGCGTGAATCGTCGATCGTCAGAACAGTCTTGGTCATGCCAACGCCCCCTCGGTGTTGAAGTCCGGCGCGCCATAGGCGGCCCATTGTTCCGTCCAGTATTGGGACACAGACCCTAAACTTAGGTTGACGCCGTCGGCCGCCCACGTCTTTCGCGCCGACAACAGAATCTGCAGGCACAGGCCGCCCAGACGCTGGACGGCGGAGGCGTCCAGAACTACCGGGTGACCGCGCAGGGCCAGCAATTCCGCCTTCAACGGCTCGGCTGCATTCAGGTCCAGAACGTCGGACAGGATCAGGCTTTCAGTCATCAGAACTCCTCCCAGCCGTCCTCGACGGCGGTGGCTTGAGGCTTGGGTGCGGCGCCGCCTCGGCCGATGACCTTCAGAGCGGCGGCCATGTGGCTCGACGGCTTGGCGACGGGCGCGGGGGTGCGAACCGGCGCGGGCGAGGCGGCGCGCGACGGCGAAGACCCGACACGGAACTGGGCGACCGAGGCCTGCAGGCTTTCCGCCTCCTGGGCCAGCGAGTGGCTGGCGGCGGTCGACTGCTCGACCATGGCGGCGTTCTGCTGGGTGACCTGGTCCATCTGGTTCACGGCGGTGTTGACCTGCGCCAGGCCGACGGCCTGTTCCTGGGCCGAGGCGGCGATCTCGGTGACCAGGCTGTCGATTTCGGCGACGCGGTCCACGATCCGTTGCAGGGCCTCGCCGGTCTCGCCGACCAGTTTCACGCCTGCGCCGACTTGGCCGGTCGAGGCCGAGATCAGGGTCTTGATCTCCTTGGCGGCTTCGGCCGAACGCTGGGCCAGGGCGCGGACTTCGGAGGCGACCACCGCAAACCCACGACCGGCCTCGCCGGCGCGCGCGGCCTCGACGCCGGCGTTCAGGGCCAGAAGGTTAGTCTGGAAGGCGATCTCGTCGATCACGCCGATGATCTGGTTGATCTGGGTGGACGAGCCCTCGATGGCGGTCATCGCCTGGACGGCGTCGCGCACGATCACGCCGCTCTTTTCGGCGTCCCCACGCGCCGCCTGGACCACGTCTGAAGCCTGGCGGGCGCCTGAGGCGGTCTTGTTCACCGTGGCGGTGATTTCATCCAGCGCGGCGGCGGTTTCCTCCAGCGAGGCGGCCTGCTGTTCGGTGCGGCGCGACAGGTCGTCGGCGGCCTGCGAAATCTCGCCGGCGCCCGAGCGGATGCCCGAGACGTTGTTGACCACCACCGAAACGGCCTGCTGCAGCTGGGAGATAGCGGCGTTGAAGTCGGTCTTCAGCTGAGCCGATTTGGCATTGAACTCGATGTCGATGCGGTGGGTCAGGTCGCCGTTCGACATGGCCGACAGACCTTGGCCCAGGGCCGCGATGGCACGGGCGTCCTCGGCGGCTTCGCGCGCCTTGTCCGCTTCGCGTTCGGCGCGTTCCTGCTCGCTCATGGAGCGATGGGCCGTGGCTTCTTGTTCGACGCGAACCTTCTCGATCGCCGCGTCGCGGAAGGCCAGGATGGCCTGCCCCATCTTTCCGAACTCATCCTTGCGCTCGGCGCTGGCGACCTTGATGTCGGTGTCGCCGGCCATCAGCTTCTGCATATAGCCGATCATCGTGAAGACCGGCCGCACGATGGACCGGGTTGCGACAAAGCCGGCCATCAGGGCGATCACCAAGGCCGAGATCAGGCCGACAATCGTAGCGATCAGCGCGGTGCGGCTGGCGGTGTCCTGAGCTTCGACCGCCGCTTTCAGCGCCGTGTCGTTGGCGGCCTTGATCGCGTCAACCGCCTCCTCGACCGGCGCGACAAAGTTGTCAGCGCTTCCGTTGCGACCGACCATCTGCACGGCCTGGGCGCCGCGACCGTCTCGGACCATCGCCGAACCGGCTTCGACGACATTCTTGTACCAGACCGCATTGCCCGCGACGGCCTTGTCGATCAGGGCGGCGCGATCGGCCGGCAGCTCGCCACGCAGTTCATTCATGGCCGCGAGGAACTTGGCGCGGTGCGCGTCGACGCGCTCGAGATAGTAGGGATCCTGAGACAGTAGATAGCCGCGCAAGGCGTTCTCCTGGCGGGCCATATAGAACTCCGCAGTCGCCGTGGAGCGGTTGGCCTGGTTTTCCACCGTGCGCACTTCACCAGCGGCCTCAAGCTGCAACAGGCTGGCGATGATGATGGCGCCCATGACGGCGATCGCCGCCAAAACGAGGCCAAAGGCCGCGAACAGCTTGCGGCCGACGGGCATATTCTCGATCAACTTCAACTCAGCATCCCCCGATGGATCGGTTACTCAGAACGAATAGGTGGCGGCGGCGACAAGGCGGCCCTCGTAGGGCTCGCCGACACTGTGGCGGTCGGTGTCGTACCAGCGCAGATCGACGGCCAGGGCGTCGGTCAGCTTGTGTTTGGCGCCGATGTTCCAGGCATTGTAATCGACCCCGCCGTCGGCCATCCGATTGGCGACGGCGGCCGAAACCTTTGTCTTGGCGGCGACGGCGACCGTGCCTTGCAACTCCAGCCACCAGGCTTCTTTCGTGGCGGCGAAACCGTCGGGCGAATAGTTGACGCGCAGGCGCGTCGACACCGGGCCCATCTTGCGTGAAGCGTCCGCCTGATATTCCCAGTAGTTGTTATCGACGCCGGCGCGCGACCCTGGCAGGTCGCGGTTCATGATCCCAAGATCGAAGGAAAAGCCGCCCGCTTTCGGCCGCCAACCGACCATACTGACGATTTCCATGTCGTAGCCTTGAGCGCCGGCGGCGTCCGAGACGAAGACGCTGGCGTAGCCTTCGCCGAAGCCGACTTCCGCCTTGGCGAAAGGTGCAACGTCCTGATTGCTCTTGCCCAGCCCTTTGCCGACATACTGGCTGGCGACACCGACATCGAGGCCGAACGATTGGGCCTGGGAGGTGACCGGCGCCGCGAGGCCTACTGCCGCGGCAACAAAAAAGGCTGACGAACGAAACATGATGACCCCTGAAGCTTCTGCATTCTGAAGCCCAAGGATGAGGCGATGATTAATATCAAATCTGAACCGAGCGCTATGTAGGATTGCGTATCCGTTCCGACGCTTATGGCGCAGTCCGACCGCGCTTCACGCGACACCGACGACGGCGGATCGGACATTTTTTGGAATACGTAGGTTCACGTAGGTCCAAAAGCCCTGTACAAAAGTTGTCAGAAAAGTGTCGAAGTTCGTTGGATCGGGTACAACACGTCCATGCTCATGAGCTCACGTCACCTCGCATTGATTTCGCCTGCGGTCACCTAGCCACGCCGATGATCCTCCGATCAAAGACAGGGTGGAACGGAGTCTTGATCGCATGTTCAACGGTGCTTATTGCGACGCTTATTCGCAGCGTTCTCGAACGGTTTGGAAATTTCTATTATCTTCCGCTTGTTCCGGCGGTGATGACGACGGCCTTGCTGGCTGGAAGACTGGCCGTGGTGCTTGCGATACTGTTGGCCATAGGAGCCAATCTATGGCTGGTGCAACGTGAGGACGTGCTGGACGCCGCAACGAATGCGGCCCTGTTCGCCGTCATCGCCTGGGTCATCGCAGAAGTCTGTCGTCGGTTGATCGACGCGCTGGAACAGGCCCGCGCCCTGACGCGTGATCTAGGTGGTGTGGACAAAGTGCCTGACCCACAGGCGGATTGAAGCGACGAGGACGAAACCGAGGAAGCTGTCGGCGGTCTTGTCGTATCGGGTCGCCAGTCGGCGGCTGTGTTTGAGCCTTGAGAAGCAGCGCTCAACGAGGTTCCTCAGGGCGTAGATATGACCGTCGATGACGGGCTGAACCTTGCGGTTCCGCCTTGCGGGAATGACGGCGACGACATCCCTGGCGTCAAGGTCGGCCAGGATGAAGTCGGCGTCGTATCCCTTGTCGGCGAGCAGCACGCGAGGCTGTGGGCCGGGTTCGTCCATGACCGGCGCATAGCCCTTCACATCGGAGACCTGACCGCCGCTCAGCGTGACCGCAACAGGGAGGCCCAAAGCGTTGCTGCGGAGATGGATCTTGGTCGAGAAGCCACCGCGAGAGCGGCCAAGACCCTGGTCCTCATCCCCTTTTTTAGCGCGCCGGCGGCGTGCTGATGGGCGCGGATGATGGTGGAATCGATCATCTGGACGCTGCCATGCCCTGCGCCGGCCTCGTTCAGCGCCTCCAGCATCACCTCCCAGGTCCCCGCCAGCGTCCAGCGCCGGAACTGCCGATAGACCGAGTTCCACTCGCCGAAATGGCTGTGCAGGTCACGCCAGGCCGTGCCTGTCCGAGCGATCCAGAACACTCCGTCCAGCACCCGTCGGTGATCACGAGGACGCCGCCCCCGTCTCGGCCCCTTCTCGACAACGAACGGCTCGAAGAACGCCCATTCCTCGTCCGACATCAAACCACGAACCAACGCCACTCTCCGCAAAGAGCAGCCTTGAATCAGTCATCTGGTGATTTGGGAATCCACTTTGTCCACACTACCTAGCGGTGCGCGAGATGCTGCTCGACACGATCGTGGCTTCCACCCCGATCGTGACTCTGGACCGCGAGGGGCGGACGCGTCGAGTGACCCCTGCGGCCGCTAATCTGTTGCGCGTGGATCGTCTGGCGGCGATCGCCCAGCCATTCGGGTCGCTGCTGCCGGGGTTTGACGAGACGGCCCTGACGAAGGCCCGTCAAGGCGGCGAGGTTCTCGCACCATCGTCCGGCCCGTGGACGAGCGGGCCGTCGCCCCTGCCCGGCCCGCCCCTGACGCTTCACGCCAACGTCCTGCCCGACGACATCTCGCCAGAGCACATCATCCTGACGCTGGGCGATGACAGCGAGGCCGAAACAATCCGGCGCAGCGAAAGAGATCTGATCGCCAGGTTGAGCAAAGTCTGGCGTCTGAACTCGATGGGGGAGATGGCCGCGACACTGGCCCACGAACTGAACCAGCCGCTGAGCGCCGCCGCCGTCTATCTGCATGCCAGCCAGGTTGAGCTGGCAGGTCTGGGGCCAGCAGCGGACGGCCCGACCAAGACCATCGAGTTGGCAAAGGCGCAGTTGCTGCGTGCGGGAGACATCATCCGTCGCATGCGCGAACACGTCGCCACGGGGGCTCGGTCCGTTACAGAGGAACGCGCGTCGCTGATCGTTCTGGACCTTGCGCCTGTCTTCGCCCTGATCGGACAGGATACCGACACCCCTGTCGATCTGGACATGGAAGAGACCGACGATCGGGTGCTGGTCGACCGCATCCAGATTCAGCAGGCGTTGGCTAATCTGGTGCGCAACGCCGTGGATGCGGTCATCGGACGCGAGGGCGGACGTGTCACCCTGACGGGACGCTCGCACGGATCGGATGGCTATGAAATCGCGGTTTCGGACAACGGCGACGGCATACCTGCGGAGCAGATGGACGACATCTTCCATCCGATGACCACCACCAAGCCCGGCGGCATGGGCCTGGGTCTATCCGTGACGCGTTCGATTGTTGAAAGTCACGGGGCCGCTCTGGTCGTCAGCCGTAATCCTCAAGGCGGAGCGACATTCTCGTTCTGTCTGCCTCGCCTCACGGAGCCCGACCTCCCATGAGCTCACATTCCGTCTTCATCATCGACGACGACCCTTTCATGCGAGACGCTCTGGTGCTGATGCTGCGGGGGGCGGGTTTCCGGGCGCGCAGTTTCGTGAGCGCCGACGACTTCCTGGTCAATCTGCCTTCAGACAAGAGCGCCTGCGTCATCACCGATGTGAAGATGCCGGGGCTTCAGGGTTCTGAACTCGTTGGGCGTCTCAAGAGCCTGCGCGGCGACACTTGGCCGGTGATCGTCATCACGGGTCACGGCGAGGTGGCGCTTGCGGTTCAGCTGATGAAGGCGGGCGTCGTCGATTTCGTCGAAAAGCCGTTCGATCCACAGCGGATACTGGACGCCGTCTCCAGCTGCCTGGCCTCGTTGACCAGTCTGGAGGCCGAACGCATCGCGCGCGACGACGCCAAGGCCCGACTGGACACCCTGACCCCGCGCGAGCGGCAGGTGTTCGACGCCCTGATCGACGGCTGTTCCAACAAGGAGATCGCGCAAAGGCTGGAGATCAGCCCGCGCACGGTGGAAATCTTTCGCGCCAAGGTGATGACGAAAATGCAGGCCGCGAACCTGTCCACCCTGGTCCGGATCGGAATGCGCGCCGGCGACGCTTGAGCCGGACGAGATTCGTCGCCACCTTAGTCGCGACATGAGCGACCGGTCCGCAGGCCTCGCCCCGTCCCGCGTGACTGCGGTCCTGGGGCCCACCAACACCGGCAAGACCCATCTGGCGGTCGAGCGGATGCTGGGTCACGCCTCGGGCATGATCGGCCTGCCGCTGCGGCTGCTGGCGCGCGAGATCTATGAGCGGATCGTCAAACAGCGCGGCGCGGCGGCCGTCGCCCTGATTACGGGCGAGGAAAAGATCGTCCCGCCGCGCCCACACTATTTCGTCTGCACCGTCGAGGCCATGCCGCTGGAGCGATCGGTCGAGTTTCTGGCCATCGACGAAATCCAGCTGGTCGCCGACCCCGAACGCGGCCACGTCTTCACCCAGCGGCTACTGCACGCGCGCGGCCGGTTCGAGACGATGTTCCTGGGCGCCGGCACCATGGAGCCGCTGATCCGCCGCCTTGTCCCGGACGTGGAGATCGTGACGCGCGACCGGCTGTCCACCTTGTCCTATGCGGGGTCCAAGAAGCTGACCCGCCTGCCCCGCCGCAGCGCCATCGTCGCCTTCTCGACCGACCGGGTCTACGCCATCGCCGAACTGATCCGGCGTCAGCGCGGAGGCGCGGCCGTGGTGATGGGCAGCCTGTCCCCCCGCACCCGCAACGCCCAGGTGGCGCTGTATCAGTCGGGCGAGGTCGATTTCCTGGTCGCCACCGACGCCATCGGCATGGGGCTGAACATGGATGTGGACCATGTCGCCTTTGCGGGCTTGAGGAAGTTCGACGGGCGGCGCACCCGCTGGCTTTACGCCCATGAGATCGGCCAGATCGCCGGGCGGGCGGGCCGACATCTGCGCGACGGCACCTTCGGCGTCACGGCCGAGGCCGAGGATCTTGACCCCGATCTGGTCGAACAGGTGGTTGAGCATCGGTTCGATCCGATCGAGGCGGCGGAGTGGCGGAACGCCCGGCTGGATTTCGACACCCTGCCCGATCTGCTGCGCTCGCTGACGGTGACGCCCCAGCGATCGGGGCTGAGCCTGACGGCGGAGGCGCTGGACGAGACCCTGCTGCGGCGTCTGATCAAGGACGAGGAGATCGCGCGCGTCGGGCGCTCGCGCGGGGCGGTCATGCGTCTGTGGGAGGCGTGCCAGTTGCCCGACTTCCAGAAGACGACGCTGGATGAACACGCCCGGTTGGCCAAGGACGTCTTCCACGCCCTGACCGGCAAGCGGGGCCGGCTGACCGACGACTGGATGGCGCCGCGCTTCGCCTTCGTGGATCGTGACGACGGTCAGATCGACCAGCTGTCAGCGCGGCTGTCGGCGGTGCGCACCCTGTCCTACATCGCCAACCGGCCGGACTGGGTCCACGATGCGCAAGGCTGGCGCGACAAGACCCGCGCGCTGGAAGATCGGCTGTCCGACGTGCTGCACGAGCGGCTGACCGCCCGGTTCGTGGATCGCCGCACCACCGCCCTGATGCGAGCGTTGAACGTGCGCGAAGACACGTTTGCAGGCGTCGCCGAAGACGGCGAGGTCACGGTCGAGGGACAGGTCGTCGGCCAACTGGAAGGCGTGCGTTTCCAGATGGAGAAGGGTTCGTCGGCCCTGGAAGACCGCACCCTGCGTCAGGCGGCCGTGCGTGCGGTGACGCCCGAGATCAACCGACGGCTGGGACGTCTGGCGGCCGAGACAGATGACGGGTTTTCGGTCACGCCGGACGGGGCGGTGCTGTGGCGCGGCGTGCTGACGGCGCAGATCAACGCGACGCCGCAGGGGGTCGATCCGTTCACGCCCTCCGTGCGCCTGCTGGGCGACTTGGGACCGACGCCCGCCCGCGAGCGCGCCCAGCGCCGGATCGAGGCGTGGCTGGCGGCGGAAGCGGGCCGTGCGCTGCGCGATCTGCGACGGCTGCGTCAGGCGGTGGAGGCGGGGACATTGAAGGGCCTTCCGCGCGGCATCGCCTTTCGCCTGATCGAGGCCGGCGGCGTGATCGACCGGCGCGAGGTCGAGCGCGATCTGGCTGCGCTGAGCCAGGTCGAGCGCCGTACGCTGCGCAGTTTCGCCATCCGCATCGGGGCGCATTCGGTTTGGCTGCCCGGTCTTCAGAAGCCGCGCGCCCGCCATTTCGCCCAGGCCTTCGTCGCCGCGCCGTTGATTCCGGCGACGCCCGATCTGATCCCCGCGCCGGTGGAGCCGCCGTCGGCGCGGCTGTTGTCCGCGCACGGATTGCGATTGGCGGGACGGTGGCTGGTGCCGGTCGAGACGCTGGAGAAGATGGCCGAGCTGCGGGCCGCCAATCACGGCCGGCTGTCCGACGAGGCCCTGACCGATCTGGGCTGGCGCGCCGATCAGGCCAAACAGATCATCGCCGCCCTGAAGGTCGAACGCGCCCGCCTGCCCGACAAGCCGGGCGCAGCGCCCAAGATCGTCAAGGACTCGCCCTTCGCCGCCCTCGCCGCCCTGACGGAGGCGCCGCCCGCGCGGCCCAAGCGTCGTCGCCCGCGTCGAAAGGCGAAGGCTTGAACGAGAACGCCTGTCGCATCGACATCTGGCTATGGCGCGCGCGGTTCGTGAAGACGCGCGGCCTGGCGGCCGGTCTGGTGGAGCGGGGGGCGGTGCGGCTGACGCATCAGGGGCGCGAGACGCGTCTCGACAAGCCCAGCCGGTGCGTTCACGTCGGCGACCTGCTGACCTTCGCCCAGAACGGACGCGTCACCAGCCTGAAGGTCGAAGGGCTGGGCGAAAGGCGCGGGCCTGCCGAAGAGGCCCGCGCCCTGTATTCGCTTACGGTATAAATTGCCTCAAGTAGCGCGAAGCGCGGTAGGCTCAAAAGAACGGCCTCAAGTCGCGCGCAGCGCGGTAAGCCCTACTTCTGAATGACGAACTCGCCTTCGATGTGCAGCTTCACCTCGTCGGAAACGGCCGGCAGGGCGTAGTTGATGCCGAAGTCCGAGCGTTTGATGGTCGCTTCGCCGTCGAAGCCGGCCTTGTAGGCACCCATGACGGTTCCGGCGCCGTTGAACTCGACCTCGATGGTGACGGGCTTGGTCACGCCCTTCAGGGTCAGATCGCCGACCACGGTCGCCTCGTTGGCGTCATCGGCGTCGACCGTGACCGAGCGCGAGACGAAGGTCGCGGTCGGGTATTGGGCGGTGTCGAAGAAGTCGGCGGTTTGCAGGTGGGCCTTCAGACGGTCGTCGTTGGGCGCCACGTCGGTCAGCGGGATCGTCGCGGTCAGGGTCGAGGCCGACGGGTTGGCCGGATCCAGCTTCAGCACCGCCTTCACGTTCACGAACTGGCCCGTATAGGTCGACAGGCCGAAGTGATTGACCGACCAGGTGATCTTGCCGTGGCTGGATTCCAGATCGTAGGTCCCGGCGGTGACTTCGGCGGGGTTCTTGGTCAGAGCGGCCTGAGCCACGACCGCGCCGCCTGCGATCAGGCTTAGGGCGGCCGCGCCGACGACGGCGTATTTCATGAAGGGGGTGCGCATGGGGAGTTCCTGTCGATGGGGCGGATATGCAATCAATACAGTTGCGATTAGGCGCTGTTCTGTCAAGGCGCTGCGAATGGCTCTCGCCTTAAGCCGCGCTGTTGACAGTTGGTTGCGTGGCCGCCATGTCGCAGGCCTCCCGCCCACAGACCGACACCCGTTTTTCGCCCAATGACCTACATCGTCACCGACGCCTGCGTGAAATGTAAGTTCATGGACTGCGTTGAAGTGTGTCCGGTGGACTGCTTCTACGAGGGCGAGAACTTCCTGGTGATCGCGCCCGACGAATGCATCGACTGCGGCGTGTGCGAACCGGAATGCCCGGTCGACGCCATCGTGCCGGACACCGAGGACGAGCCGGACGGCAAATGGCTTCAGGTCAACGCCGAATACGCCAAGGTCTGGCCCAACATCACCGTCAAGGGCACGCCCCCCGCCGATCGTGAGCAGTACGAGCGCGAAACCGGCAAATACGAGAAATACTTCAGCCCTAAGCCGGGCAAGGGTTCCTGATTTAAGGACTGGCGGCGCTCAAGCCTTGCCGTATTTGCACGTCCGCCCTGTGGACGTTTTGAAATTCCGCAGATTTGTGATAGGTTCTGTTTCATTGGATCGGGCGGTCCGCGAAATCTTCGCGCCGCCCGTGTTTGCGACAGAATCCCGCCCTAGACGGGATCGGCCAGAGGTTTGGTGATCCGTTTCCGCTTTTGACGCCCAACATCATCCCCTCCGACGGAGCGATCCGGCGGGTGAGATCCTGTTTGCGTTTCCTGCGCCTTCGTTTCGCCCGGCCCTGACCGGGAAAGGACGATTATGACGAGCAAGACTGGTCTGGAGTTCAAGGTTGGCGACGCGGTCGTCTATCCGGCGCACGGCGTCGGCAAGGTGGCGGCGATCGAGACCCAGGAAGTCGCGGGCATGTCGCTGGAGGTCTATGTCGTGACCTTCGACCACGAGAAGATGACCCTGCGCGTCCCGACCAAGAAGGCCGTCACGGCCGGTCTGCGTTCGCTGGCCGCCGACGACGTCGTGACCAAGGCCCTGACCACCCTGAAGGGCCGCGCGCGCATCAAGCGCACCATGTGGTCACGTCGCGCCCAGGAATACGAAGCCAAAATCAACTCGGGCGACCTAATCTCCATCGCCGAAGTGGTTCGCGATCTGCACCGCGCCGACACCCAGCCGGAACAGTCCTATTCGGAGCGCCAGCTCTATGAATCGGCCCTTGACCGCATGGCGCGAGAAGTCGCCGCCGCCAACAAGATCGACAAGGACGCCGCCGTCGAGCTGCTCGCCAAGTCGCTCAGCGCCAAAAAGCCGATCCCGACCGCCGAAGCCGCCTAAGCTTCGAGTTTCGGACAAAAGAAAAGGCCCCGGAGCGATCCGGGGCCTTTTTTTGTTTCTGCCTCGTCTCAATCGACACTCAGCCTGCTCGCGTCATTCCGGGGCGTCCGAAGGACGAACCCGGAACCCAGGAGGCATGCATCAGGCTTTAAACGGATCCGGCAATGCGCGTGCGGCCCTGGGTTCCGGGTTCTTCGCTCCGCTCAGCCCCGGAATGACGAAATGGGAAGCGCTGCTGCCGCCGTCAGAAATATTCGGCGTTGGCCGGGCACTGAGCGCTGATGCGCCGCGCGGTGATGCTGGCGGGGATATAGGGGGTGCCCCGCACGATCTGGGCGCCGCCGCGGAAGCTGAAGCTGGTTTCCGTGTAGGTCCCATTTAGGCGAACAGCGATGCGACGGCCCTTGCGGTCCTGGCAGGTTCCCTCGAAGCGGGCGTTGCCGTTGCCGACCACGCGGGTCGGATAGGTGCAGCGCCACTTGTTGGTCGACAGGCCGCCGAAGAATCGGTTGATCTCGCTGGGCCGCACGCACTTCTGCTCGGTGTCGCGCTGACCCACCGCGCTGGTGGTGTATTCCCAGTAGCCGGGCAGGACTTCGGACTGAGCGGCAGTCTGGGCCGGGGCGATGGCGGGCGAGGCCAGCATGAAGCCGCCGGCCATCACCGGGGCCAGGACGGCGAGCGCGCGCTTGGGCAGACGGTCGATCAAGGACGGACGGGACATGGAAGCCTTCTGTTCTGCTTGGTCTCTTTTGGGGTCGTCATCATATGGGCCATACAGGGCGGCATTTGAATGACGGCTGAACGAGGCATGGGGACGATGGGTCCAGACGCGGCTTGACGCCGAACCGCCTCTTCCTTTATACGGCCCCCTCTCGCGCGGGCTGGTTCCCGCGCGCAACTGTTTCATGCGTCCTCTCCCACGCTCGGGCTGGACGCCGCACCTTAAGGATCTGACGATGTCGCGTCGTTGCGAACTCACCGGTATCGGCCCCATGGTCGGCCACAACGTGAGCCACTCGAACATCAAGACCAAGCGCCGCTTCCTGCCGTCGCTGAAGACGGTCAAGGTCACGTCGGAAGCCCTGGGCCAGACGTTCAGCCTGCGCATCTCGAACGCTGCGCTGCGCACCCTGGACTACAAGGGTGGCCTGGACGTCTTCATCGTCAAGGCCCGCGACGAGCAGCTGTCGATCGCCGCTCAGCGCATCAAGCGCCAGATTCGCGCCAAGCTGGCCGAACAAGCCGCCGCCTGATCGGCGACCGCGACATAGAGTTCTGGAAGAGGCCGGTGGAAACACCGGCCTTTTTCTTTGCGCCATTGCCCGCTCGCGCTAGCCTGTCGCCTCAGACGGGGAGCGGTTCATGCGCATCAAGATTTTGCTTTTGGCCGCAGCCAGCGCCCTGACGCTGTCGGCCTGCGCCACCGTCGCCCAGCCGGCACCGACGCCGCGTGAATCGACCGCCTTCACCCTGGCCACCGATCAGCCGCTGACGCCGGAACAGCAGGCGATGCAGTTCGACAAGGCCGATTTGTCGATCAAGGTCCTGCCCGAAGACAAGGCCATCGACGCGGTCGCCGTGCTGGACTTCACCGCCAAGGCGCCCCTGACCGCTCTGGTCGTCGAACTGGATGCGCTGCTGACGATTTCCTCGGTCCAGATCGACGGGGTCGAAGTCGCCGTCGATCGCTGGTCCAACCCCGAAGGCCGGCTGACGGTGCAGCTGCCAGAGACCCTGGCCACGGGCCGGTCGGCAGCCCTGCGCGTCGCCTACGCCGGCCAGCCGCGCGTGGCGCCCCGTGCACCGTGGGACGGCGGCTTCGTCTGGTCCACCGCGCCGTCGGGTGAGCCGTGGATCGCCACGGCGGTTCAGGGCGAGGGCTGCGACATCTTCTGGCCCTGCATCGACAGCCCGCATGGCGAACCGGGCCGGGTCGATCTGCACATCACCGTCCCGTCGACCCTGTCGGCGCCGTCCAATGGCCGCTTCCTGGGCAAGGTCGATCACGGCGACGGCTGGACCACTTGGAACTGGTCGGCGAAATCGCCCAACACCTACGCCATCGCGCTGAACGTCGGGCCCTATGAAGAGGTGTCGGGCGACTACGCCAGCCGGTTCGGCAACACGATCCCGATGCGCTACTGGCATCTGAAATCGGACACGCCCGAACAGGTCCAGGGCCTGTTCGCCCAGTTCCCCAAGATGCTGGACTTCTTCGAAGCCACCGTCGGCCCCTTCCCCTTCGGCGACGAGAAGATGGGGGTGGTCGAGACCCCGCACCTGGGCATGGAGCACCAGACCATCAACGCCTACGGCAACGGCTACAAGATCGACGGGCGGGGCTATGACTGGCTGTTGCAGCACGAGTTCGCCCACGAATGGTTCGGCAATCAGCTGACCAATCAGAACGCCGACGACATGTGGCTGCACGAGGGATTGGGCAGCTATATGCAGCCGCTCTATGCGCGGTGGTTGCTGGGCGACCGCTATATGCAGCGCGAACTGGCCAATCAGCGCGAGGGTTTGCTCAACAAATATCCCGTCGTTTCAGGCACGCCCAAGACCGAAGACGAGGTCTACAAAGGCGACGTCGGGCCGGGCCTCGACATCTACAACAAAGGCTCGCTGATCAGTCATTCGCTTCGCATGCTGATCGGCGACGCGGCCTTCCACGACGCGCTCACGCGTCTGGTCTATGGCCGACCCGACCCCCGGCCGGGCAACTTCGCGCCGCTGTACCGGTCCACCGGCGACTTCCTCGCGATCATCAACGACGTCACGGGCCAGGACTACGGCTGGTTCTTCCGCGGCTATCTCTACAACGCCGCCCTGCCGGTTCTGAACCAGACCCGTGAGGGCGATGTGCTGAAGCTGGAGTGGACGACGGGCGATGGCGGCACCTTCCCCATGCCGCTGGAGGTCGAGATCGACGGGCGCGTTCAGATCGTGGCCATGACGGGCGGGCGCGGCCAGATCGCGGTTCCGGCCGGCGCCCATGTCCTGATCGATCCGCAGAACAAGGTGCTGCGCCAGATGGACGTGATCGACGCGCTTCAGGCCTACAAGGCGGCGCAGAAGCCGAAGTAGCGACGGGTCAGGCCGCCGCCACCGTCACCGACTGGCGCACCATCTGACAGCGCTCCTGCGTCGTCAGGAAGGCGATGTCCGCCGCATCGCGCCCGCAGGCGATCCGCACCAGGCCTTCGACCGGCGCCAGGCCCGTCGGGTCGACCAGCCACCAGCCGTTGTCCAGCCAGACCTCGAATATGGCGTGGAAGTCGGGCGGACTGAGTTGGTGGGCGAAGGCGCTGACCGCACGCGCCGGAATGCCCGACGCCCGGCACAGGGCCATGCCCAGATGGGTGAAGTCGCGGCACACGCCGGCCCGGTCGATAAAGGTGCGCGCCGCCGTAGTTTCGGTGTCCGACACGCCGTGCTCATAATCGACGTTCTCGGTGATCCAGTTCAGGATCGCCAGCACCCGTGCGCCGCCCGCCGTGTCGCCGAACTCGCGCGTCACGAAGCGGCCGAACTGATCCGACGGGCAATAGCGGCTGGGCTGGAGATAGGGCAGGACCTCGGCGGGCAGCTCGCCCCAGTCATGCTGGGATACGCTGGGCGGCAGGCCCTTCAACACGCCGTTCTCGACCACCGCCTCATAGGTCAGCTTGATCTCGCCCTCGACATGGCAACGCAGGGTGCGGGCGCCGAAGTCGACGTCCTCGTCCTCATGGAAATCGACCGGCGGGTCGAAGGTCAGGGTCTCTTCCAGAATGTCCTGGCCCGGCCAGTGGGCGACCTGGATCTTGTAGATGGCGTCCGTCGGCGGATCGAAACGATAGACGAGTTCGGCGCGGACGCGCAGTTTCATGAAAATCTGCCGATCAAAGGGAGATGAGAAGGTTGCTGGTGAACGCCACGCGGTCTGGGCCGTTCCGTGGCGGTCCGCGCCTTCTGGCCTGTGCAAATCGACAAGACAAGACAATGTGTTAATCTGAGCCCCATGATCGCTTCCCCTGCCCTTCTCGCTCTTCGGGAAGCCACCGCCCCAGCCCACGAGACCCTGGAAGTCCAGGCCCGGATCGAGCCGCGTCTGTCAGATCACGCCACGCGGGCGGCGACCGTAGCAGCCTTTTACCGCTTCCATGCCGGACTGGAGCCGCTCAGTCATCCGCTGGCGGCGGGGTTGAACGCCGAACTGGGCGCTGGCTTCGAACCGCGATCACGTGCGCAAGGGATCGCCCAGGACCTGACGATACTGGGCCAGCGCGTTCCCCCGCCGGCTCACCCGGCTGCGCCGGCTTCCGCTGGAGAGGCCTTGGGCTGGGTCTATGTGGCCGAAGGGTCGATGCTGGGCGGTCGCATCATTCGGCGCCGGCTGGCCGCCGAAGGTCGCGATCTGGACGGCCTCGGCTTCTTGGATCCCTATGGCGAAGAAACCGGCGCACGCTGGCGCGCCTTCATGGACTTGCTGGACCGGGCCTGCGTCAGCGGTCGCGCCACCGTCGAACAGATTGTTAAGGGCGGCGTCGACGGGTTCGCCTTCGCCCACCGCACCTTGCAACCCCCGCCGCAGGAGGCCGCGGCATGACCGAGACGCTTGACCTGGCCGACGCCGCGCTGAACGAGTGCGATCGCGAGCCGATCCACATTCCTCAATCGATCCAGCCGCACGGCTTCATGCTGGTGCTGGATCTGCAATCCCTGACCATTCGCCAGGGGGCGGGCGCGATCGAGGATCTGACGGGCCGTAAGGTCTGGATCGATCGCACCGTCGCCGACGTGCTGGGCGATGTCGCCGACCGGGCCGTGCGCGCCATGGCCGCGCATCAGGAGGCCGGCTTCGCCTGTCGCTGGCGCGCGACCAATCGTCTGGAATACGACGTCGTGGTGCACCGCGCGCCGGGAACGACGTCCGGCACGATCAACGATCTGATGATCATCGAGGTCGAGCAGAGCTCGCAGCAGGCCCGGCTCGGCGTCGATCTGATCGCCAACCTGGACGCCGCAGGCGTCGCGCTGGAACGGGCGGTGACGATCCAGACGGTGTGCGAGCGGGCGGCGGACGCCTTCCGACGCCTGACCGGTTTCGACCGGGTGATGATCTATCGCTTTCAGGACGACGAGGCGGGTCAGGTTGTCGCCGAAAGCCGCGCCGATGGGTCCGGCTCCTTCCTGAACCACCATTTCCCCGCGACCGACATCCCCCAGCAGGCGCGCGCCCTTTATCTGCGCAACCCTGTGCGGGTCATTCCGGACAGCCGCTATACGCCCCAGCCCCTGCGCCCCATTGCGCCCGGCGAGGCGCCGCTGGACATGAGTGACAGCGGCCTGCGCTCAGTGTCCCCGATCCATCTGCAATATCTGCGCAACATGGACGTTCGGGCCTCCGCGTCCGTGTCGATCATCGTCGATGACGCCCTGTGGGGCTTGGTGGCCTGCCACAACGCGTCGCCCAAACTGCTGCCCTATGAGCTGCGCGTGGGCTGCACGGCTCTGGCGCGCAATCTCGCGCGACAGCTGAAGTCCCGGAGCGACGCCGACCTGTATCGCGAGCGGACGCGCCTGCGTCGGATGGAGGACGAACTTCTTTCGCGGCTGTCGCCAGACCGGCCGATGCGAGAGGCGCTGGCTGAAAAGGCCGACGCCCTGATGCAGCTGACCGGCGCGGACGGTCTGGCCATCGTCAGCGACGGCGACATCCAGACCTTTGGCCATACACCGCCCGAAGACGGCGTACGCGTTATCGCCGCCTGGGCTGCGGGACGCCCGGGCCTGCGCCCCGTCTCGTCGCACAATCTGGCCTCGGTTCTGCCGGCCGCCGAGGCCTGGAAGACGCACGCCAGCGGCCTGCTGGCGGTGACCCTGCCTCTGGATCAGCCGGTGTCGCTGCTGTGGTTCCGTTCGGAGGTGCTGGAAACGGTGCGCTGGGCCGGCAATCCCGCGACGGCGGAGAAGACGGGCCCCAACGCCGTTCTGACGCCCCGCGCCTCGTTCGAAAGCTGGTCGGACACCGTCTCGGGCCACGCACACCGTTGGGGCCCCGCCGCAGTCGAGTCCGCAGCCCGGCTGAGGGACGCGCTGGCCGACTACGCCGCAGTCCATCAGGTCCGGCGGCTGAACCGATCGCTGCAGGATCGCCTGTCCGAGCGCGACCTGCGGCTGGAGCAACAGCAGTATCTGATCCGCGAGGTGAACCACCGGGTTCAGAACAGCCTGACGCTGGTGTCCAGCTTCCTGGGCCTTCAGGCGCGCGAGCTGGCGAGCGGACCGGCCGCGTCGGCGCTGAACGAGGCGCGACGGCGTGTGCGGGCCGTGTCGGGGGTCCACAGCCGCCTGTATCAGAGCGACCAGGTCACCACCATCGACATGAGCCGCTACATCGGGGATCTGGTCGACGACCTGGGCTCCAGCATGGGGCCCGATTGGGCCGCCGCCATCGAAACCGATCTGGACCCGGTCTGCATCGAGCCAGGGCGCGCCATCACCATCGGCCTGATCCTGACGGAACTGATCATCAACGCCCAGAACTACGCCTATGGCGGCAAGCCTGGTCCGCTGCAGATCGCCTTCCAGGAAGACGGCGCCTTCTTCCGCATGACGGTGGAGGACGAGGGCGCCGGCGGGCATCTGGCCGGCAAGGGGTTCGGCTCGATGATGATCAAGAGCCTGGTCGGTCAGCTGGACGGGACGATCGACTACCGAGACCGCGCGCCGGGCCTCAGCGTCGTGTTGCGAGCGCGGATCGACCCGCTCGTTTAAGGCGCGGCGTGACGGCGCCTGTGGCGTCAGGTCGCAGGGCGCCGTAAGAGCCGGGCCATGTCCGCTATGGCGTTTCGTCCCTCCTCGCGCGCCTTTGCGCTGATCGTTCTGCTGATCGCGGCCAGTGTGCTGGGCCTGGCGCCCATTCTGGTGCGGTTGACCGAGACGGGACCGGCGGCCGCGGGTTTCTGGCGGTTCCTGTTCGCCCTGCCCCTGCTGACGATCCTGGCGTCGCGCGAACCGGGCGGCGTCGGCGCGCCGTCGAAATGGGCGCTGCTGGCGGGCCTGTTCTTCGCCCTGGATCTCAGCTTCTGGCACTACGGCATCGTCATGACCTCGGTCGCGAACGCCACGGTGCTGTGCAACCTGACGCCGGTCGTCGTGACCCTGTTCGGCTGGTTTGTGCTGAAGGAGCGGCCGCACCGGCTGTTTATCCTAGCCCTAGCCCTGGCCATGGGCGGCGCCTTCGCCATGGCGGCGGGCGCCGATGGCGGCCAAGGGACCAATCCCATGCTGGGCGACCTGTTCTCCCTGTCGGTGGCGGTCTGGTACTCGGGCTATTTTCTGGCGGTGCAGGCGGCGCGGCGCACGGCCGGCGCGATGCGGGTGACCTTCTGGGCGACCCTGCTGGGCGCGCCCCTGCTGCTGATCGTCGCCCTGGCTTTGGGCGAAGCTGTCATCCCCGCCGGGCCAGCCGGCTGGGCCGCCTGCGTGGCAATGGGCGTGATGCACGTCTTCGGCCAAGGCGGCGTGGCCTGGGCACTGGGCAAGTTGCCCGCCTCGGTCACGGCCGTGACCATCCTGATCCAGCCGGTTGTCGCGGGCCTGCTGGGCTGGTGGATCTTCGGCGAGACCCTGACGCCGGTTCAGGCCCTGGGCGGCGCCCTGGTGCTGGGTGCCATCGTCCTGGCGCAGCAATCGCAGAGGGCGAAGCCCGACGGGCTCAAGCAGCGCAAAGCGCGGTAGCCAAAAAAGAAAACGGGCGCGGGAGAAACTCCCGCGCCCGCCTCTAAGCCTTGAAGGCTGGATCGACTTAAAGGACCTTGAGGTCGATCGCCGAGGTCTTGCCGCGCTGGTTTTCCAGCTCGTATTCGACCTTGGCGTTCTCATCGAGGCCCTGAAGTCCGGCCTTCTGAACGGCGGTGACGTGAACGAACACGTCGGAGCCGCCGCTATCGGGCTGGATGAAGCCGTAGCCCTTGGTGGGGTTGAACCACTTGACCGTGCCGGTCGCCATGTCTGCGTCTCCGTAAACGCGCTTTTCCAGGCGGATCCCCCTCGAGGTGACCCGACAATCCATCTGGACAGCTCGTTCAGGCGAAGGAGCGAAACGCGGGTTTGGACCCCACGCGAAATCCGGACTGCAGCGATGTTGTCACCCGGCTTTTCCAGACGGTCAACAGCAAAGCGAGTCGCACCGGACGCATTCAGACTTAACGACAGAGGCCCCACGCGGCCCCGTCGATGTGCAGATGGTTGGCGTGGGCGGCGTTGTAGTCCGGCGTCAACACCGTCGAGAACAGCTGGCAGGCCCCGTCGCGCAAGGCGTGCAGGAAGCGACCGCCCGGCTCGCCTGCGGGCCCATCGCCGCGCCAATCGTTTAGAACGCTGACGGTCCGCCCGTCCTTCAAGGTCACCGCTGCGACATCCAGCGCATTGGCTTTGGCATGTTCGCTGGGCCGCTCGGTCTCGTCCTGCGAGCCGTAGATGCGGCGGCACGAATAGGTGCCATAGTTTTCCACCCGTGCTGGGGCCGAGCCCAGAATGTCGCGCGAGGCCGGGCGCAGCACCTGTCGATCCCAGATGACGTAGCGGACCGCCAGCGGGCACTGCATGACGACGTCGGCGGGCGCCAGAGGCGTCACCTCGCCGCCCGTGATCCGCACCGCCCCGCGCACCACGCAGAAGCCGCCGTCGTCGCGGTCGGGCGCGCGTTCGACCTGAACCCCCGCATTGCGCAGCGCCTGCATACAGGCCTCGGTCGCGCCCTCGACAGTTTCGGGGGTGGCGGCGGTCGGCACATCGAATCCGGCGACCTTGGCAGCTGTCGCGCGGCCCAAAGGCCGATCCAGATCCAGCGGCTTCCACGGCAGGTCCTGGGGCGGGGCGAAGGCGTTCAGCAACGCAAAGCCAGCGCAGACCAGCAGCGCCAGCTCCCACACCAGATTCCACATGTCCGCCAGATCGCGCTTCATTCGGCCCCTCGGAGGCCGGACGGGCCCGGCGCCTTAACGCCCAGCTTCGCAGTCGGCTCCCTCGCCCTTGCTCTCTGCCGGCCCTCGGCCCACTCTCTTGCCATGGGAAAGAAATCCGACGCCTATGACGCCGAGCTGGAACAGATCCAGCTGGCCATCGTCCAGACCCAGGCCTGGAGCATCGAGCATGGCTCGCGCGTGGTCATCGTGCTGGAGGGGCGCGACACCGCCGGCAAGGATGGCGCGATCAAGCGCCTGACCGAACATATGTCGCCGCGCCAGACCCGCGTCATCGCCCTGCCCAAGCCCAGCGACCGCGAGACGAGCCAGTGGTATTTCCAGCGCTATGTCCCGCACCTGCCGGCGGCGGGCGAGACGGTGATCTTCAACCGATCCTGGTACAACCGCGCCGGGGTCGAGCCAGTCATGGGTTATTGCACGCCAGAGCAGTACGCCCAGTTCATGGCCGACGCCCCGCGCTTCGAGCGGATGCTGACCGACGACGGGATCATCCTGATCAAGATCTGGCTGGATATCTCGCGCAAGGAGCAGGCCAAGCGTTTGAAGGAACGCCGCGAGGATCCGTTGAAGAAGTTCAAGCTGTCGTCGCTGGACGCCGAGGCCGAGGCGCGGTTCGACGCCTATTCCGACGCCCGCGACCGGATGCTGGACGAGACCGACCGCGACTATGCGCCCTGGACCGTCGTCGCCACCGACGACAAGAAGACGGCGCGCCTGAACATCGGCCGCTACATCCTGTCGGTGCTGAGCCACACCAGCATCGACATCAAGAAACCGGATCCCGACGTGGTCTTCAGCGCCGGCAAGGCCAAGGGCAGACTGGCGCGGTGAAGCGCCTCAGGCCGTTCTGACGATCCCGCCAGAGGCCGCCACCGGCCAGGGCGTCAGTCGCCCGCCCGCGCAGGGGCCGCCCTTGCATTCCCCGGTCAGCGGTTCGAACACCGCCCCATGCCAGCCGCACAGGATCAGCGCGCCGTCCGGCGTCAGATACCGGTCGATCTCCATGGCGATGGGAAAGCCCGCATGCGGGCAGCGATCGACCCAGCCCGCGACCTGACCGTCCTTCCTGACCACGAAGCCGTGAAAGAAGGCCTCGCCAATCTGCAGCACGAAGCCGCGCGAGCCGGGGTCGGCGATGTCGCCCTCGGCGCACAGGGCCACGCCGGGCGGCGTCTTCCAGACCCGTTTGCGCTCGGCCGGCGCCTCGGCCGCTTCAGACACGCTCGGCCTTCAGCGGGCGCGACAGCAGGCCGTCGATCAGACCATCGACATCGATCTCGCCGGCCAGCAGGGCGGCGACGCCTTCCGAAATCGGGATTTCCACGCCCAGACGCGCGGCCAGTTCGCGAACCGCCGGCGCGCTTTCATAGCCTTCCGCCACCGACCGTTTGCCGGCCAGGGCCTGTTCGACCGTCTGTCCCTGACCCAGGGCCAGACCCAGGCTCATGTTGCGCGACTGGGGGCTGGAGCAGGTCAGGACGAGGTCACCCAGGCCGCACAAGCCCGCCACCGTCTCGGCCTGTCCGCCCATGGCGACGGCGAGGCGCGTCATTTCCGCAAAGCCGCGCGTGATCAGGGCGGCGTGGGCGCTGCGGCCCAACTGACGCCCCTCGGAGATGCCGCAGGCGATGGCCAGGACGTTCTTCAGCGCCCCGCCCGCCTCGGCGCCCACAAGATCGGTCGCCAGATAGGGCCGGAAGCCCGGCGCCGACAGGGTGTTCAGCAAGGCCTCGCCCAGCGCCTGATCCGCACAGGCCAGGGTCACGGCGGTCGGCAGACCGCGCGACACCTCGCCCGCAAAACTGGGACCGGACAGGACGGCGGCGGGGGCGTCCGGCAGGGTCTCGGCCAGCACCTCGGTCATCAGCTTCATCGTCCCGCGCTCGACGCCCTTGGAGCACAGCACCACCGGCACGCCGGCGCGATAGTGGGGCGCAAACGCCGTCAGCGTCGCGCGCATGTGCTGGGCCGGCGGCACCGCCAGGATCACGTCGCAATCCCCGAGATCGGCCAGATCGGCGGTGAATTTCAGTTCGTCGGCCAGCGGCACGCCGGGCAGATAGAGGTCGTTGGCCCGCGTCGCCCGCATCGTCTCGACCAACTGCTGCTCGCGCGCCTGCAAGGTCGTGTCCAGTCCGGCCCGAACGCAAACCTGCGCCAGAGCCGTGCCCCAGGCGCCCGCGCCGATGACCCCTGCCGTGCGGAATTCCATACGCCCTCCCGAGGCTTGTTTATCATTCATGCCTTGGCGCCCTTGCGGCCCGGCTTGTGCGAAGGATCGGACAGGGCGCGCGCTTCGTCCAGCGGCCATCGCGGCCGCGCGACCACGTCGATGTCGCTGGTCAGGCCCAACGCCAACCGTTCCGCCCCGGCCAGGGCGATCATCGCCGCATTGTCGGTGCAATAGGCCATGGGCGGCGCCAGGAAGTCGAAGCCGTGTTTCGCCGCCGTCGCCTGCAAGGTCGCGCGGATGGTCTTGTTGGCCGCCACGCCCCCCGCCACGACGAACAGCCGATGGTCATGCGTCTCCGCATAGGCCGCCAGCGCCCGCTCCGACCGATCCGACAGCTGACGCGCGATGGCGTTCTGAACCGCATCGGCCAGATCGGCCTTGTCCTGCTCGGTCTCGCAGGTCTGGGCGATACGGAAGGCCGCGGTCTTCAGGCCCGAGAAGGAGAAGTCGCAATCCTTGCGGCCTAAGAGGGCGCGCGGCAGATCGATCTTGGCCCCGTCACCCTGCGTGGCCAGCCGCTCCAGCGCCGGCCCGCCCGGATAACCCAGGCCCAAGGCCTTGGCGATCTTGTCGAAAGCCTCGCCGGCCGCGTCGTCGATGGTGGCCCCGATCCGGCTCATATCGCCGACGCCGCGCACCTCCAGAAGCTGGCAGTGGCCGCCCGAGACCAGCAACAGCAGGAAGGGATAGGCGACCTCCGCTCCCAGCCGGGCGGACACGGCGTGGCCTTCAAGATGGTTGACCGCCACCAGCGGCAGGCCGCGCGCCAGCGCCGCCGCCTTGCCAAAGCTGAGGCCCACCATGACCCCGCCGACCAGACCCGGCCCGGCCGTCGCCGCGATCCCGTCCAGCCCGTCATAGCCCATATCGGCCTCGGCCATCGCGCGGCGCGTGACCTCGGCGATCATTTCGACATGGCTGCGCGCCGCGATCTCGGGCACCACGCCGCCATAGGCCGCATGGTCGTCGATCTGGCTGTGAACGACCGAGGACAACACCTCCGCCCGACCGCCCGTCAGGCGCACGACCGAGGCGGCGGTCTCATCGCAACTGGTCTCCAGGCCCAGCACCGTCAGCGGACCGGGACGAGGGAGGACATCCCGTCCAGTTGCTGACTTGGCGCCGCTGCTATAGTCGGCGGACATCTCCATCGGGTCGAGGTAGCGACCCGGCGACCGGTGCGCAACGCTCATGACCTTTCCCCTCCGCATCGGCACCCGACGCTCCAAGCTGGCGCTCGCCCAATCCGGCATGATGCAGCGCGCCATCGGCCGCGCCCTGAACGTGCCCGAGGCCGAGATCGAGACCGCCGTTCCTCTGGTCGAGATCGTCACCACCGGCGACCGCATCCAGGATCGCCGCCTGCTGGAAGTCGGCGGCAAGGCCCTGTTCACCAAGGAGATCGAGGAGGCCCTGCTGGCCGGCCGGATCGACATCGCCATCCATTCGATGAAGGACGTCCCCGCC
This sequence comes from Brevundimonas vesicularis, assembly GCF_900445985.1. Taxonomy (GTDB): domain Bacteria; phylum Pseudomonadota; class Alphaproteobacteria; order Caulobacterales; family Caulobacteraceae; genus Brevundimonas; species Brevundimonas vesicularis_D. Next base: position 102,561 of record NZ_UAQP01000014.1, read on the forward strand.
GAACAGCCCGACGGCCTGTGCATCGCCGCCATCCCAGAGCGCGAAGACGCCCGCGACGCCTTCATCAGCCGCGATTTCGACAGTTTCGACGCCCTGCCCTTCGGCGCTCGCCTGGGCACCGCCAGCCTGAGACGGCAAGCCCAGGCGCTTGCCCTGCGGCCGGACCTGAAGGTCGAGATGCTGCGCGGAAATATCGATACACGACTGCGCCGCGCGGCCGATGGCGATTTCGACGCGATCCTTCTGGCCGTCTCGGGCATGACGCGCCTGGGCGTCACCGACCCTATCCGCGAGAAACTGTCGCTGGACGCCTTCCTGCCGGCGCCGGGCCAAGGCGCCCTGGCCATCCAGACCCGCGCCGCCGACATCGACGCAGACTGGGTCGCCGCCCTGAACCACCCCGAGACCGCCCTGTGCATCGCCGCCGAGCGCGGGGCCATGACGGCGCTGGAGGGGTCGTGCCGCACCGCCGTCGGCGCCTACGCCCGCATCGAACACGACACCTTGCACCTGACCACCGAGATGCTCAGCCCGGATGGGTCCGCCCGCTGGCGGCGCGTCGGCGATCTTTTCCAACCGACCGAAGCCGACGCGCGCGCTCTGGGCCAACGCCTGGGCGGCGAGGTCCACGCCTCGGCCGGCGATCAGGAAGTCGATCCCGCGACCCTGGACGGATGAGCGCCTTAGACGAAGAATTTGGGCCCGCCCGCGTCTGGATCACCCGCGCCGAACCGGGCGCCGCGCGCACCGCCGCCCGCCTGCGCGACACGGGGTTCGAGCCGTTCGTCGCGCCCCTGCTAGCGATCGAACACCTTACCCCGCCCGTTCCCGATCTGACGTCGTTCGCCGCCCTGGCCTTCACCAGCATCAACGGCGTCGCCGCCTTCGCAGCTCTGACGCCCCGTCGCGACCTGCCGGTCTTCGCCGTGGGCGATGCGACCGCCCAGGCCGCCCATGATGCAGGCTTCGCCGATGTCCGTTCCGCATCCGGCGACCTGCGCGACCTCGCCCGCCTGCTCGCCAGCGCCATCGCCAGCGCCGCCGTCCTGGTCCCTCAAGCGGAAACGCCCGCCGGCGATCTCGCCGCCGCCCTCACCGCCGCCGGCGCCCGCAATGTGTCGATCCATTCTCTGACGGTCTATCGCGCCATCGAAACGTCAGCCGCAGCGCCCTCACTCTTCGACGCCGTTCTGATCCACTCCCCCCGCGCCGGACAAGCGCTCGCCAAGCTTCATTACGCCCCCTTGGCCCAGGCCGTCCTCGCCTGCATCTCTCCCGCCGCCGCGGCCCCGCTCGCCGCGCTGGGCCTGACGCCCGTTGTGGCAAAATCGCCCGACGAGACCTCATTGCTCACGATCTTGAACGCGGCGCTTGGCAAGCGCGATCCGGCCGTATAAAGACCCCGTCTCGCGCGGACAGCTTCGTCCGTCGCAACCGGGCCGCTTTAGCTCAGCCGGTAGAGCACATCATTCGTAAGTAGCGGGTATCTCGCTATTTGCCTTGGTGTTTCAACCGCCTAGCGAATAGGGTCTGGCGGTAGTAGTGGAATAGTAGGGTTTAGGCCGCTTTAGCTCAGCTGGTAGAGCACATCATTCGTAATGATGGGGTCAGGTGTTCGAGTCACCTAAGCGGCACCACCTTCTCAAAGTCCCTCTAGCTTTGACGCCCGGCCGGGATAAGCCGGAAGGTGCTTCCGCTTGGGAGTTGGGTGGGTATGCGGTGGGGAGCCGTTCGTTTGCTATCCGTTGCAGGGCAACTCAACCGATCGGATCGGCCACTCAGCTACTCAGGTGTCGCGTTGCGGTATTGACTACGTCGTCTGCCCGAGCCCGCAACATGCGTCCGTAGACACGCATCCCCTCCCAGTCGACAACTTTCGTGCCGTCGGGCGCAGTCGTTACTGGAACCATGAGTCGGGTTTTCCGGAGACGCGCCATCGAAACTCCGTAGCCCCAAGAGAACTTCTGCACGGCGCGACGGAGGGAAGTTACCAAGACCATCGCAGCATCCGCGTCCAGAGAGGCGTGACGAAAAATAAGGAAGTTCTGAGCTGTGTAGAATGGACTAGGCTGATAGAACGTAGCTTGGGTCTTGAGTGTCATTGTGATGCAGTTGCCTGGCTCAGGTTTCTGGCCTTGCTCGCCCACAATGCCTTGAACGCCGTTCGATGACTGGGTTTGACTAAGGTAGATATTCCTGCCCGGTCCGGGCTTGATGTGGACCTTGTCATACCATGCCGATGACGCGGTCATTGAGTCGAACACGTCCGTGACCAGCATGGGTACAAATGAGAGGTCGGGTGGAGCTTCTGCGCCCGGAAGCGACGACCCCCGGCTCGATCGCGCACGCAGCCGCGCCGCGTCGAGAAGTTCTCTTCCCAGAGCCGACAGCCCTTTCCAGTCGACAGCCTCTCCGCCGTCCTCACACATCTTGATCGGAACCATCACCTTCTGACGGCGCAGTCTGTGGAGAGTCAGCTTGTAGCCAAAGCCAAACTTGGGGACGCACTGGTGGGTGATGATAGCGGCCATGAGCAACAAAGCTGGTTCGTCCGCCTCATCTGAAATCGGTTCCAAAGCGATCACGTCGTCTGAGGCGCTGAATGAGGCAGGTTGAAATCTGGCGTGGCCGGTTCCCCCATCCCCATTGTATACAAGCGTCACCCATCCCCCGGGGAACTGGGCCGGCACATCTGCAAAGTCCGTGACACTGTTGTTGAGGCGTGACGCGCCGACGAACGGCGTTGTGCCCGCCTTTCGATTGGCGGCAATGAGCCTTCGTCCCTTATGCGGTCGGAATAGGCCGGTTTGTCCTCCAGGACCTTCAGTGATGAAAACTGGCCTGAAGGTCAGGTCACTCAACGACGTCATCAGCATCAATCCTAGATAGCTTCGGTTCAACGCTGGGTTTGATTAGGTCACCGTTTCCGCGAACATACATATCGACCTGCCAAGACACGTAATCCGCCACCGTCTCCATGAAATTCTCAAGCGTGGGCGGCTGGTCGTTGAAGTAAAAATAGGAATGATGCCACTCGTCCGCTGCGGTTACTTCCGAACGCACGATGAAACGGGTGTCGTCGATGGTGTCACCCCGAAGCACATCGATTAAGTGCTTCCGACGAGATGCCGCAGTGCCATCGTCTGTGAGGCCACGATGCATTTGCACTTTGTAGCCGTCCTTGCTGAAATTGACGAACTTAACCTTGGCGTCGGATGGATGCGGCCGTCCTGCAGTGAAAATGACGATTACAGGGTGAACCCCTACCCCAGAGTCCGCAAAAGTTTCACCGTTCATAGTAATTACGGCATCCAGCGTATGCTTTCTGAGCAACGAAACCTTGCGTGCCTTATCCTGCGTCGTTTTCCCAACCATGGTTGACTGCGGAACGATGGCGGCCAGACGACCGCCGGGGTTCGCGAACTCTAACGCCCTCTCGATGAAGGCAAGTTCCGACAGATGTCGTGTGGTGGAGTCTTTCGCTTGGCCATAGGGCGGGTTAAGGAGCACCTTAGGTAGTGTGGACAAAGTGGATTCCCAAATCACCAGATGACTGATTCAAGGCTGCTCTTTGCGGAGAGTGGCGTTGGTTCGTGGTTTGATGTCGGACGAGGAATGGGCGTTCTTCGAGCCGTTCGTTGTCGAGAAGGGGCCGAGACGGGGGCGGCGTCCTCGTGATCACCGACGGGTGCTGGACGGAGTGTTCTGGATCGCTCGGACAGGCACGGCCTGGCGTGACCTGCACAGCCATTTCGGCGAGTGGAACTCGGTCTATCGGCAGTTCCGGCGCTGGACGCTGGCGGGGACCTGGGAGGTGATGCTGGAGGCGCTGAACGAGGCCGGCGCAGGGCATGGCAGCGTCCAGATGATCGATTCCACCATCATCCGCGCCCATCAGCACGCCGCCGGCGCGCTAAAAAAGGGGATGAGGACCAGGGTCTTGGCCGCTCTCGCGGTGGCTTCTCGACCAAGATCCATCTCCGCAGCAACGCTTTGGGCCTCCCTGTTGCGGTCACGCTGAGCGGCGGTCAGGTCTCCGATGTGAAGGGCTATGCGCCGGTCATGGACGAACCCGGCCCACAGCCTCGCGTGCTGCTCGCCGACAAGGGATACGACGCCGACTTCATCCTGGCCGACCTTGACGCCAGGGATGTCGTCGCCGTCATTCCCGCAAGGCGGAACCGCAAGGTTCAGCCCGTCATCGACGGTCATATCTACGCCCTGAGGAACCTCGTTGAGCGCTGCTTCTCAAGGCTCAAACACAGCCGCCGACTGGCGACCCGATACGACAAGACCGCCGACAGCTTCCTCGGTTTCGTCCTCGTCGCTTCAATCCGCCTGTGGGTCAGGCACTTTGTCCACACCACCTAGTAAAACCATGGCCCGGGACACGTTCACCATTCGCGGAAACGCTGTCTCCACGCATCTCGGCGATTGGGGCTTCGAAGATGGAATCGCGCCGGAAGTTGGCCTTGCCATCCCCCCGCAAGATCATGTTCGTGGTGCCAATCGCGAACAGTTTATCCTGGAGCTCGACGCCGTGAAGCCTGTTTTTCCGAATATCCTCCTTGATCGCTTCATTGTCACCAGCGTCACTAAACATGCGATGCATGGCGGCGATCAGGAAGGACGCCGTACCCGCTGTAGGATCAAGCACCCAATCATTTGAGCAAACATCGATAAGGTCGACCATCAGAAGGGTAACGTGCTCAGGTGTTAGCACGATGCCCAGAGTGTTTCCGTCGCCGCCACCATACGAAATGAACTCGTGATAGAAATTGCCGAGGACGTCGAAAGAACTCATTGAAGGATCGGTTACGACCTTCTGGACGTCGGATTTCAGGATTTGGGCAAACCACCTAAGCGGCGTCATGCCCAGCTCCTTATGTATACGGTTCAGCGCCGGAGCTTTTTCGATGAAGGCGAACTGATCGAGTAATGTTCCCACCTTTTGATGTGGCCCGAAACTCTTTGAGAGCATGTAGTCATGGGCGGCCCTATAGATCTTGGCTCCGTCCCAGTCGCCGGGGAGTACCTGATCGTAGGTACCTTTAAGGTCGCCGACATCGAATCCTGGCTTCTCAAGGGCTAGTAGGATTGCCGAAACAAGGGGGGCCTTCCTGTCATTCTCAACCGACCCGTAGTTCCGCATTCCTTCGTGGAGGCGCAATGCAGCGGCTTTGACGGAGTCAAGTCTAACTTCAGCCTCGGGCTTGTTTCCAAGAACTGCAACAGAATGGAATTCAGCTATCGCTTTCTCGGCGAAGACGTCCAAATTGTCTAGATCACCAAGAAGTTTAACCTGTCCTGGCGCGACATAAGCTAAAGCGATTTCATGGTGGTGCTCGTCGCCACCGATCCCGACTGCGAAAATCCCCTTAGGACAAGGGGCCTTGTTATGCAGCATCACTGTTGCGTAGTGAATCGCCCCATTCAGTGCAAAGTCTTGGCGGTATGGGAAATCGGTGACGACGACGCCATCGACGAGATAGCGAGTGAAGCGCGCTTCCTTCTTATCCTCGATGATGACGACGTAACCATCCACGACAAAGACGAACTCCGGTTTCCCCTCACCTTTTCCGATTTTGGACTTCGAGCCGCCAGCTAGCCCGTCGCGCTTCCATTTCGGACCGCCGTCATGCTCCCACGGCTTGGTGACCCCAATCTCCCGGAGGAGATCGCGTACAAACTGATCGGTACCCTTCTCATTTTCCATTAAGCGTCAGAGCTCACTGATCTTGGAGTCGTGTCTCGCCAAAACCTGAAGATTGGCGAAGGAAAAGAGGCAACAGCGCCCAATTTGGTTAACGGGCTTTCACCAGCGCGCTACGATGCGGCGCTTTTATCTAGTAAAAAGAGCACCCGGCTTTAACTCGCTATCAGGGCTCCTAGGTGGTGTGGACAAAGTGCCTGACCCACAGGCGGATTGAAGCGACGAGGACGAAACCGAGGAAGCTGTCGGCGGTCTTGTCGTATCGGGTCGCCAGTCGGCGGCTGTGTTTGAGCCTTGAGAAGCAGCGCTCAACGAGGTTCCTCAGGGCGTAGATATGACCGTCGATGACGGGCTGAACCTTGCGGTTCCGCCTTGCGGGAATGACGGCGACGACATCCCTGGCGTCAAGGTCGGCCAGGATGAAGTCGGCGTCGTATCCCTTGTCGGCGAGCAGCACGCGAGGCTGTGGGCCGGGTTCGTCCATGACCGGCGCATAGCCCTTCACATCGGAGACCTGACCGCCGCTCAGCGTGACCGCAACAGGGAGGCCCAAAGCGTTGCTGCGGAGATGGATCTTGGTCGAGAAGCCACCGCGAGAGCGGCCAAGACCCTGGTCCTCATCCCCTTTTTTAGCGCGCCGGCGGCGTGCTGATGGGCGCGGATGATGGTGGAATCGATCATCTGGACGCTGCCATGCCCTGCGCCGGCCTCGTTCAGCGCCTCCAGCATCACCTCCCAGGTCCCCGCCAGCGTCCAGCGCCGGAACTGCCGATAGACCGAGTTCCACTCGCCGAAATGGCTGTGCAGGTCACGCCAGGCCGTGCCTGTCCGAGCGATCCAGAACACTCCGTCCAGCACCCGTCGGTGATCACGAGGACGCCGCCCCCGTCTCGGCCCCTTCTCGACAACGAACGGCTCGAAGAACGCCCATTCCTCGTCCGACATCAAACCACGAACCAACGCCACTCTCCGCAAAGAGCAGCCTTGAATCAGTCATCTGGTGATTTGGGAATCCACTTTGTCCACACTACCTAGCTCTTTGCTGTTGACCCAATCCGTCGAGATCTATGCGAGCATAGCGATCCGATAAAGTACGATCACGTCCAGGCGGCCTCGCCCCTCTCGCCCTTGGACACGATGCTCCGGGAGCTCCCTGGCCGAACACCTACTTCGTCTGCGTGAATCTCGGCCGCATCTGCATTAAAGTGCCGAAGGTGAGGAACCGTTGAGGCCACGGCACGAGGATCGACGAAGGCAAAGCCTACAGGGCGGTGAAGGCCTTGCTAGATCGAGAGGCGGTGTCACTGCTTGGCGATCAGATGCACTTCCACCACGTAGCCCATCAGTTGAATGCGACTTGCCGCTGCCCGGAGGCTGACTTTACTGAAAAACGGCAGGCCGAGCTTCTTGGACCGCTGGTATGGGTGTCGCATAATGCCATAGATCACTTTGTAGTCGCTCGGGGTTGGCTTCGACCTTCCGTCCGGTAACAACCCCTCAAAGCCCGCCTTCCCTGCTGCTTTCTGTCGTTTGATGCAGGCGTCGCGCATCGACTTCCGAAATACCTCGTCGCGAACGAAACTCTCGGCTGAAACTACGCCTTGGCTCCAGAGATGGCTTATCGGGGCGGAGCCGTGCCCATCCTTCAAGTGGATGAACTCCTTCCTCCGGGACAAGAAATCGCAGGGCTCCAAGTTCGCACCCGCCGCTCCAGACGGAGACGCCTTCACCTTATCGAGGTTGAGAAGATCGCCATCCTTATCCAGTTCAGCGATTAATTCCTGCTCGTTGATCGAGCTGGTGGTCGCTAGCAGAGGCACACCTGCCAGAAGCGCTTGATAGTCCTTTTCTACGTCGCTGAAAAAATTACTTTCAATGCAGTACCATTCTCCCGAGAAAAGGACGTATGTACTCTTTCTAAGAGTGACTTCGTAGACGAAGCAATCGTATACACGGCGACGTTTCTTCTTGTCGCCACGCCCATCAACGACAATACGAACTTCGTGACTCGCCTTTAGCTCGGCCATCCCAGGCAGGTCAGCGGGCCGTCCAGCTAATAGTTCTGCAATATAGTCTTCAATGGCGAGTTCGCTATAGCTTGGTTTTACCCCTGATTTGAACCCGATACCGAAGTAGCCAAAATCACGCCCTTCCTCGGGATCAATGATCTCGGGTAGCGTCATATGCAGGTCGGAAGGTTGACCCTTGATCAGGTTCTGGACTTCAGCAAAGACAAGATCGTCGAGCTCGGCCAGCAGCAATCTATCTCGCACCGGCACTATCTGATCAATGAACGCGTAGTCCTTCTGATAGTCGGTCGCATTGAAGAGCTGCAGCGCCTTTTTGCATTTTCCCTTGATATCCTTGGCAGACAGCTTGCTTGTGAGAGACAGTGCGTCCTTCCCTTCAAGCGAACTGGCGAAGGCAGTGTCTGTAGGGACGCCTCCCGCTAAGCGTAGCAGGTCGTTCTGATAGTCGATCCCAAAGCCTTGAAGATCAGATTTTCTGCTCGCCTGAATGCGCTTTTGTATCGTCGTCGAATCTAACGTCGCCACATCTAGATTTCTAAGGGCACCGCGCGCTACGCAATTGAGGGTCACACGCAAACCGAAGTTGCGGACAAATGCGTCGGGGTCGAGCGCCAAGTGACCACCACCGAATGCCAAGGCGAACGTTCGGACTAGCTTTCCATCACCGTCCGACGACACGTCAACGAACAGGACGGACGAGCAATTCTTGTTTTCCAGTTTTATGGAGCCGTCGACGCTGAACTGATTAACAACGGTGAGCCAGCCTGGGGCTGAACCCGCAGTTTGCCCAGTAAAAAGACGCCCAGACTTGGCCGGGACCTCCTTTATCTCGCTTGTATCTCTGACAGCGTCATCGACGCTCTTGTCGTCCCGCAAAAGACGAACGGACAGCGTCATGGTTGTTGGTTCGTCACCACTCTTTGCCTTCGTTCCACGCGCCATGCACTGCCCCCAACACCGCCGTCAAAGCTTCACACTAGAATGTTCACTGCGCTTGAGTCACTACGATTCTTACCGCCAGGGTTGTGTAGCGACTTCATCGTTGGGCGCTGGTGACTAACCGCTCCGCTCGCTCATCAACATTTCGGTTAAACGAACTGCCGCAGTAGCTCTGACGGATCGTGCCCAAGTGCCTCGGCGAGCTCACAAAACTCAATGACGTCCAAGCGTCGCTCGCCTCGCTCGACTTTCGATACGAAGCTCTGAGGCCTCCCCAGCCTCTCCGCGAGCTCGACCTGAGTGATGTCCACAGCCTTCCGCACTGAGGCGATGAAGGTGATGAACTCCTGATGCCGCTGCGTGAAAATCGATGACGGCAACGCGCGCAATTCGTGCCATCTTATATGAATAGGCGTCGAGACGGCTTCTCGTTTTAGCGGGGTTAAATCTTCAGCACCTTCGCGAGCCTTCTCGTCACCATTTCAAAAAGCTGGGTAGGCTCGGCGTTCATGGCCCTGGCCAGCGCGACAAACTCCAACACATCCACACGGCGCTGACCGCGCTCGATAATGGACACGAAGGACTGATCCTTCCCCACTCGCGCAGCCAACTCGGCCTGCGTGAGCCCCGACGCCTGACGCGCTTCAACGAGCACCGCAACGAGGTGCCGATGTTCTCCACCGAAGACCGTCTTGGGCATCGAATGAGCCGCCGCGTCTAAACCGGCAACCCAACTATATGGAAAATCCGCTTATGCGATTTTTCCCTTTTTTATATGGAATGTTTCCATACTCAGCGAACGCGATTCACCCTGCCCCACCGTGGAGATGAACACACTCGACCTAAGCCTCTGATCCTTAACACCCAAAACTCAGAACCATGACGGACCAATCACATCATGCAATCAACCTACGCACTCGTCGCCGCGTCATTGCTCGCCCTTGTTGCGGCCTGCGATCAAGGCGATCCACAAACCACTAATGCCCCCACTCAAGCCGAAGAAATCGAGGAGTTCTGTAATCAAGTAGCATCGGACTTTGTCGCGAGCGGAGGTCAATCAACCGGCCTGTTCATGAGTAGAATCCAGCAAAAGATGCTTGAAGAAGAATGGGATCCAGAAACGGTCTCCAACACCTGTTCAGAAGCGCTCCGCCGCAAGACAGAGTTTATTCAGCAGCACGCACAGGCAATCGAAAGGCGTGCCCAATGAGGCCGTTTACCTATGCCCTCGCCGCTTTCGCACTAGCCACCAGTGGCTGCGCCTCAGCACCCGCACGGACGCCCGGCACCTATGTCAGCCAGAGCGAGCCGGTCTATCTGATCACCGAGGCTCAGGCCGATCAGATCCTGGTGGACGCCATGAACGTCGAGTTCGGCACCAGTCCAATCGTGCGTGTTGAGCATCCGAACAGGGGATATCAGGCCACCATCAAGTTCCTGTTCGACAGCCACCAGATCGTCGGCACGATGGTCCCATCCATGGGCCGGAAGGCTGACGGCACGGTGCAGGACGGCTTCTACTTTACCGTCTCGCACAGCGGCACCATGCCCATCTCAGGCATTGCCCGTTCAAAGCGCCTGAAGGATCGACTCAACGAGGCCGCGACGGCTCTTTCGCCAAGCGTCCCGGCGGCGAGGTAGATCACGCTTCTGCTGGTTGGCGTCAGTCCCTGGACACCATCGTCTCCGCCCTCGATCACAAGCCTGAAAAGCTGATGCGTGTCATCGACTTCAAGGCCGATCACTAGGGCGACCTGACGCCTTCCAACACCCTAACCACCATCGACCCCCGTGGCCCTTGCTGCGGGGGTTTTTCGTGCCCGGAAAGGACACTCAGACCATGCTTTCGCTCACCGACCGCGACGCCGTAACGGCCGCGCTCACAGACCCTACCCTCGACCCTACCCTACGCGCCCTGATCGGACTTCGTGTCTGGCAGGTGGACACAGATCGTCGCCGCCCCCTTGGCGAAACTCTCCAGATCGTGGTGATCCACCCAAGCGATCCACCCGAGGCCATCCACGCCGCCGTCGGCTTTCCCATCTGCTGGGACCAGGCCGAGCAGCCGGGCTGGGAGTGGTTCAACGACCACGGCTCATGGTTCGAGCTGGCTTACGTCCTGACCGACGACTTCGGAATGCTGGTCTTCGTGGCCGACCACCCCGACACCAACTCCACCCTGCGTTTTAACTGCCTCGGCTTTGCCGACCGCCCTCCGGCTGCTGACGCAGACTAACCTCAACCACCCATCCGACCCGCGCCCTCCGACACTCCGTCGCGAGGGCTTTTTTGTGCCTGAAGGACACTTCCCATGCTCTGTATGAATACCCTCGCAGATGTCGCCGGCGTCATCAGCGACCCCGACCTGGACGACGACCTACGCACCCTGATCGCTCATCGCGGATGGCAGGCCTACGCCGATCATCCGTCATGCCTCAGCGAAGACGCCCGGATCGTCGTCATCCAGGGCGGCGACACGGCCGACGTCATCAACACCGCCGTTGGCTTTCCGATCACTGGCGACGATGGCGAGGAGCCGACCTACGACACCCTGGACGATCACGGCCTATGGTTCGAGATCATCTACCGGGGCCGGTGCGGGCGAGACACCGTGGTCTTTGTCGAGAACGGTCCAGGGACGGAGATGGGCCTACACCATCTCTGCCTTGTCCACTTCTGGACCGAGGTGGGTGGTCGATGATGGGCCGGTTCCTCCTGCTGCTCATCCTTTGCGTGGCCCTGGCTGTGCTCAGAGCCGTCGTCATCGTCGCTGTGGCATTGGCGGTGCTGGCCTTGATCGTCAGCTTAATCACCCGCCCGAAACAGACGCTGGTGTTTCTAGGCACCCTCGCCCTGTCTGCCCTGACGGTGGCTCAGCCACTCGCCTGCATTGTCGCTCTCGCGGTGGTCGCCTTGGCTGTTGTCATGACGAGACGACGACCAAAGCCCCTCCAGAACGAAATCCCGGTCGTGATGGATTAACAGCATTCAAGGAAAGGAAAGGGGTGGCGGAGCGCCGCAAGTCACTCTCGGCCGGTCGTCACCCCTCATTCAGAGTTGAGACACATAAAGCTAAGCAACATCGGTCTCCCGAACGAGATGATTTATACTCGGGTAAAATTTTTTTCTGAAGATAATGATCGTCACTAGGAATATGCCGCTCGCAGGGCAGTTTAGCGTCCCTTTCTGAGCTGGAATGCTATTGACACCATCGTCAGGCGGCGTAGGGGTCACTCATGGCGCGGTCCTTACGGCCGCCCATCAAGAGCTGTCCATAGGGCATCTCGCTGCCTCTTAGGGACCGCCGCTTCCGTGACGGCGTCATCCCAGCGAACCGCAGTCCCGATCTGTTCCCGCAAGCGCGGACCTCACGGATTCCAAACAAACCTTTGAAATCGTGAATCCTAGGTGGTGTGGACAAAGTGCCTGACCCACAGGCGGATTGAAGCGACGAGGACGAAACCGAGGAAGCTGTCGGCGGTCTTGTCGTATCGGGTCGCCAGTCGGCGGCTGTGTTTGAGCCTTGAGAAGCAGCGCTCAACGAGGTTCCTCAGGGCGTAGATATGACCGTCGATGACGGGCTGAACCTTGCGGTTCCGCCTTGCGGGAATGACGGCGACGACATCCCTGGCGTCAAGGTCGGCCAGGATGAAGTCGGCGTCGTATCCCTTGTCGGCGAGCAGCACGCGAGGCTGTGGGCCGGGTTCGTCCATGACCGGCGCATAGCCCTTCACATCGGAGACCTGACCGCCGCTCAGCGTGACCGCAACAGGGAGGCCCAAAGCGTTGCTGCGGAGATGGATCTTGGTCGAGAAGCCACCGCGAGAGCGGCCAAGACCCTGGTCCTCATCCCCTTTTTTAGCGCGCCGGCGGCGTGCTGATGGGCGCGGATGATGGTGGAATCGATCATCTGGACGCTGCCATGCCCTGCGCCGGCCTCGTTCAGCGCCTCCAGCATCACCTCCCAGGTCCCCGCCAGCGTCCAGCGCCGGAACTGCCGATAGACCGAGTTCCACTCGCCGAAATGGCTGTGCAGGTCACGCCAGGCCGTGCCTGTCCGAGCGATCCAGAACACTCCGTCCAGCACCCGTCGGTGATCACGAGGACGCCGCCCCCGTCTCGGCCCCTTCTCGACAACGAACGGCTCGAAGAACGCCCATTCCTCGTCCGACATCAAACCACGAACCAACGCCACTCTCCGCAAAGAGCAGCCTTGAATCAGTCATCTGGTGATTTGGGAATCCACTTTGTCCACACTACCTAGTATGAAAGACGACTCTGATCGTTCGAATAATCACGCCTGCGCGCCAGCGGATGCATCGGCCAAACCTGTGAAGTCAGGCGAGCCGATATCCGGAAACGAAGTCGGCCCGTTTCCGGATCGTCCGCCTCCCAGGTCGGATCGCCCCCCAGCCACGATCGCCAACATCGAGCACCTCTTGGACCATGCTGGCATCAGGGTCCGCTACAACGAGGTCAGCAAGCGCGATGAAATCGAAATCCCCAACAGGACGGGATCAACGGATAACGTCGACAACGTCACCCTCACCTACATCATCAGCTTGGTTGCTGAGCACCATATCCCCACCGGGAATGTCCCTGGGTTTGTGGAGGCCATCGCCAACAGGAACGCATACAATCCGGTCAGAGATTGGATAAACAGTCGGCCATGGGACGGCATAGACCGACTGCCTGACGTCTACGAGACTGTCGTTCAGGCCGAAGGGTATCCGGACAGCCTGAAGCACGTGATCCTCCGCAAATGGCTCCGCAGCGTCTCTGCGGCGGCAACCCAAACCAACTTTCGAAGCCGAGGCGTTCTGACTCTCCAGGGCGCACAAGGGGCTGGCAAATCCAGCTGGATTAAAGCCCTGATCTCCGACCCGGTCTTAGCCGATCGGGTGGTCAAGCTGGGTCACCATATGGACCCGTCCAATAAGGACTCCCTCATTGGCGCGATTGGCTTTGCGATCACAGAGATCGGGGAACTCGACAGCTCGTTCAAGAAAGACATCGCCCGGCTAAAGGGCTTCCTGACGGACGACACCGACCGGGTTCGCCGACCCTACGATCGGCGGGAGTCGAGCTACCCGCGCCGCACGGTGTTCGCTGCCACCGTTAACGAACACCAGTTCTTACAGGATCCCACAGGGAATACCCGCTTCTGGACCATCCCTGTTTCGTCCCTGAACTGGCGACACCAGATCGACATGCAGCAGGTGTTTGCTCAACTCGCGCAGGAAGTAGAGGACGGCGAGACATGGTGGCTGACAGACGATGAGGAAGCCCTGCTCAACGATCTGAATTCTCGCCACAGCACGGCCAGCCCCGTTGCTGAACGGCTAGCGGAGATGGTCGATATCGATCGGATTGGATCGGAAGGTCTTGAAGCGATGTCGGCCACACAAGTTCTCGAATGGCTTCAACTCCCGCTGACCAACCCAATGGCGCGCGAAGCGGGAGCAGCTTTACGAAGCCTGCTAGGCGATCCGAAGAAGATCAACGGCACGATGAAATGGCGGGTTCCAGTCCGCACCGCCGATGGATTCAACCCGCCAGAGAAGTGGGCAAAACCGTTCTGAACGTCGCCAGCGGACACCGAGAGGGGGTGGGAGGGGGTAGAGAAATGTTTGAAATGATCGGTCCGAAAGATCGATCAAGACGGCGACTTCCGCCCCCCCCCCACCCCCTAGGCCGCCGATCCAAACCACTGCTCAGCCTCGCCCCCGGTCTTGGCGATAACGTGGCCCCCTGAGGCCCGCTCCGGGCCCACTTAACCCGGCTATCAGATCGCCCCAGCCCCCGCCTAGGCGGGCCACCCTGGGGCAAACGCGGGCCCGCCCCGCTCCAGGCTTCCCCATCCACCGCAAACCGCCTTCCGCTGCGCCCCCGTCGGCACCGCGTGATGGCGCACGTCTGAACTCAACCCATCACAAGGAAATCCTAATGCCTAAAGCGCATTTGACGCCCGCTTTTGCCGCCAATGCAGGCTGCGAAGTTGGTAAGAAGAAGACAGATTGGTATGATGATACCGTATTGGGCTTTGTGCTCGAGTGCCGATGCACAGGCGGAAAAACGTATTATATCAGATATTTAGATCAATCCGGCACCCAGAAACAGCATAAAATCGGCGGTTATAACGATGTCACCTTTGCTGCGGCCAAGAAGAAGGCTCAACAGCTTCGGTCCGAGGTCGTCATGGGTGGCGATCCAAGTGCTCAGAAGGCCCTAGTCAAATCCATCCCGATGTACGGCGACCTTTCCACTAAGCATTTGGACTTCATCAAGGACAGCAAGTCTTACGCTTCGGTTGAGATGTGTATGCGCGTCCACATCGTTCCGAAGTGGGGCAAAACACGCCTCACCGACATGAACAGTCGGTCGATGGCGCAATGGCTCAGTGAAAAACGAGCGTCGGGCCTATCCCCGGCGTCGGTCGAGAAACTTCGTGTCATCATCGGCCGGTCGTTCGTCCTTGGGGCAAGCTGGGATATCCCCGGCACTGAGCGAAACCCTACCCGTGGCATACCTCGAACGCCGTTAAACAACGGTCGGGAACGCTTCCTGTCTGCCGAGGAAGCGACGCGGTTGCGCGAGGCGGTGGCGGCGTCGCAGAACCCGCAGCTTCAGCACGTCGTTGGACTGCTCCTTCTGACCGGAGCACGGCTGCGCGAATTGCTGGACGCCAAATGGGAGAACGTGGACGTCAAACGTAGATCTTGGCTGATCCCGACCAGCAAGACCGGCAAAGCACGCCACGTCCCGCTCTCCACGGCTGCCTTGGCGATCATCGAGCAGTTGCCGCGTTTTAAGGACTGCCCGTGGCTAGTGCCCAACCCGGAAACCCGCCTCCCCTTCGTGTCCATAAAGCACGGTTGGCAGCGAGCTATTCGGGAAGCCAGGCTGCCGGGTCTTCGGCTCCATGACCTGCGCCACTCAGCGGCGTCGTTCATGGTCAACTCCGGCGTTGATCTCTTCGCCGTCGGAAAGGTGCTGGGTCACGCTAGTTACCAATCAACTCAGCGCTACTCGCATTTGGCTAATGACACGCTGCTGAAGGCCGTAGAGGCCGGAGCGGCTAAGCAGATCACCTAAACCTCACTCCCGCCCCGCGCGCTGGCTTCGGCTAGTTCGTGGGGCGGGATCTATTATTTTTTTGCCCGAGCAGGCCGAGAGATGTCTCCTCGCCAGGATTTGGACCCTATTTGCCGCCAGCTTTCTTATGCTCTCTGATAGCCTTCTCAAGCTTGCGCTGGAGCGAAGCTACCTCTGCCCACTGATTCATTTCCTCGGCCTTATCAATATAGGCTCGTTTGGCTTGTGGTTCTGGCTCGGCATCCGCAAGCGCCTGCATTCGCTTCGCCTCAGCCCTGAAAAGTCGCACACCCACACAATACCTCAACTGTTTGGATTAGACCGCGCGCGCTCAATAGCGCGGATTGTATCCAGAACCGTAGGATGAGCTGCGCGCCGAGGATGAACCCCAGCTGGAGCTACGCGAGCTCGAAGATGAAGAGCCGTAAGACGAGCCATAGGCTGTTCTGGGTGCGGTATAAGACGGCGTCGAACCGTAGCTAGGTGACCGTGTCCCAGCGCGTCCGGTATATGGATTGACGTTCGGCCGCGTCGTCCAGTTGTCATTTACGGTGCTGTTCGGATTTGTTCGGTGGTGAGGGGCGACATACGTCCCGTTGGATCGGTAGTGCCCATTCACACCAACCTGGGCCGACGCCGAGGTTGCGATGAGCGCGGCAAACGTCGTGATGAAGATTGTTTTCAGCGTCATTGGCGGCTCTCCAGATTATATAAACGCTGTCGCATCAAATGCTGGGGCTCGCAACCTGTGATTAGCGACGCTTCTGGATTGGCACCGTCTCGTCCGTTCTCACGGACGCTCGGCCGCGACCGTTGCCCAAAAGCGACCACGTCTCTAGTTGCCGCCTTGCGGGGCGCCTCGTGACCTAAGCAGATTGCCGAGGGTTTGGCCGTTCAACCGACACGTTGCGATAACCCGGTCGTGCGAGGTGACTCGACCGCTACGGCCCCTTGTGGCGACGCAGCTGACCTCACGTCCCCGCGCCAGACGTGTCAGAATTTCATGACCTCGCCGACCATCTGGCTCGCGAAGTTCCGGCGCATCGAAGTCGGCCAAGCGGACTTCGATCCACTGATTGGGGTCGGCGGTCCGGCCGACACACAGGCTGTCGCCGTCTCCGACATACCGGACCGTCCCGGCGAACACCTCGCCAGGTCTTGTCGGAAGCCGTCCCTCGCATGGATCTGCGCGAACTGCTGATACCGCCAGCAACGAGAGACCCACAGTAGCAAACACAATCCGGAGCATCAGCCGAACCTGACAGGGGTTGGTTTAGGATTTGTATGCTTTGCCAGAAGCCGATGCGCGCGGTGTGAGCGCTTAGGGAAATGCCTTTACTACGTGTAGCGAGCCAGCAGACGACGGCGTCAGTATCTCGGTCGCAGGGCCTTTTAACGTCAGCCAGTCCAGACCGGCTGGAGGCCGAAGCACGACAATCTGCCGATCATGGTAGGGCGACACGTCAGGTCCAGGCTCCGTGGTCAGCATGGCCCAAGCGTCGTCTTTCACTATCCCGGCAATCCAAAACCAGCTGTCGCCCACCATTGAGAACGACCACTTCGTCTTCCGCTTCTGTCCAGGCTCAGCATCCGTGAATTCGTAGAAAGCCGACGCCGGAACCAGACACCGGTTAGTGTTGCTGAAATCTCGTCCGTCGCTTCGGAAGTTGAA
Organism: Brevundimonas vesicularis; assembly: GCF_900445985.1. GTDB lineage: Bacteria > Pseudomonadota > Alphaproteobacteria > Caulobacterales > Caulobacteraceae > Brevundimonas > Brevundimonas vesicularis_D. The sequence goes on from NZ_UAQP01000014.1 coordinate 120,010, forward strand.
CACCGGACGACCTTGCGGAGATCGCCACGACCACCGCATCGAAGTCAGCAGTAGGCCTTCATCCCACGTCACGATCGAGGCTGTGTCGCCGATCTTGATGTCGTCGTTCGGCTCGATGTTCGGGATCGCGCCACCGTCAAAGCGAAGTGGGAAAGCCGTCTGGCTAAAGGCATTGGCTATCTGCGACGCAGGAACGTGTGAAGCGTAGTTGTTGCACACCGTGCGCCTCCTATTCGAAGGCCTCGATCATGGCGGTGACAGCTTCGCGCTGCTTCTCGTCCAAGTTGGACCACGCCCGGATCAAGCGGGCGCTTCCGGGGTGGTCGCCGCGATCCTCTCCGACAAGCTCGGCTACGTCACACTTCAGCGCCTTGGCGGCGAGCACGAGTTTTGACGCGGCGATCCGGTTCCTGCCGCCCTCGTATTTCTGCACCTGCTGGAAGGTGACGCCGATCGCGTCCCCCAACCGACGCTGTGTCATTCCAACCGCTTCACGCCGGTCTCCGATGGCCTTGCCAATGGCGACGTCCAACCGCTTTTCGTATTCGCTCATGGCCTCGACTAACTGCGCAATAACACGGTTTCGCAAGTGGATTTGTCCAAGCGAACTGATTGCTCAGTCCACAGGTCATCATCAAGACGCCTTTTCACACAAGGCAATGTTCTGCATATGTTCTCATTATGGGCGCGAAGGCATACAGAGGCGACGAAACCACCGGCTTTCAGAGTCCTGCCCAGGATCACGTCGAAGCCGTCCCTGTGCCGTTCAGCCTGGTCGGTACTGGAAGGCTGCCGATGGCCGCACGATATCGGAGCACTATGAAGCAACGTACCCCCACGACGACGATGCCGATGTGTGAAGGACCCAGGCTGCGCTCTTACACAGAAAGCTGAACGTCAGATTTGGGCGGCAATGCCAAAGACTGCAATCGACCCAAAGCGGAAGTTGTTTGCGCTTGGCAGTCGAGCGTTACCGCAGTAGCATCGTCCAGCGGGCACACGCGGACGCCCGACCAGACGGTTTGCCGTCCAAGCTCCGCTCCTCTCTCTGCGCCACCCGCGCAGGAACCGGAGCTATGCTTGTGACGATCCTCGACGCCGACGCGACCCCTCCCTCCCTTTCGCTTCAGGCGATTTTCACGCGCTTCCTTCGCTTCGGCCTGCTCGCTTTTGGAGGTCCGGTCGCGCAGATCGCCATGATCCGGCGCGAACTTGTCGATGAGGAGCGGTGGATTTCGAACGCGCACTTCAACCGGCTTTTGGCCGTTCTTCAGGTCCTGCCCGGACCGGAAGCACATGAACTTTGCGTCCACCTCGGCATGAGAGCGCGGGGTCGTATCGGCGGCTTGCTCGCCGGCCTTGGCTTCATGCTTCCCGGCTTCGTGATCATGCTCGGGATCGGCTGGGTCTACGTCGCCCTTTCGCCTGTTATGAGCATTCTGATCGGAGCGTTCCTAGGCGTTCAGGCCGCAGTCGTGGCCGTGATCGTCCGGGCCGTTCATAAAATCGGCTCGCACATTCTGGAAGACCGATGGCTTTGGGTAGTTGCCATCCTTGGTTTTGGAGCGACCCTGCTCGGCGTCGCCTTCTGGATCGTCCTCATGGGGGGTGGCGCGGCCTACGCCTTGGTGAAGGCAGGCCGCCATGGCCTGGCCGCTGTCGTCTCCATCGCGGCCCTGATCCTCGCGCTCGGTCTGCATCTCCAAGGGCGACATTTTTCCACGGGGAACGTTGACGTTGTCTCCTCGACCGGCGCGCTGCCGATGCTTTGGACCGGCTTGAAGGCGGGTCTGCTGACGTTCGGGGGCGCTTATACGGCGATACCTTACGTCCGGGCTGACACGGTGGGTCGCGGACAAATCAGTGACGGAGAGTTTCTCGACGGGATCGCCTTCGCCGGCATCATTCCCGCCCCCCTCGTGATCTTTTGCACCTTCGTCGGCTTCGTGGTCGGCGGATGGGTCGGCGCGCTCGCGATGACGGTGGGCGTGTTCCTTCCAGCGTTCGCGTTCTCGATGATCTTCTATGAGCGTCTGGAAGCCGTCGTCGGCGACGAACGACTGCATCGCGTCCTGTCAGGTGTCGCCGCCGCAGTCGTGGGGATTATCGCGGCGACAAGCATCCAGTTGGGTTGGGCGACGCTCCAGCGCGTTCCTTCAGTTCCTTTCGCGATAGCGATCTTCTTGGGTGCCTTCGCAGCGGTGTGGTTTTGGAAAAGCCGATACGCCGTCGCGCTCGTGCTTACGGGTGCGGCCATCGCCGGGTGGCTCTTGTTCCGGCGATAGACGACCTCACCTTTCTGACCGCAGTCTCTTTTATACGGCTGCCGGTCAGTCGGGACACTCCAGAGCCATTGCGGACAGACAAGCCGACTGGCAGTTGAACCTTATGCTATACTTCATCCTCAAAGCGGCCATCTCTGGCGTATCGATCGCCTTGGTTTCGACCCTAGCGAAGCGGTATCCCGGGGTGGGAGCGCTGGTCGCGTCGCTCCCGCTCGTGTCGGTCTTGGGTATGGTCTGGCTATGGCGCGACCGTCCAGACACCGCGAACATGGCGGACCACTCTGGTGCAACCTTCTGGTATGTCCTGCCGTCCCTGCCCATGTTTCTGCTTATTCCGGCGATGCTCAAGCACGGGGTCGGGTTCTGGATCGCCCTCGCGGCTGGCTGCGCGCTGACGGTAGTGCTCTATCTCGCGATGACATGGATCGCACCGCGTTTGGGCGTCCAGCTTTAAAGCGCTGTCGGACGGCTAGGCGTCACCGTCGACTATGTCTGCTTTCCACCCATTGCGGACATTCAAAGTGTCGGCTTACGGTGAACCTCGAGTGTCGATCCATCTGGGGTTCGGCCAGCGCCTGAGGTGGACCCCCAAGCATGACCGATCAGCCAGCACCCTCGCTTCTCGACATGACCGTCGGGATCGTAGCCAACTACGTATCCAACAATGACCTTCCGCCAGAGCGGATCGGAGATCTGATCTTTTCCATTCATGCGGCCCTTGCGAACGTCGGTCAGCCTGAACCGGAAGCGGTCGAAATCTACGTCCGCGCCAATGCTGGCCAGATTCGGAAGTCGATCACCGATGCGGGTCTGGTCAGTTTCTTGGATGGCCGAACCTACAAGTCGCTGAAGCGTCACTTGTCGGCCAACGGGATTACGCCGGACGAGTACCGAGATCGATACGGGCTAGCCTCTGACTACCCGATGGTCTCGCCAGCCTACTCGGCCCGTCGGTCTGAGCTGGCAAAGTCGATTGGGCTGGGCGCGAAAGGCCGCAAATCTACGCCTCCTACGGATGGTCCGAAGCCGCCCACGAAACGGGGCCGCTCGTCGAAGTGAGCTTCCGGTCGCTTGGGCTTGCAGGTATGGCGCAGGTCGAAATTTGGAATCCGACTGAGCTAACGATCGTAACTTCGGAAGTGCCCGAGCCGACCGCTTGGCCCAAAATGGGTAGTGTGTGGGTAGGGGCCTTTCACCGGCAGCGGATTGGTGCCAAAAGCCATGCGCCGTCTGGATTTGACAGATTTGCTTCCGTCGAATTCGTAATGATGGGGTCAGGTGTTCGAGTCACCTAAGCGGCACCACCACTTCCGACAGGAATGGACGGCGGAAGCGGTCTAAAGCGCGTTCCCAGTCCATACCTCCATCACACGTCAGAGCGCCTTTAGCATCAGGGCGGGTTGGCAATGGTGCGGGCGCGTGTTCCAGTGGCGCAAGCGGCGCCACCTTGCCAGAGCATCTGTAGCTTTGGCGGCGGGGAGGCCGAGCCGGCAGGTTGGTCCGCTAGGAAGTTCAGTGGGTGTGCTGGGCGGCGTGGCGTCTGGGCGATGTCCCTTGTGTTCAACTCGGAGGTCGATCTGGTCGCCGTCGGCAAGAGTTTCGACTCCGGTAGTCGCCAATCGACCCAGCGCTTTTCGCAGCTGGCCAACGGCGCTCTGTGGAAGGTCGCCGTGGCCTGGCCGACAAGACAGCCGGTCGCCTGACCTTCCACGCCTCACCCGCATGCCGACGCCGCAGTGCGGGTAGGCCCTGCTTTTGCCTTTCGAGATGTCAGCCTTGTGACCTGAAACGGGATCGAGGAAACCTGGATGACCTGCGGTGTGTCCGCCGCGCAAGGTTTCGATGTCGCAGCTTCGGACTCGCTGAACGCCATTCAGTCTAGGCCAGCCATTGGTGTCTAACCCCTCGATCGCTGTTGGATTTTTCAAGGTCGACATTTTCGTCGACAATAGCTTAGCCGACGTTATCGGGACGGGTCTTAGACCCGAATAGACGTCACGTTAACGACAACAAACACATTTAGCCTTTCGCAAGATTTCGGCTCTGTCGTGTCACTAACGCTATGAGACCAATGCAGTCCGGCCTAACGTCAAGAGCATTATGGTTTAGCGCCCGTTAGGCGTGTTTGATCTCCAGAACTTAATAGCCAGCGTCTTATTGTTCCTCTGCAATGTGCAGATCGGAACCGCAGATGACTCAAGGTATCCTTCGCGCTCTCGCCGCCGCCACACTCGGGCTCGGCCTGGTCGCCGCCGCCGCTCCCGCCTTCGCCGGGCCGACCGCAGGCGGCACCTATCGCCTTCGCGCCACCGTGCCTGTCGCGTGCTGGGTCAAGCCCACCTCGCCGGTCCTGGCCGCCGCCGGTCGCTCTGGAGAGGTGGTCGAGGCCTGCAACAGCCCCGGCGGCTTCACCGTCTCGGCCCAGTATCGCCCGTTGTCGCTGACCGAAAAGGCGGTGATGTTCTACGGCGACCGGACGTTCGATCTGGACAAGTCCGGCATGCAGACCCTGCGCCGCTCCAGCATTGCGACGATCCGTTCGGTGTCCTATCGGTTCGACGACGTCGAACTGGAACAGCCGCTGATCCTGGCCCTGACGATTCAGCCGATCTGATCGCCGACCATATCCATCTCAACTGAAAGGAGGCGGGGACGCACGACGTACCCGCCTCTTTTTGTTTGGCGCCGGCGTTTACAGCGCTGCGACCGTGAAGGTCAGGATGTCGGAATAATCTCCGGCGCGCTTGCCGGTCGTGCTGCCGACGCTGATGGTCAGCGGATAGTCGTCCAGTCGCGCGCGACGCGACACCACATCGACCCGACCGCCGCGCGACAGGTCCATGTCGCGATCGCCGAGCACCAGACCATAGGGCACATACCATTCGCTTGCGCCCTGACGCAGGCGGCCCTGGTTCTGCGAGGCCACCGAGACGCTATATCCGGCTGTGCTCAGAACATAGAGGGTGGTGCGCAGCTGCCGAACGCCTTGGGTCAGCTCCCCCAGGTCGATCGTCGGCGTGCCGCCGTTGCGACGAAACTCGCCCTTCAGACCCATGACGGCGGCCGAAGGCACCTGAAGGCTGAGCGTGACGGGCTTTTCCGCCAGCGGTCGGCCGTCCGGCGTTTCCAGATTGATGAAGGCGTTCTGGGAATAGAGACCCGCCGACAGGGTTTCAGCCGGGGCAGCGGTGAAGGAGAAGCGCATCAGACCACGCTCTCCGGCCGCCAGGTTTAGCGGCCGCACCCCGATGCGGCGCGCGCTCTGGCCCGCGCGCGGCGTGACATCCGCGCCGCCTCGCTCGTCGACCAAGGCGTAGGCCATACGCTGGGCGCCGGCTTCGTTGACCAGACCAAACTGCTCGCCGCGCAGTTCGACGCGGCTGACGGCGGTGCAGGGTCCGTCGCCCTGGTTCACCACGGCGACATCGAATTCCTGCATGGCCACGTCCTGATCGAACGGCTCGTAGCGCATCATCCATTGATCAGCGCCGGATTCGATCACCAGTTGGCAACCCGGCGCGGCCTGGCTGGGCGCGGCCGCCATCAAGGTCGCCATCGCAGCAGCGGCGGCCAGGAGCAGGGCGGATGTACGATTACGGGACATTTCAGCCTCCTCGGCTAAGTCTTGGGCTCAGGCTTCGGGCACGTCGAGCGGAACGGCTATGGTCTCCAGATCGAGCAGACCTTCGTTGTCTGCGGGAACCGTAAACTCGAACCCGAGCGCCGGCGTGGAGAACAGTTCGACGCGATAGCGCTTGCCCGGCTCCAGGTTCTGCACCGCAAACCGTCCGACCGAGTTGGTGAAGAACAGTTCGGGCTGGGCGTTCGCATCATCAAGGGGCGTCACACGACCCGAGATCAGCGACACAGGACGGTTTTGGTTGCCGACCAAACGGCCCAGCGCGCTGACGAACTTGGCGCTTCCGACCTGGATCGCGTAGCCGCTCTTGTAGGTCGGACGGACGCGCGCGATGCCGTCGCCGATGTTGTAGCCCAAGGGCGCGTTGAGCACGTCATAGCGCACCGACTGGTTCACGTAGGCGGTCAGATTGTTCGCCACCGCGCCGCCCAGCAGGCCGCTGCGGCCCGTGTAGCGACCGCCTTCGAAGCTGTCGCCGACGATGACGGGGTGATCGTCGATGCTCTTGTGCGGATAGACGATGGCGAAGCTGTCGTAGATGTTGCGACCCACAGCGACCTTGCCCCCGGTCGTCGAGATCGACGATCCGAAGCGCAGATTGGTGATCTGCTCTTGCGTGATATTCGAGAAGTCCCGCCCGAACGCCGTATGGCTTAGGCTGGCGTCAAAGCGATTGCCGACATAGTCGACCTGGCCTGAAACGGTCGCCGGCCCATCGTCATAGGTGGAGGCCAGAGAATAGCCGAAGGAGCCGACGCGATTCTCGCTGGACTGCTGCGCGCGCACGCTGCCGCTGTTGCGGGCCGAGTTATAGCGACCTTCGACACGGCGATCGTAACGCGGCTGCCAGATCAGGGCGAAGGTCGCGCCGAAGCCGCCGGACTGGAAGCCGCCGAAGCTGGCGCCGAAGTCGGAGTACTCCAGTCCGACCTGCGCGCTCCATTCCGGCGCGAACCGGTAGGTGGAGGTCGCGTTGATCGAATAGGAATCGTCGATCAGATCGCTGCGGCTCATCCGATAGGAGGCGCTGACGTTCGCCAGCCAATCCTGCGAGAACTGGTGTGAATAGCCGCCCGAGAACACCCATGACGTCGGGTTCTGGCCGGTCGGATTGCCGATGGAGGAGAAGTCTTCCGAGGTGAAGTCGGCGACGACGGTCCAGCTATCGAAGGTCTCGCCCAGATCGACGACGTGGTCGTAACCCAGCGCAAACGCGTAGCCGACGCCGGGGTCGCCGTTGCTGGCGGCGGCGTCCAAGCGAACCCGCGCGCCGTTGCGAAGGATCAACTGGCTCTGACCCGACAAGGTCTGAGCGTCCTGCGACGCCTGGAAGCCGATGCCCACAGCAGGTCGGTTCTCGAACGCCTTGCGCCAGAAGCCGGTGAAGGCCAGTTCGCCTTCGGAATAGTCGGGCGATCCGAAGATGCCGTTGTTGATAGCGCCGAAATAGGCCCCGTATTCGTAGTCGCCCGGTTCAAGCTCAATGGCGTCCAGATAGGCGCTGTAGGCGACGGTTTCGGCGCGGCCCGAGTCGTTCTGGATTTCCAGCTGGATGTCGTTGGAGCCGGTTTCCAGTGGCAGATTGGTCAGGTCGTACTGGCCGGGATCAAGGCGAAACTCGCGCACAAAGACGCCGTTTCTCAGCACACGGATCGTCGAGGGCTCCTGCAACACCAACTGACGGCCGCCGGCCAGGACGTTGTTGCGGAACGAGTCGAAGCGTTGACGCTGCCGAGACACGCCGACGCCGCCGAGCTGCGAGAAGCCCTGGCGACCACGGATTTCCGGTTCCAGATCACCGAAATACCAGCGCCGATAGTCTTCGGGCTGATCGAATACGAACCGAGCATAGCGACGCTCGACATTGTATTCGCCCGTGAACAGATCCTCGCGGCCCTGAACGTCGGCCTCGAAGACCAGGCGTTTGTAGCGAATGGCGCCGTTCAGGAAGACGCTGGGCTTGCTGACATCGCCCGTCGATTCCCGACGCTGGATCGAGACGTTGCTGTTGAGATAGGCGCTGAAAGGTTCGGGCGGCAGGCCCGGCGTTTCCGGCTTGCCGCCGCGAAACAGTGACTCGACCGTCCGCTTGGTCGGATCGATGCGCAGGACCAGAACGGCCAGCTGTTCCGGGTCATAGTCCAGCTGAATGCCGGTGTCGTTGATCTCCTCCGGCGCAAACGACGTGACGCCTTGCAGCCGCGTCGCGAGCTCGGTTTGCGCTTCCGGGGTCAACAGGGGATCGATCAGCGTCTTGAAGCCCGCCGTGTCGACAATGAAACGATCGTCACGAGTCAGCACGACGGGCAGTTCACCCAGCACGCGGCTGTTGAAGTTCAGCGGCACCGTCATCGGGATGTCGCGATCGTAGGGGTTGATGTCGCGACGCTCGCGCGGCGCGGCAGGCGCAGCTGCAGTCAGCGGCGTTTGCTCGATTGGAGCCGGCGCCTCAGGCGCAGCCCCGGCCACCGTTGGGGCGGGCGCGGGCTGGGCGGGCTGGGCGGGCGCCTGCATGGCTTGAACGCCGGAGGCGGCGGCTTCGCCAGCCGCCAGACTGGCTCGGTTCAGAGCCGCCGTGGCATCCTCTGCCGCCTGTTCATAGGCCGCGCTAGCCGCCCTGATGGCGGCCAACGCCGATGATTCCGGAACGCACGCCAGCCCCCAGGCCAGCGCGAAAACCGAAGCGCCCCCCAGCGCTCTCATCGTCCGAACTTCAACGTAACGGGCTTGGCGGGATCCAACGCCGTGCCGGTGGGCAGTTTGAAGGTTCTCTTGCCGCCACCGGGGGCAAGATAGCCGACGCCGACGGTCTTGGAGATTTCACCGCTGTCGTATTCGCGTCGGAAGGGTTGGCCAGCGGTGTCGGTGCCTTCCACGATCCAGGTGGCGCCGCTCATCAAAGCATAGCGCTTGCCGGTGTTAGACACGACGATCTCGATGCCGGGTTCCGCAGGCGGCGGAGGTGCGGCCTGACCGTTGGTGAGAGTGGGATCGATCTCGGGCGCCGGCGGGCTGACCAGGGCGGGCGTCACCGAGACGACCTCGACCTTCGGTTCGGCGCCGGGCGGCGCCACGACGATCAGCGCCTTCATTGTGTAGAGAACCTGGACCGACACCGCGCCGCCGCTCTCGGGCGTGGCGGTCGGGTCGGTGGCGACCGGCAGCTGGCGAACCCATAGATAATAGGCGTGGGAGGTCTCGATCTTGGGATCGCCGACCCACTGAACCCGAACAACCTGACGACCATTGACCGGCACCAGCCCTTGGGGCGGGAAGACCAGGAAGTCGTCGTCGGCGTCCGTCTCGGTCACATTGCCGTTGGCGTCTATATCCATGCGCGTGATGCGCGTCTCGAAGGGCAAGGCGACGGAACCGACATTGCCGACCTCGATCCGGGCAGCTGATCCGGCGCCGGTCGTCGTTAGTTCGGACACCATCGGCGACACGCGCATGGCCCACGCCGCACCCGCGATCGCCATGATCACGAGCGCAACAGCAAGCACGCCGATCGTCAGGGCGATAGATCTGCCCCTGCGAACGCTGAACGATGAAGACATTCTGCTACTTTCCCCGAAAACCGGTCTGACGCCGGCTTGAGATTCCCGTCGCGACCCGTCGCGCCTAGGCTGCTGCAAGCGTTGCGCCAGCTTGACTTAAGTATGGCGTAACAATGGTGACTGAAACGCAAACAGGGGGGACATGCAGCCCCCCCTGTCGCCGTTTCTCAAGTCGTTCTGAAGATCAGAAGGCTTGGATGTTGACGGACAGCTGGCCTTCATAGGCGCCGGCGAGCAGCGACTTGGACGGAACGGGGATGTTCACGTTCAGGGCCATGGCCGACTTCCAGGCGCCGTGGCTGGCGCTGGTGGAGTTGGCGTTGGCGGCCAGGTTGATGTAGTTGCCGTTGGTCGCGGCGGCCGTGGAGCCGACGGCGCCGGCGGTGTAGGTGCCGGTGACCGAGTAAGGCAGGTTGGCCTGGAAGACGTTGGAGTCGTAACCGGCGCCCGAGTTGTTCACCAGGCCGCGGATGTCGTTCTTGGACACGGTGACGGTGTTGGACGTGTTGCAGCCGGCCAGGTTGGTGTCGATGGTGACGTTGGCCGGAGCGGTCATGTCAAAGGCGTTGGCCGGGCCGGTGTCGTCCGAGGCGTAGATGCCGATGGTGCCGAAGTCGATCGTGGTCGAGGCGTTGCCGGTGTAATAGGCGCAGTCCGTCGACACCGCGCCCTTCAGGGTGAAGGTCGCGCCGTCATTGTTCGACGCCGTGCCGTTGTTCGCCGCCGAGCTGCCGTTGATCAGGACCATCGACACGTTCTGGTTGGAGTTCGTGTGGATGCCTGCGGCTTGCAAACCAGCCAGATAGGGTGCGGCCAGCGGTTCGGACGTCTCATTGATCGTGGCGTTCGGGATCAGGTAGACGTTGCCCGTACCAGGGATGTTGATCGTGGGCCCAGCGGTAACGCCAGCCGTAGCCGAGGCGTGATACACCGTTCCCGCAATCGCGGGGGCTGCGACCATGGCCAGCGCAGCGGCGCTAGCCAGAAGAGCTTGCATTTTCATATTGCTGCTTCCTTCAGGAGGGTAGGCGTCGGCAACAGCCGACGCCCTTTGGTCTCAAGTCGTTCTGAAGATCAGAAGGCTTGGATGTTGACGGACAGCTGGCCTTCATAGGCGCCGGCGAGCAGCGACTTGGACGGAACGGGGATGTTCACGTTCAGGGCCATGGCCGACTTCCAGGCGCCGTGGCTGGCGCTGGTGGAGTTGGCGTTGGCGGCCAGGTTGATGTAGTTGCCGTTGGTCGCGGCGGCCGTGGAGCCGACGGCGCCGGCGGTGTAGGTGCCGGTGACCGAGTAAGGCAGGTTGGCCTGGAAGACGTTGGAGTCGTAACCGGCGCCCGAGTTGTTCACCAGGCCGCGGATGTCGTTCTTGGACACGGTGACGGTGTTGGACGTGTTGCAGCCGGCCAGGTTGGTGTCGATGGTGACGTTGGCCGGAGCGGTCATGTCAAAGGCGTTGGCCGGGCCGGTGTCGTCCGAGGCGTAGATGCCGATGGTGCCGAAGTCGATCGTGGTCGAGGCGTTGCCGGTGTAATAGGCGCAGTCCGTCGACACCGCGCCCTTCAGGGTGAAGGTCGCGCCGTCATTGTTCGACGCCGTGCCGTTGTTCGCCGCCGAGCTGCCCGAGATGGTGATCAGCGACACATTGCTGTTGACGCCAGGGTTCAGCGCATCGGCGATACCCACGATGGTCGTGTTGTTGCTGGTGCCCGTGAAGGAAACACCAGGAATGGTGCCGAACGGCGTCGGGATCGGGGGCGTAATCTGAACGGTGCCCGTCACCGAGCCCTGGTAAACGGTGCCGGCCATTGCAGGGGCGGCGATCATGGCGAGCGCAGCGGCGCCGGCCATCAGGGAAGCGAACTTCTTCATTTCAGTCTCTCCAAGCGAATGATTTCGCGAAAAATGGTCGATCGAGGTGGCAGCCCCTCCCCGTCCGAGCTCGTCCACTTAATCTTCTGTTAACAACCCGTCAACAGTAAAGAACGCTGTTAGCTACGACTATGTGCGTATTCGCGCGCCAGGCGAAATGTCCGTTTTGCTCATATCAAGCAAAAGTTCGCCGTGCTTATTCTTTTATCAAATACGAAAACTTGTCCGTACTGAGTATTAATCCTCGACGCTGCGATCACACTCGCGGCGTTACCGTCACCGTCAAGGTTTCAGTATACTGACCGGCCAGAAGACCTGCGCCTGTCGGTTGACGGGTGCGGAACTCGATCTTGCCGCCGCCGGCCGCGATGCCGTCGCCGCTGCTCAGCATCCCGACATGGTCGGCGCTGCTGAAGCTGGCCTGTACCGTACGGGGCTCAGGCCGAAGCGTCGGAACGGTCAAGGTGACGTCATAAGGCAGGACGCCCGCGAACGGCCCTTCGCCCTGCGGTTTGGTGACGTGAGCCAGACCACCCCGTGCCGAGGTCACGCCCAAATCAAACGGCACATTGCAGTTCAGGCCGAAAAGCGCGGTGGCGCGTTCGCCGCCCGTCAACTCACCGAAATCGATGTCTCCACCGCCCTGTATTTCACAGCGCGGCACAATCTGACCGACGACATTGACGTTCAGCGTCTTGCCCACGTCGAGAGTGTCGACGACAGGCTTGGCCAGAGCCGGCGATGAAGCGACGGACATTATCAGCACAACAGCACCGCTCAGACGGCGGACCGACGAACGCAATGACCTTGATGAATTCTGCATCGCCCCAACCCCATTTCCGTCCCTAGGACGGCCCGTCACCCCGACGGTTCGCCCCACCCCTCCAAAAGCCGTGCCATCCCGAATCGACACATTCGGCGGGTCAGGCAGGCCTAGGTTAACAAAAGGTTAACGACGGCCGCTCTACTCCTAAGAGCGGCGTTACGCAACGGATTGCGAGAGGCCAGTGGCGAGATGGCGCGGACACTGGGTCCAGAGCTGCGAAAAGGGATAGCCTTGACCCTAGGTCGATGGCTCCGATGTTTGATGACGGCCCTGACTTGAAGACGGAGCTTGACGTTGACCTGTCAGCGGATTGCCGACGCAGACATTCCTGGTGTTTCAAAATGAAACGTTTTCCGAGAGGCTAGCTCTCTGACTACGCGCCGAACCTAAAAGACTGCGCCTCGGTTAGAATGCGGGTTCTCTACCGCGCCAGTGCGCGATCGGCGCACACGCTCCGGCCACTCCAGTTCCGGCTAGCGCCCCTTTCGGCCAAACACTACGCACAGGTTCGGCCGCCGCCTCGGCCTGCAGCTCAGAGTTGGCCAAGTCACTTGGATTGGGTGCGAACTTCGCAGAACCAAGCCGTCTGCAAATGCTACGAAGCAATCCGCGAACCAAGGCCGTCCTACGAAGTGCGCTCTTGGAAGCAACTACAATGGGGGGCATGGTGCAGGTCGCAACTTGCCACGCGCCCACGCTTAACGATCTTGGGCGTCCTAGATCTCCAATACAGCTCCTCGGAGTAAGATCGGGAGCCTGTAGGTCTAGAGTTCTCGGCATCATAGAGCAGGAACGGAAGGCCAGACGCTGCTGAACTTTTACAGCTGCGCCTTCATTGAGGTGGCAGTGATGAGATCAGGTGTTCGAGACACCTGAGCGACGCCACTTCTCCGAGGGAAAGCGGGCGTTGGAAGATGGCTGGACGAGGACCTTCTCCTCCAGGTTGATTTTCGACAGGCGTTGCACGTAGCAATCCCTAACGGGGCAGCTTTGGCTTGACGGCGCGGAGGTTTTGGGGCCTTGGCACGACATCATCTATGCTCGCAGGCCGAAATGAACGACGCAGTTGACCCCGTAGACATCGCCATCGGCGGACGCATCCGCAGCCGTCGCGAAGAATTGCGCATCACCCAGGCGCAGTTGGCGGCGGGCGCGGGCGTCACCTTCCAGCAGATCCAGAAGTATGAGCGCGGCGTCAACCGCGTTTCGGCCGCCCGTCTGCTGCAGATCGCGGCCGTCCTGAAATCGACCGGCGCGTCGCTGCTGGGCGAGCTGGAAACGGCCGAGGGCGACGAGCTGGCCCTGGCCGCTCCCGGCGTCGCCGAACTGCTGGCGGCCTTCCGCGGCATCAAGGACGCCGCTCAGCGCGACGCCCTTCTGACCGTGGCCAAGGGCCTGCGCGGCTGATCAGGCCCGGTTGCTGGCGCTTTTCAGCAACTGCTCAACCTCATCGCGATGGTCGGCTCCGTCGAGAGCCGCGCCTGCCAACCACGATTGGATGGCGTCCAGCGCGCGCATGTCGCGACCGTCCGAGCGGCCGGCGTCGGACAGGCTCTGGCGAATGATCTCGATCATGCAGACGGCTTCGACGGCCGAGGTCGGGGCGTGATCGAGAAGGGTGGCCTCTGCCGCCTCCATCGGCGCGAGATCCAGCTCGACCAACAGGTTCTCGCCGCTGGCGGACAGCGATGGCGATCCGACCTGTTTGGCTAGATTGGCCGTCTCCAGCCAGGAGCGGAAAAGCGGCAGGAAAGCCTGCGGAGCTTGGGTGTGCATTACAATGTGACCTTGTCTGGCGCGCCTGGCGCGCCGCGATATTGGGGGTTGGCGTAAGGGGCTGCGCGGGCTTCCCAGACGCCGAAGAGGGCGAGGACCATGATCCCGACCCAGACCGTCATTCGCGCGGTCACGATCGACCAGGTGAGGGCGGCGGGGCCGATCATGGAGGAGAGGTGGGTGGTGAAGGCCAAGAGTTGAGCGCCGGCTGCGAGCAGCAGCCACCAACGATCATAGCGAAGGCTGAGACGCACCAGCAGAACCAACAGACCCAGCGAGATCATCGCGACGGCCCATCGGAACTGGCCCAAAACGATGTGATCAACCCAACCGGACAGAATCTGGGTCAGGAACAGCCCGACGCCCGCCTGACGTTCAGGCCATCTGCCCTTCCAAAGCAGAAGCCCAATCGCGGCGACCGTCAGACCCGTACCGAAGATCCAGAGCGGCGAGTGCATTCACCCCGACCTGTTCAGGCGGCCAGTTTGACGACATCGAGATGCGCCGACGGCTTGGGATCGGTCTTCGATTCCCCCATGCCGTCCATGCGCCAGCCGATGCCGTGATCGTCTGCGACGGCCGCCAGACCAGCATGGCCCGCCACTACGCTGGCGCGCACCGTCGCCAGTTGCCCTAGGCCCGCAACGATGTTCTCCAGCGCCGACTGACCGACCTCAGCCGCCAGGCGGGTTTCGACCCGGCCTTCCAGCGAGGTCTGGATGAGGCGGCAGACCTCGATCATGGCCTTGTCGATCGCGTGTTCGGCCGTCTGAACCTGGCGGGCGACGCGGACCCCCACCTGCATGTGTCTCATGATTTCGATCCTTCGAAAGGTTGCTCGCGTCAGCGGGCCCATTCGGGAGCGATCCGGTCGAACAGGGAGGGAACCACCATGCCTGCCGTTACGATCCCGATGGCGAGCAGCAGAGCGACGACGGCGCCGGCGATGATGACGCCTAGTCGCGCCAGCACGCCACGGGGCGGCGCCGGCAGGATCCAGGCGGTCGTCTTGGCGAAAACCGCGTCGCCCGTCTGTCCGGCCGACTTGGGATCATTGAGCGGATCAAGCACGGCGGTGGGAATGAGTATCGACGCCTCTGAGTAGCCAATACTCAGTCGACGCGCCGCCAGTTTACGGTCTGAAACACCCAGCTTGGCATAGGCGCGATGCAGATGATTGCCGACCGTGCGCGGCGAGATGCGCAGGCGCGCAGCGATTTCCTTGTCCTCAAGACCTTGGCCGGCCAGGCGGACACATTCGCTTTCTCTCGTCGTCAGGCGTTCAGGCATGGCCACTCCCAAAGGTCTGTTTACCCTACAATGAGGGGGAGTCAGCCGATATGCTTACGCCGCAAAGCAGTTTGTGGCGTCGGTGCGCTGCGTCAGATCACTTGAACATATAAGCATATCTTTATATGTCTGGCGGTCTGACACTGACAGGAGCCTCTCTTGGCCGCTCGTTCTTCCTTCCTCTTCACCTCGGAAAGCGTTTCCGAAGGCCACCCCGACAAGGTCGCGGACCGCATCTCCGACACGGTCGTGGACGCCTTCCTGGCCAAGGATCCCGAGGCGCGCGTGGCGTGCGAAACCTTGGTGACGACCCAGCGCATCGTGCTGGCCGGCGAGGTTCGCGCCACCCAGCCGGGCAACACCAAGGAACAGAACGAAGCCTTCACCCAGAGCATCATCGACAGCCTGGAGCCGCTGGTTCGCGCCGCGGTGAAGGACATCGGCTATGAGCAGGACGGCTTCCATTGGGAGACGGCTGACTACTCCTGCTTCCTGCACGCCCAGTCGGCCGACATCGCCGTCGGCGTCGACTCGACGAATGAGAAGGACGAGGGCGCAGGCGACCAAGGCATCATGTTCGGCTATGCATCGAACGAGACGCCCGAGCTGATGCCGGCCACCCTGCAGTACAGCCACAACATCCTGAAGCGCCTGGCCGAGGTTCGCCACGCCGGCGGTTCGCAGCTTGAGCCCGACGCCAAGAGCCAGGTCACGATCGAATACAAGGACGGCAAGCCGGTGCGCGCCACCTCGATCGTCCTGTCGACCCAGCACGCCAAAGGGCTGAGCTCCGAGCAGGTCGCCGAGATCGTCAAACCCTATATTCTCGAAGTGCTGCCGGAAGGCTTCACCGACGAGAACACCGTCTGGCACATCAACCCCACCGGCATCTTCGAGATCGGCGGACCGGACGGCGACGCCGGCCTGACCGGCCGCAAGATCATCGTCGACACCTACGGCGGCGCGGCGCCTCACGGCGGCGGCGCCTTCTCGGGCAAGGATCCGACCAAGGTGGACCGTTCGGCGGCCTACGCTTGCCGCTACCTGGCCAAGAACGTCGTCGCCGCCGGTCTGGCCGACCGCTGCACGATCCAGATCTCCTACGCCATCGGCGTGGCCAAGCCCCAATCGATCCACGTCGATCTGCACGGCACCGGCAAGATTTCCGAAGCCGTTCTGGAAGACAAGATTCTGGACCTGATCGGCGGCGCCACGCCGCGTGCGATCCGCCAGCATCTGGGTCTGAACAAGCCCATCTACGCCCGCACCACCGCCTATGGTCACTTCGGCCGCGAGCCGGACGCGGACGGCGGTTTCAGCTGGGAAAAGACCGATCTGGTCGATCAGCTTAAGGCGCTGGCCTAAGGCTTCAAGCGGCCTGATCGATGGTCAGGCCGCGGACGCCCGCCAGATTGGCGTCGGTCAGGTCGGTCTGACGGGTCTGGGCGCCGTGCAGCGTCGCCCGCCCCAGATCGGCGCCGGCCAGCACCGCGCGTCTCAGGTCGGCCCCGGAAAGGTCTGCACCGCGCAGTATGGCGCCGGTGAGGTCGGCCGGCATCAACCGGTCGGCGGCGATCAGAAGCGGCCCCAGTTGCGCCTCGCGCATGTCCGCTCCGTTCAGTCGCGCGCCCCGCAGGCGCGCCCCGCGCAGGTCGGCGCGACGCAGTTTGGCCGAGCGCAGGTCGGCGTTGTCGAGCTGGGCGCCCTGCAGCTGAACCCCCTCCATATCCAGGCCGTAGAAGACCGCGCCCTTGGCCGACAGGGCGGTCAGGTTCAGGCCCGTGATCGACTTCAGCGGACGCAGGTCGACGCCGTTAAAAACTGACGGCTGCCCCTCCGCGCCGCCGGTCTCGCACCAGCGCGCATGTTCGCGCAGCATCTCGGCGGCGGGCATCTTGTCCACGGATTCGCAGGACGACTTGTTGTCGGTCAGGGCGCCCTGCATGTCGGCGCCGTCGGCGCGCCACATGGTCGTCTTGCAGCCCACAAGGATGGCGTCGCGAAGGTCCGCGCCCGAGAGGTCCGCCCCTGACAGATCGGCGCCGGCGAGGTCGGCCCCGCGGAAATCCGCCTGTTTCAGATTGGCCCGCACCAGCTTGCAGTCCTTCATCACCGCGCCGGAGAAGTCGGCCTTCACGGCGATGACGCCGGCCATCTTGGAGCGTTGAAGATTGGCGCCGGCCAGGCAGGCGCCGCTGGCCTCGGTCTCGTCGCGGTGGCGGGGTTCGATGACCTTGAAGCCCAATCTGGCGTCGGCGGCCGCAATGGTGCCCTCGCGCAGATCCGCCTCGAACAGATCGGCCCCCGACAGGTCCGCCCCACGCAGACAGGCGCCGCGCAGGTCGGAACGGCGCAGGCTGGCCTCGGCCAGGATCGCGTCCTGCATGTCCGCGCCGAAGAAGTTGGCGTTATCCAGCTTGGCCCCGGTCAGATCGCAGCCTTCCAGACAGGCGGCGGCGAAATCGGCGTCGGCCAGATTGCGGCCCTTCAGGCTGAGGCCCGACAGGTCCATCCAGGCGATGACGGCGCGGGCGCCGCCGGGTCGGGCCTGGAACAGCCGATCGTGCCGGGCGCAGATGACGTCCAGCTCCGCCTGCGTCAGGCGCTTTCTAACGAGGGGTTCAGCGGCGAGGGCCATCAGGGCACATTACGCGCCCTGACTTAAGAAACCTTTGAACGGCGAAGCCGCCTCAGACGGTCAGCAGCCCCTGGGCCTGAAGCGCCTCGGCCAGCTCGCCCGGCCCGGTCCACAGGCGCGTATAACCGGCTTCGCCGAGCCGCTTCAGCTCGGTGACCAGATCGGCCTTGGGCGAGGCGACGAACCGGCCATCGAAGCCGGCGCCGTCCTCGCTAATGCGCACCATCGGGCGGCCGGTTTCCAGCCGATGCAGGAAGCCTTCGCACAGGGCCGCGCCCTCTTCGCACATCAGGCCCGTTTCCACGGTCAGCCCTTGCGCGCGTAGCCGCTCCGTGCCGCGCCCGGCCGCAAACGGCGACGGGTCCATACAGGCGATCACCACCCGCGCCACGCCCGCCTCCGTCAGGAAGTGGGCGCAGGACTTGCGGCCCGACGACCGGGCGCCGCAGGGCTCCAGCGTGACATAGACGGTCGAACCGACGACATCCGCGCCAGCGGCGGGCACGGCCTGCTCCTCGGCATGGGGACGACCGCCCGGCGCGGTGGCGGCCTGGGCGATGACCCGGCCGTCCTTGACGATGACGCAGCCGACCGCCGGATTGGGCCAGGTCTCGCCCATCCGGCCGGTCGCCAGGGCGATCGCCTGGGCCATGAAGGCCTGGTCGGCTTCGCTCCAGCTCATGATGCGGTCGGCAATGTCTCGGCGCGAGCGGCGTCGAGGTAGCGGGCGGCGGTGGGCTTCAGATCCCCGTCCAGATCGATCTCCAGCGGATTGCCGGTCGGGATTTCAACGCCGACGATCTGATCGTCCGGCACGCCGAACAGCAGTTTGACGATGGCGCGCAGGGAGTTGCCGTGGGCGGCGATCAGCACGTCCTCTCCCGCCTTCAGGCGCGGCGCGATCTCGGCGTCCCAATAGGGCTTCACCCGATCCAGCGTGGTCTTCAGGCTTTCGGTGTCGGGAATCGCCTTGCCGGCGTAGCGCGGGTCGGCGTTGAAATCGAACTCGCCGCCGGGCGCCAGCGGGGGTGGCGGCACATCATAGCTGCGGCGCCAGATCTTGACCTGGTCTTCGCCGTGTTTCTGGGCCGTCTCGGCCTTGTTCAGTCCCGTTAGACCGCCGTAGTGGCGCTCGTTCAGCCGCCAGTCCTCGATCACCGGCACATCGGTCAGGCCGGCCGCCTGCAACGCCAGGGCGCCGGTGCGCTGGGCGCGCGTCAGGACCGAGGTGAACATCACCGCCGGCTTGAACCCGGCCTCGGCGATCAGTTCACCGCCTCGACGCGCCTGGGCCTCGCCCTCCGCCGTCAGATCGACGTCGACCCAGCCGGTAAAGCGGTTCTCGAGGTTCCACTGGCTCTGGCCGTGGCGAAGCAGGATCAGGCGCGGCATTCGGTCGGTCCTTCGGAATACGGTCATTCGGGGTTAGGACGCCCTCCGAAGTGGGTCAAGGCTCGCGGGCCTCGCCATCGCTTGTCGCGCCGCGCACGCCGGGGTAACGGTCGGATCGATGTCCGACCGTCTTTTCTTTCCCCTGGCGCTCGCCGCCGCCGTCGTGATGATCGCCCTGGCGACCGTCTGGCCCTGATCCTTTAGAAGAGGATCTTGCGCAGATTGATGCGGAAGACGCGCCCCTGCGGGTCCAGATAGTCGCGCTGATAGTTGACCGGCGTCTGACCGTCGCTGCTGGTCACCGAGACGCGGTCGTCGAAGATATTCTGAACGCCGAAGCCGATCCGCGTGCCCTTCAGGAACGGGAAGCGCTCGACCCATGAGGTGCGTTGGGTCAGGTCGGCGAAGGCGAACAGATTGACGGTTGTCCGGCCCGAGAAGTCCAGATCGGGCGAACCTAGCGCGTCGCCATTGACCGTCGTGCCCGAGCGCCAGTTGGCGTTGACGAAGGCGCCCACGCCGTTTCTGGAAAGGCCGGTTTGAAGCTGGACCTCATGGCGCGACTGACCGCCCGAGCCGGAGATGGAATCGCCGTCCAGAAGATCCAGCGGCGCCAGACCGTCGCGAATGGTGACCTCGTCCTGGACACGCCAGGTGTGGGTCAGCGACAGGTTGAAGATCCCTTGGCCAGGCTGCATTCCCGATCCACGCCCGCCGCGCATCCGCCCGCCGCCGCCGGGGCCGCCAGGGCCGCCCGGTCCGCCCATCATCATCATGCCGCCGCCGCCCGGACCGCCGCGTCCGCCCGGCCCACGACCGCCCGCCGCTGCGGGGTTCGGCTTGCCGAAAGGGCGCGAGAAGTTGAAGCCCCATTGAACGTCCTGCTGCTCGCGCTTGAAGAAGTTCAACGGACGGGCGTCGATGGACACCAGATTGCCGTCCGCATCGCGAACGAACCGATCCGGCAGCGCCGCCTCAAGGTCGGGCGTGATGGCCGGGAAGCTGGAGATTTCGTTGTCCGCCTCGGTGCGGGTGTAGGCCAGGTTCAGGCGGAAATCCTTGTCCGACACCGGCTGCCAGTTAATGCCCAGCTTCAGGATGCGCCGATCCTCGGCCTGCAAATTGGGATCGCCGCCGGTAATCCGGTTGATCTCGACGGTCTGGCCGGTGCGGAAGTCGAAGACCGGCGTATTCGGCGTCGATACTGTCGGGTCGTTCAGCTGCTGGACCGTCGGGGCCTTGCCCTCATCGGAATAGTTGGCGGAGAAGGACAGCCGCTCGACCGGCGACCAGTTCAGCCCGGCCCCGACCGAGGACACGCCGCCGAAGTCGGACAGCTCCTGATAGGCCAGATTCAGATTGGCCGACAGATCGCCGATCTTGGGCAGGACGCCGCGCTCGACGTTGGAGATCGGCAGATCGAAGTTGGCCTGGACGCTGCCCGAGTTGCGCGACTGCGAGCGATCCACGGCGACACTTGAACCCAGGCTCTCGGAGAACCGCAGGCTCTCGGAATCCAGCGATTGATAACCGGCCCCGACCTTGAAGGTCGAGGTGATGTCGCCGGCCGGCAGTTCATAAGGACGCCCGTTCAGCACCAGCTCCGCCGTCGCCGTCTGGGCCACGGAGTTGGCGGTGTCGCGCGGATTGACGATGGCCCGGTCGGTCAGGTCGCCGAACGGATTAACGGTCAGATCGCCCGCGATCAGATCCTGCAGCGCATCCGCATCGACGCCGCGTCCCGTCGTGGTGTCGGTCTCGACACGGCTGTATTCCCCCGTCGCCGTCCAGCGCCAGTCACCCACATAGCCGTCGAACACGGTGCCCAGTTCGGCGGTGCGCGTATCGGTCTTGCGCGTCAGAGCCCCGGGCAGGTCCAGATAGCTGAACAGATTGATTTCCTGGCCGGTCGGCGAGAACGGATTGGTCCCCGGCACAGTCAGCTGAACATTGGGCAGGCCCTGATAGCTGTAGCTGTTGGAGTCCTCCACGCTGCCGCTCAGCGTCATGCCAACCTTGTCGTTCAGGTCGTGCTTGTAGGTTCCCGACACCGACAGCTCGTCCGTCTTGGGCAGCAGGGTGCGATAGGCGTTGGCCAGTTCGCTGTCGCCGCCCGTCGTCGCGCTGCGATCGATGTCGCGCTCGGTCTCGAACAGGGTGTTGGAGGTCGTGCCGTTGATATCGACTGACCAGCGGTCCGAGCCGGCGATGCGCAGGACGTTGTTCTCGCTGGCGGTGGTCGTGCGACCGCCCTGCTCGGGCCGGCTGACGTTGACCGAGGCGGTCAGGGACTTGAAGTCCGCCTTCAGCACGATGTTCACCACCCGCTGATTGGCGCTGTAGCCATAGGACAATGCGGTCTCTTCCGGCAGGACGTCGAACCGCTCGATGGCCTCGGGCGGAATGCCGCGGATTTCGCGGAAGCCCGAGATACGCCGCCCGTTGACCAGGAAGACCGGAGACCCGCCGCGCGCGCTGCGGGTCTGGGCCTCCAGCAGGGTAATCAGTTCGCCGATGTTGGTCGCGCCGAACGCCTGAATCTGGGCGGAGTCATAAGAGACGATCGGTTCCTGCCCGCCCAGGGCCACCCCGCGCCGCGCCGCCGTCACCTCCACGTCCGGCAGAACGACCGTCGGCTCCTCCTGCTGGAACTGCGCCTGAGCTTCTACGGGTTCGGCCTCGGTGGTTTGGGCCTGGACAGGCTGGACGACACCGGCGGCGGGGGCCAGCGCAAGCAGGAAAAGCGCGGTCTGGGTCATGGAACGACGATCCGGGAGATGATTTCAGACCTTGTCAGGACGGGACAAACATGGCCGCAAGACGACACAATTCATGAACAAAGTGAAAGCGTTGCGCGCTCTCAACAGAAAGCAAAAACCTGCGACGGAAAGCGCGCCACAGCGCGTTAAAGACTGTTGGGTTGCATTCTGAAGGCGGCGCGCAAGGCGCGCGCAAACAGCAGTCTTGGCCCAACCTCGGAGTCCAGCGATGAAGACTCCGCGTTGACCGCCTCCGGGCTTTCGGCTATAGGCCCGCCCTCTTGAGATTTCCGCGCCGTGGACGTGTGCTCCGCGGCGTTTTCCGTTCGAAGGTTTGACATGGCCAACAACCCCGGCGCCCGCAAGGCGATCCGCAAGATCGAAGCGCGTACCGAAGTGAACAAGGCGCGCCGTTCGCGCGTCCGCACCTATCTGCGCAAGTTCCAGGAAGCTCTGGCCGGCGGCGACGCCGCCGTCGCCAAGACCGCCTTCATCGAGGCTCAGTCCGAGCTGATGCGCGCCGTCTCCAAGGGCGTCGTTCACAAGAACACCGGCTCGCGCAAAGTCTCGCGCCTGGCCGCCCAGCTGAAGAAGCTGTCGGCCGCCTGAGCCAAAATTAATCCAACAGCAAACGGAGCAGCTGTCGCTGTTTCGTTGTGGGATTATCAAGCAAGATCAACGGCGAAGGCGCGCAAGCTCCTTCGCCGTTTTGCGTTGCGGCGCTAACTGTCAAAATTTAAAACTACGATCGACGAGCCTCGATCTCTCCGAAATTCCAAGCGGCGTCAGGGTTTGGCGGAGTCAAACAATTTAACTGCGAATCGACCAACGAATCAGCGTTGACCCACCCGGCTCTCGGCGTAAGTTTTGGCCTCTAACGCACTTCCATCCCAGCACGGATGAAGACGGCGCGGAGCTTAGGTTTCGCGTCGGCGGGAGATGTCTGTTCAGAGGTTAGACCCCGTCCGAAAAGCCTAGCTTTTCGGCGCAGGAGAAGTCGTCCCTGAACCATCGCCCTGAAGCGCGGAAGGTCGGAATGGTTCTTCTAAGGTGGGCGGGCAAAGATGGTTGGGGGCGCAACGGCGATGGCAGGCGGAACGAAGACGTCGGGACTGACGGATCCGGACCGCATCTGGAGCGAGGCCTCCGTGCGCCTGCGCGCTGAAATCGGCGATGGCCCCTTCTCCTCCTATATCGCTCCGTCGGCCGTCCGCCTGGACAACGCCGGCCATCTGATCCTGGTCACCCCGACCGCCTATGCCCGCGACTGGGTGCGCAAGAACGCCCTGCGTCGCATGAACGAGCTGTGGCTGGGCCTGGACGGCCTGTCGCGCCGCCTCGAGGTGCGTTGCCGCGCCGAAGTGGGTTCGGCCCCGCCGGCCTCGGCCGTGATGCCGGGCACTGTGGTGGACGCCGCCCCGCGCCTGGCCGCCTTCGCCGCCTCGCCGCAGATGGCGCCTGCCGCCCCCATCAGCGCTGACGGCGCTCGCGCCGTGCGCGCCGCCGGTCTGCAGGATCGCCTGACGTTCGACAGCTTCGTCGAGGGTCAGGGCAACGCCTTCGCCCTGGCCATCGCCAAACAGGTGGCCAGCTGGGCCGACGGTCACTTCAACCCCGTCTTCTTCTGCGGCCCCTACGGCTACGGCAAGACCCACCTGCTGAACGCCATCGCCTGGGAGGCCCAGCGTCTGCGGCCCGAGGCCAAGGTGGTCTATCTGACCGCCGAACGCTTCCTGTCGACCTTCGTCAAGGCGATGCAGGACCGCTCGACCGCCGTCTTCAAGGAAAGCCTGCGCTCGGCCGACATGCTGCTGCTGGACGACGTCCAGTTCGTGGGCGGCAAGACGTCGACCCAGGAAGAACTGCTCTCGACCCTGACCGCCCTGATCGAGGACGGCAAACGCATCGTCTTCTCGGCCGACCGTGCGCCCATGGCCCTGACCGAGGTCGAGCCGCGCCTGCGCAGCCACCTCGCCGCCGGCCTGACCTGCCCGGTCGAGGCAGGCGACCGCGAGCTGAAGATCGCCGTGGCCCAGAACCGTCTGAAGGCGCTGTCGGCTCTGGGCGTCGTCCAGGGCGAGGCCAACCCTGAGGTCCTGGCCCAGCTGGTGGACCGCACCCCCGGCTCGATGCGCGAGCTCGAGGGCGCCGTGAATACCCTGGCCGCCGCTGCGGGCGCGCGCCTGTCGTCGGTGTCGGTCGACGAAGCCTCGACCTTGCTGGGCATGGCCATGCGCGGCGGGCCCGAGCGCCGCATCACCGTGGACGAGATTCAGAAGACGGTCGCCGACCACTTCAACATGAAACAGGCCGACCTGCTCAGCGAACGCCGCACCCGTTCGGTCGCCCGCCCGCGCCAGATCGCCATGTATCTGTGCAAGCAGCACACGACCCGCTCCTACCCCGACATCGGTCGCCGTTTCGGCGGGCGCGACCACACCACGGTCCTGCACGGCGTGCGCAAGATCGAGGAGCTGATGCCGCAGGACGATCAGATCGCCCGCGACGTCGAGGCCCTGACGCGCAAGCTGCGGGGCTGATTTCGAGCGGCGAGTGACGCGTGGCGAGTGACGAGTGAGGAGAAACTGTCTCCTCCTACCGAGTTGCCCCCAATATCCACTCGCCACTCGCCACTAACCACGCGCCACTTCCTTGCAGCCCGCGCCCAATCCGCTAGTGTCCCAGGTCACTTAACCGCAGCCGCCTTGCGAGTCGGCCGCGCCGGGCGAGACGACATGCAGCTGACCATCGAACGATCCGCGCTCCTGAAGGCCCTGGGCCACGTGCAGAGCGTCGTCGAACGTCGAAACACCATTCCGATCCTGTCCAACGTCCTGCTGAGCGCGGGCCGCGACCGGCTGGCCTTCGCCGCCACCGATCTGGACATGGAGATGGTGGACGAGGCCGAGGCCCAAGTTCAGGTCGAGGGCCAGATCACGGCCCCCGCCCACACCCTGTACGAGATCGTGCGCAAGCTGCCGGAAGGCGCCGAGGTCTCGCTGCTCTATTCGGGCGACGATCCCCGCCTGGTCGTCTCGGCCGGCCGGTCGCGCTTCAACCTGCCGGTCCTGCCGGCGGGCGACTTCCCCGTCATGTCCACCGACAGCGCCGGCGCCTCCTATGTCCTGCCCAAGGAGGATCTGGCCCGCCTGATCGACAAGACGCGGTTTGCGGTCTCGACCGAGGAAACGCGCTACTATCTGAACGGCCTGTATCTGCACACGGTCGCCGAGGCCGGCATTCCTCTGTTGCGCGCCGTCGCCACCGACGGCCACCGCCTGGCCCTGGCCGAGACCCCGGCGCCCGAGGGCGCGGCCGGCGGCCCCGGCGTGATCGTGCCGCGCAAGACGGTGGATCAGGTCCGTCGCCTGTTGGACGACGCCGGCGCACCCGTAGAGGTCACCGTCTCGGCCCAGAAGATCCGCTTCCAGATGGGCGAGGCGTCCCTGACCTCCAAGGTCATCGACGGCGCCTTCCCCGACTATCTGCGCGTCATCCCGCGCGGCAACGACAAACAGGCCGACATCGACAACGCCCTGTTCGCCAAGGCCGTCGACCGCGTCGCCACCATCTCGGCCGAGAAGAGCCGTTCGGTGAAACTGGCGTTCGACAACGACCGGGTGAAGCTGACCGTGCGCAACATGGAAGCCGGCCAGGCCGAGGAAGAGGTCGAGATCGGCTATTCCGACGAACCGTTTGAGATCGGCTTCAACGCCCGCTACCTGCTGGACGTCGCCGGCCAGATCACGGGCGAAAACGCCGCCTTCCGCTTCGCCGACCCCGCCTCCCCGACCCTGGTGCTCGATCCGGGCGATCCCGGGGTCCAGTATGTGCTGATGCCGCTTCGGGTGTAATCCTGCCTCACGCGCGTTAGAGAGCGAGCGTGATCACCTCCCTCACCCTCACCGACTTCCGCTCCTATGCAGGGGCGCGGCTGGAAATGACCTCCGGGCCTGTGGTGCTTCACGGCCCAAACGGGGCGGGCAAGACCAATCTTCTGGAGGCGATCAGCCTTCTGACCCCCGGCAAGGGGCTGCGCGGCGCCACCGCCGCCGAGATGGGCCGGCGCGAGCCGGGCGAGGCGACAGGACGCGCCTGGGCGGTCATGGTCGAACTGGACGACGAGACGCGGCTGGGCACTGGCGTTCAGACGGCGGGCGCGGCGCGGCGCATCGTGCGGATCGACGGCGAGACGGCCCAGCCCGGGCGACTGCTCGACTATCTGCGTCCCGTCTGGGCGACGCCGGAACAGGACCGGCTGTTCTCGGACGCGCGCGCCGAGCGGTTGAAGTTCTTCGACCGACTGGTCTTCGCCGCCGATCCCGATCACGCCGCCAGCGTCTCCGCCTACGAAAAGGCGCTGCGCGAGCGTCTGCGCCTGCTGAACGACGCTCAAGACGGGCGTGAAGCCGACCTCGTCTGGCTGGACGCGCTGGAGCTTCGGCTGGGCGAGGCCGGAGCCCGCGCCGCCCTCGCCCGCGTCGCCGCCCTGCACGCGCTTCAGGCCGCCATCGACGCCCGCAGCGATCGTCCCTTCCCCCAGGCCGACCTGGGTCTGGACGGCGCCGCCGAACAGATGGCCGAAGCGGGCGCCGAGGAGGACGAGATCGCCGCCGCCATCCGCGAGGGCCTGGCCAAGGCCCGCGCCCGCGACGGCGCCGCCGGCCGCTCGCTGTTCGGGCCGCATCGCACCGACCTGACCGCGCTTCACCGCGAGAAACAGCGCCCTGCGGCCGAGGGCTCTTCGGGTGAGCAGAAGGCCTTGGTCCTGAACCTAATTTTGGCTCAGATCGCGCGGCTTTCAGATCATGCTGCGCGCCCGATCCTGCTGCTGGACGAAGCCCCCGCCCACCTCGACGAGGCACGCCGCACGGCCCTATTCGACGAGATCACGGCGCTGGATCTGCAGGCCTTCATGACCGGGACCGAACGCGACCTGTTCGCCGGTCTGGAAGGCCGCGCCCAGTTCGTCCGCGTGGCCGGCGGCGCGCTGGAAACCGACTAGGCTCTAATCGCGGAATTCCTCGCTTTTTCGCCGGAATTTCCTATATGTTGAGGGCTTCGGCGCGGTGCGATCCCGCCGTCGATTCGAGCGCCGGGTCCGGCGCTCCATCCCCGTCCCGGTCGGGACTTCAGAGCCAATGACTTCATGACCGATCCGATTGCCGACCTGCCCGAATACGGCGCCGATTCCATCAAGGTTCTCAAAGGCCTGGACGCCGTGCGCAAACGCCCCGGCATGTATATCGGCGACACCGACGACGGCTCGGGCCTGCACCACATGGTCTATGAGGTGGTCGATAACGCCATCGACGAGGCCTTGGCCGGCCACGCCGACCTGGTCCAGGTCATCCTGAACAGCGATGGCTCGGTCACCGTGACCGACAACGGCCGCGGCATTCCCACAGGCATCCACGAAGGCGAAGGCGTCTCGGCGGCCGAGGTCATCATGACCCAGCTGCACGCCGGCGGTAAGTTCGACCAGAATTCCTACAAGGTGTCCGGCGGTCTGCACGGTGTGGGCGTGTCCGTGGTCAACGCCCTGTCCGACTGGCTGGAGCTGAAAATCTATCGCGACGGCAAGGCGCACCAGATGCGCTTCGAGCGCGGCGACACGGTCAAGTCGCTGGAAGTCACCGGCGACGCCCCCATTCGCCAGGACACCGGCAAGCCGCTGAGCGGGACCGAGGTCACCTTCTTCCCGTCCGTCACGACCTTCAGCCACATCGATTTCGACCTGAAGACGCTGGAACACCGTCTGCGCGAATTGGCCTTCCTGAACTCGGGCGTGGTCATCAAGCTGGCCGACCAGCGCCACGCCGAGCCGGTCGAGATGATCCTGCACTACGAGGGCGGGGTCGAAGCCTTCGTGCGCCACCTCGACAAGTCCAAGACGCCGATCCTGAAGGACGTCATCGTCATTCGCGGCAAGAAGGAAGGGATCGAACTGGATCTCGCCCTGTGGTGGAACGACAGCTACCACGAGACCATGCTGTGCTTCACCAACAACATCCCCCAGCGGGATGGAGGCACCCACCTGTCGGCCTTCCGCGCCAGTCTGACGCGCGTCATGGGCGGCTATATCGAGAGCTCGGGCGCCGGCAAGAAGGAGAAGGTCTCCGTCACCGGCGAGGATGCGCGCGAGGGTCTGACCTGCGTCCTGTCGGTCAAGGTGCCGGATCCCAAGTTCAGCTCGCAGACCAAGGACAAGCTGGTCTCCTCCGAAGTGCGTCCGGCCGTCGAAAGCCTGTGTTCGGAAGGCCTGGCGACCTGGTTTGAGGAACACCCCGTCGAGGCCAAGCAGATCGTGGCCAAGATCATCGAGGCGGCGTCGGCGCGTGAGGCCGCCCGCAAGGCCCGCGACCTGACGCGGCGCAAGTCCGCGCTGGAAATCTCGAGCCTGCCGGGCAAGCTGGCCGACTGCCAGGAACGCGATCCCGCCAAGTCCGAACTGTTCATCGTCGAGGGCGATTCCGCCGGCGGCTCGGCCAAACAGGCGCGCAACCGCGAGAACCAGGCCGTCCTGCCCCTCCGCGGCAAGATCCTGAACGTCGAGCGCGCGCGCTTTGACCGGATGCTGTCGTCGGACCTGATCGGCACGCTGATCCTGGCGCTGGGCACCGGCATCGGCCGCGACGATTTCAACGCCGACAAGCTGCGATATCACAAGATCATCCTTATGGCGGACGCCGACGTCGACGGCGCCCACATCCGCACCCTGCTGCTGACCTTCTTCTATCGTCAGATGCCCGAGCTGATCACGCGCGGCCACGTCTATATCGCCCAGCCGCCCCTCTATAAGGTCTCCAAGGGCAAGCAGTCGCGCTACCTGAAGGATCAGGCCGAGATGGACGCCTATCTGATCGAGGAAGGTTCGTCGGAGGCCGAGCTGGATCTGTCCACCGGCGAGCGTCGACTGGGTCTGGACCTGCAATCCCTGGTGCGCGAGGCCAAGGCCTTCAGCGCCAGCGTCGATCGCCTCAGCCAGCGCGCCCCCGCCTTCGCCATCGAACAGGCGGCGCTCGCCGGTCTGTTCGCCGAGCATTCGGACATGGCGACCGCCTCGGCCGCCGCCGCCGTGCGCCTCAACCTCTACGCCGAAGAGGGCGATGGCGAGTGGACGGGCGCGCCGGGCGAACAGGGCGCCGTGGTCTTCACCCGCACCCGTCGCGCGGTACAGGAGACCATCGTGCTGGAGGAGACCCTGATCCGCTCGCTGGACGCCCGTCGTCTGGCCGAACGCGCAGCCGCTTTCGACGGCGTCTTCGTCGCCCCCGCCACCTACCGCCGCAAGGACAAGTCCACGACCATTCGCGGTCCGCTGGACCTGCTGACCGCCGTGCTGGACGCCGGCAAGAAGGGCCTGTCGATCCAGCGCTACAAGGGCCTGGGCGAGATGAACCCCGAGCAGTTGTGGGAGACGACGCTGGACGTCAACGCTCGTACCCTGCTGCAGGTCTCGGTCGAGCACGAGGAAGACGCCAACGACCTGTTCGCCAAACTGATGGGCGACGTGGTCGAACCCCGCCGCGAGTTCATCCAGGACAACGCCCTGGACGCCGCCGTCGACGTCTGACGGCGACGACGACGCGGACGCTCGTCGTCATCAGAACTCCTCCCAGTCGGATTGGACGGCGGCGATGGCGGCCTGTCCGCCGCCTGCGGCCATGCGGGCGCGGGCGGGGGCGGCGTGGGCGCGGGCGAAGCTTTCGACGCGCGCCTTCATCTGCTGGACGGCGGGCTGATGGATCGGTGTGGGGGCCTTGGCGGCGACCTGGCTGGTCTCGAAGCGGCCGACCAGTTCGGCCAATTCGGCGGCCTCGCGGCTCAGGCTCAGACTGGCGGCGGTCGACTGTTCGACCATGGCCGCGTTCTGCTGGGTGACCTGATCCATCTGGTTCACGGCGGTGTTGACCTCGGCCAGACCCACCGCCTGTTCCTGGGTCGAGGCGCGGATCTCGCTCATCAGGGTGGTGATCTCCTCGATCCGGCCCGCAATGCCCGCCAGGGCCTCGCCCGACTGGCGGACCAGAACCACCCCGTCCTTGACCTGGCTGGAGCTGGCCGAGATGAGCGTCTTGATCTCCTTGGCCGAGTCCGCCGAACGCTGGGCCAGGGCGCGCACTTCCGAGGCGACGACGGCGAAGCCGCGACCGGCCTCGCCGGCGCGCGCGGCCTCGACCCCGGCGTTCAGGGCCAGAAGATTCGTTTGGAAGGCGATCTCGTCGATGACGCCGATGATCTGGCTGATCTGATCCGACGAACGCTCGATCTCGCCCATGGCGGCGACGGCCTTCTGCACGACCACGCCGCCGGTTTCGGCCTGGCTGCGTCCTTGGGTGACGACCCCGTCCGCCGCCTGGGCGTTCTCGGCGGTCTTGCGCACGGTCGCGGTGATCTGGTCCAGCGCGGCGGCGGTTTCCTCCAGGCTGGCGGCCTGTTGTTCGGTGCGGCGCGACAGGTCCTCGGCGGCGCTGCTGATCTCCTGTGCGCCCGACTGCATCGATCCGGCGTTCGTTCCGATCACCCCGACCGCCTCGTCCAGAGCGCCCATGGCCTGGTTGAAGTTGGCGCGCAGGACGGCGTAGTCGCCGGGGAACTCATCCTGGATGCGATAGGACAGGTCGCCCGCCGCCATGGCCGACAGGCCCTTGGCCGTGCCCGCGACGACCGCGGCCTGGACCTGGGCGGCCTCGCGCTCGATCTCGGCGCGGCGCTCGCGCTCCTGCTCCACCGCAGTCACGTCCATGGCGAACTTGACCACCTTGTAGGGGCGGCCGTCCTTGTCGAGGATCGGATTGTAGCTCGCCTCGATCACGACGCGCTTGCCGCCCTTGCCGTAGCGCACGAACTTGTCGGCGACGAACTCGCCGGCGTTCAACCGACGCCAGAACTCGGCATAGGCAGGGCTCTGCGCCTCCGACGGATCGACGAACATACGGTGATGCCGCCCCACGATCTCGCCGAGCTCATAGCCGATGACCGACAGGAAGTTCGCATTCGCCTCGCGCACCGTCCCATCCAGGTCGAACTGGATCACCGCCTGAGACCGATCCACCGCGGCCACGAGACTATGGATTTCCGCCTCTACCGCCTGCTGCGCTCTGCGTGTCTTGAAACCAAGGCCGAACATCATCTTCTCCTGTCGGCTCGAGGGATGAGACCGAGCGCCCTCTTCGCTCCGAAAACTTAATATTGATTATATCAAGCACGATTTATTTATCGTTTATGATGTTAGCGTCTGTGTCTTTCTCGCTGGGATTGGGCCAATGACCTCGTCGCAACAGCCGATCGCACCGGACGATCTTGCCGAACTGCATGTCGATCAGCAGCTCTGCCTTGCCCTGCAAACCAGCAGTAGCCTCATCACGCGGCTTTACCGCAGGCTTCTGACCCCGCTTGGCCTCACCCATCCCCAGTATCTGGTTCTCATCGCGCTGTGGGAGTTCGACGGCCCAATGACGATGGGCGACCTCGGCGACCGCATCTCGATGGAGACGGGATCACTGACGCCGCTGGTCAAGCGCATGGAGGCGGCCGGGCTCGTCACGCGCAAACGCGACGAACGCGATGAGCGACGGGTCTGGGTGGAAACGACAGCGAAGGGGAACGGGCTGCGTCACGACCTCCTGCGCGTTCGACGCGAAGTCGTCCACCAACTCCCGGTCACGTCCGAACAGATCGCCGCGCTCAGGCGTCTCCTGCAAGACATGAACGAGGCTTTGACATAGTCTCGCCCGCCCTGTCGCATCCGGACGATCTTACCGCACTTGCGGGTCTACTGACCGCGTCCGCCGGCGATGAAGGCCTGGATAGTCGGAAAGGCCGCCGTCTGAGGCCGCATGTCCTCGCAGGCGAAGTGCTTGATCGCGCCGTAGATGCTGGTGCTCGTCGTCGCCTCCCACGGCGTGTCCTCGGAATAGCGGTCGGTCTCCACGCCATCCGCGCCGTAGGTGACTGTCGCCCCGGAACGCGACTGGCCGTCCGAACAGCGCACCATGACCTCTTCGGTCTCATGGTTGAGACTGATCGCCTCGCCGCGCGCGGGCACCCGCGCCATCCGCGTCGTCGCCACGCCGTCCACCGGCGTCAGCGCATCGGTATCTACGAGATAAACGGTAGAATCGCTGCGCGAAAAAACGGCCCAGCTTTCGGCCGCCGATGGCGATGCGATCGCCGCCGTCGCCAGGATCGCCGCCACGCCGATGGTTCTGATCATCCTCTTCCCTCCCCAGGCAAGACGATCATTTCATACCCGCGCGAGCGAGAATTCAATCTCTCCCGGAGGCTTCGAAAGCGTTTTCGATCAGGGCCGATCGCGAGACGGCAGGGCCTCGATCTCTGCGGTCGTCAGCTTCCTGGCGATGCGCACGCGGCACGGTTGAGGCCCCGTCGCCGGGCTGAGCAAGGCGGCCTGATCGCCGGGACACAGCCGGCTGGATCCGGCGACAGGTTCCAGCGCGATCGACAGGGCGCGGGTCATGTCGCGACAGAAGGGGGTTTCGATCTGGAATACCCCGGCGTCCGCCGTGCGGACGTACAGGGTCTGGTCGTTCGGCGCGATGAAGTTGCGCACCAGATTGGGCCGGAAGCACTGGCCGGCGTCGGCGCGGCTGGCCGTCGCCATACCCGGAGATGGCGCACAGGCCGACAAGGCGAGGAGGGCCGCCGACGACAGGATGAGACGATGCATATTCAACTCCTGAACAAGCCCCCGCTTCATCCTGCGCGCGTCGGCGAGAACGATGCAAGGGCTTCCGTCAGGACCGCAGGCCGCCGGGGCGACACGCGCGCCGCCAGATCGCGCGGCAGGGGCGAGGGCTGACCAAGGATGACGGCGGCGACATGCTCGCCCAGCAAGGGCGCGACGCAAAAGCCGCGCGACCCCAGACCGCCGAGCACATAGAGGCCCTCATCGAGAGCGCCGGCCAAAGGCAGGCGATCCGGCGTCGTGGCGCGGACTGCCGCCCGATGCTGAACAGGCCCGGCCGCCGCGATGCGCTCGGCCAATACCGGCAGGCGCGCTTCCAAGGTCGCCAGATTTCGCGCGCTGTCGTCCTCGCGCGCCGCCGCGTCGGTGTCGCCCCGATCATGGGTCGCGCCGAACAGCACGCCTTGGCCCGTCGGAACCGCATAGCCGCCCCAGGCCATGGGGTGGATGGTCACGTCCCCGTCGATCCAGTCCGCCTGGCCCCGCACGGGCGAAAGGCGCGGCGTCTGGTCGAACCCGTCCAGCAGAGCGGCCGATCCCCAGCCGGCGGCGAGAACCACCGCATCGACCTCGCCCAGCACGACGTCGGCTTCGCCAATCAAGCGCCAGCAGCCGTCGGCGCGCTCCAGCCGCATCACGCGCTCAGAGCGCACCTCCGCGTCCGAAAGCCAGGTCGAGAGCACCGCCGCAGGGCGCACCGCGAATGCGCCCTTCATCAGCAGACCGCCTTGCCCCGTTGCTTCGCCGGCCACGATTGACGCCGCCCCTTCGTCCAGCACAGCCATGTCATCAGCATTCCAGATCGGCTGGCGAGCGATCTTTTCGAACCGGGCCGCATCCCGCGGCACCTGGGGCAGTTGCAGCACGCCGTGGCCCGTTACGGCGTCCGGGATCGCGGCATACAGATGCCGCGCCCGCTCCAGCGCCTGGGCGTGCAGGGCGGCGATGCCGTGGTCGCCGGCGTCCAGACGCGGCGTGACCAGGGCCGCCGGAAAGCCAGATCCGCCCGCGCCGGGGTGCTCACCCTCGAACACCATCGCCCGGACGCCCTGCGCGTACAGCGCACGAGCCACCGACGCGCCGGCGACGCCCGCGCCGATCACGGCGACGCGGGGCGGCGGCGACGGTTCGAAAGCCGAGGGTAGATGGGCCTCAAGCCGCTCGCGCTTGCGGCCATGACCGGGGCGCTTCTCGACGACGAAACCCTGCTCGGCCAGGCTCCGCCGCACAGCCCCGGCGACAGTGAAGGTGGCCAGGCGCGCGCCCGGCGCCGAGCGCTCGGCAATCAAGGCCATCACTTCGGGCGACCACATGCCCGGGTTCAGCGCAGGCGAAAAACCGTCCAGGAACCAGGCGTCCGCCGATCCCGACCACTGCTCCAGCGCCCAGGCGGCATCGCCAACCGCCAGGTCCAGCACGGCGTCGAAGCCCGGCAGGTCCACCCGGTGAAAGCCCGGCGTTGCGGCCGGCCAGCTTGCGATCAAGGCCTCGGTCGCCTCCGTCAGTTCGGGCCAGGCGCCCAGCGCCCGCACCGCTTCCGCCGCCGTCAGCGGAAACCCCTCGACAGAGAAGATGTGCAGCCGCCCGCCCTCGGGCCGCGTTCGTCGCCAAAGGTCCAGCAGGGCGGCGATGTTCAGCCCCGTGCCGAACCCCAGCTCAGCCACCGTGAAATGATCCCGCCCCATCCAGGCGTCCGGCAGGCCGCACCCCGTCAGAAACACCGCCCGCGTCTCGGCCAGGCCGTCGTCTCGCGAGAAATAGACGTCGCCGAACCGGCCGGAGCGCGGCTCGCCCTCTTCGGTCCAAGTCAATAGGGGCGAGGCGTCGTCGTCAGGCGTCATCGCGCGGCTCTAGCACCTTCGTCGCCGACATGAAAAAGGCCGCCCGGTCGGAGCGGCCTCTTTAAGCTTTGGTGTCGACGCGGCCTAGTGGGCGGCCGCCGGACCATGCGCAGGCTCGGCCGGCGCGACGGGGGCGGGCGCGGCGGCTGAGGCGTCGGCGCCCTGCATCGTCGTGGCGGCCTGGGCGGCGGTGTCTTCCTGAATGGCCTGATTGGCCGCCGCTTCGGCGTCCTTGGCGGCCTGATCGACCGTCAGGGCGGCTTCTTCAGCGCTGCCGGCGGCCTCGACCGCATCGGTAGCCGGCGCTTCGGCCTTTTCTTCCGGGGCCTTGCTGCAGGCGGCCAGGACCAGGAGCGCGGCGGATGCGGCGACGAGGGCTTTGATACGCATAAAGATGTCTCCGAAGCTTGCGAGACCGGAACGTCTCTTGGCGCAAACGATAGGGCCGCCGCGCGCGGCAGGGCAAGTTAAGATCAGGAAAGTCGGGATCAGTCGGCGGTGATGCTGTTCAGCGCCTCTTCCATCTCGCTGAACGACGGCTGCGCCGACGACGGGATGTCGCCCCGGCCGATCTCGACCGAGATCTGGGCGGCGTTGCCGTGCAGGTGGGCGACCAGCACCGACTGGATGATCTTATAGTAGGCGGCTTCCTCGTTGATGATCGCCGTCAGGCGCGCCGCGAACGGACCGACCAGACCATAGGCCAGGAACACGCCCATGAATGTGCCGACCAGGGCGCCGCCGATCATACCGCCTAGAACCTCGGGCGGCTCGGTGATCGAACCCATGGTCTTGATGACCCCCAACACGGCCGCGACGATGCCCAGTGCAGGCAGGCCGTCGGCCAGGTTCTGAAGCGCGTGGGCGTTTTCCAGATGCTCGTGGTGATGCTTTTCGAGCTGCTTTTCCATCGCATCCTCGACCTGGTGCGGATCCTCCAGGTTCATCGTCATCATCCGCAGGGTGTCGCAGATGAAGTCGACGGCGAAATGGTCCTTCAGCACCTTGGGGTACTTCTGGAAGATTGTTGATTCCTTGGGCTTTTCGATATGGCTTTCCAGCGCCACCACGCCCTTGGACTTCATCGTCTTGGTCAGCTGGAACAACAGCGACAGCAGGTCCTTGTAGTCCTGCTTCTTCCACTTCGGCCCGGCGAAGGTCTTGCCCAGCCCCGCCATGGATCCCTTGATCACCGGCAGGGAGTTGGAGATCAGAAAGGCGGCGATGCCCGCCCCGCCGATGGCCATCAGCTCATGCGGCGCGGCGTGCATGATCACTTCGAACTTGCCGCCCGAAATGGCGTAGCTGCCGAAGACGAGGCCGAACAGCAGCACGATGCCGATGATCTGGAACATGGGGGCGAACAATCCTGACGCGAGAGGTCGGGACTATCGCCATTAATCATTAAGACGGCGTTTCGCGAACGCCGCCTTCCCAGTCGTCACAGACGGGTTTCGCCCTTCAGGATGGCGTTGCGTCCGGCCGCCGTCAGCTTCTGATAGCCCGCAGCTCCGCCCCGTATGTAGAGGGCGGCGCCGGTCTTGGACGGATCGAACCCGTCGACCACCAGATCGGCCTTGCGGTATTTGAAGGTCCCGGTCGTCTCGGCCGATTTGATCAGCCGCACGAACACCGGCTGGGCATAGGCGGGCAGCTTGGCCTCGACATGGTCGGAGAAGGCCTGGGCGTCGAACTTGCCTTCCACCACCAGGGCCGCCATGCCGGCCTTGCCGTCCTGGGCCGGAACAGGCACGCCATAGACGATGGCTTCGGTCACGCCCGGCGCGTCCATCAGCACCTGTTCGACCTCGGAGGTCGAGACGTTCTCGCCCTTCCAGCGGAAGGTGTCGCCCATCCGATCGACGAAGTAGAAATAGCCTTCCTTGTCCTGCTTCATCAGGTCGCCGGTGCGGAACCAGCGGTCGCCCTTCTTGAACACGTCGGTCAGGATCTTCTTCTGCGAGGCGGCCTTGTCGGCATAGCCCGAGAAGTCGTGGCGGATGTCGTTGCCGATCAGGCCGATGGCTTCGCCGACCTCGCCGACGCGCGCCAGGCGACACAGACCGTCCGAGCCGCGGATCGGCTGTTCGGTCTCCACGTCGAACTCGACCAGGCGGATATTGATCTGCGACTTCAGGAAGCTCGGCACCCGACCGATCGCGCCCTGTTTGCCGTCGAAGTTGAACAGCGAGACATTGCCTTCGGTCGAGCCGTAGAACTCCAGGATGTCGGGGATCTTAAACCGGCTCTGGAAGTCGGGCCAGACATCGGCGCGCAGGCCGTTGCCGAACGCCAGACGCAGCTTGTGCTTGGTCTCGTCCTCATGCGGCGGGCAGTTGACCAGATAGCGGCACAGCTCGCCGATATAGACGAACATGGTCGCGCCCGACGAGCGCACGTCAGGCCAGAAGGTGCTGGCCGAAAACTTCTTGCGGATCACCAACCGCGCACCGTTCAACAGCGCTGCGCCCACCCCGACCAGACCGCCGGTCGAGTGATACAGCGGCAGGACGTTGAAGATCCGGTCTTCGGGCGTCGAACGCGTGGCGCCGGCGAAGGCGCGCATATAGGTCCGGGCGCGCGAATGCGGGATGCGCGCCGCCTTGGGCAGACCGGTCGTGCCGGAGGTGTAGATATAAAGGGCGGTGTCGCGGTTGGTCAGGCCTTCGCGCGCCGACTTGGACGGCCGCACCGAAGACCCGCCGCGCACGGGCTTGTCCAGGCCGCGACGGTCGCTGGTCTCCAAATCGTCGGTCAAGCCCAGAACCCAGAGCGCCAGGTTGTGATCGACCAGAGGCCGCGCCTCCTCGATCTGACGCCAGCAATCCTCGTCAGCGACGACGTTGAAGGCCTTGGAGATGGCCAGGCAGTGAGCCAGCCCCTGTCCGTTCAGATTGGTGTTGATCAGGGCCGTGGCGATGCCGACCTTGGAGAAGCCGATCCACGCCGCCAGATACTCGATCCGGTTGGTCATCATCAGGGCGATGGTGTCGCTGCGACGCAGACCCCGGTTCTTGGCCCAATGGGCGAAGCGGTTCGCCATGGCGTCCAGGTCGCGATAGGTCAGGGTGCGCTGCCCGTCGTCGATAGCGATGTTGTCGGCGAACTTGTCGACCGCTTCTTCAAAGTCGTCACAGAGCAGGACGTCGCTGTCCAACTCGATCGGCTTGATGCGTTTCAACAGACGGAACAGGCCGCGCGCGAACCGGACATCCCTGCGGATATTGGCTACAAAACCCATGCGCGCCGTACTCCGGTCATTGCGTGTTCCACCCGGTCCGGTGATGGACGAAGGCGGCCGGTCGGGTCAACCGTAGGGTCCGCAATCCTTCGCGAACCTGACAAATTGCCGCCCGGCCGTGATCCATTTGTTCGGTTGACGCGGCGGAAATCCAGAGCATCGTCCTGCTTTTTATTGCCGCATTGACGACAAATGCGGCGGCCGCGCGCACGGTCTTCGCCCCATTCCGGGCGGAAACGGTGTTTCTTCGGGGCTTTTGCGCTTTAGGCGGAACGGCGTTGCGGAACGGCGGGTTGGTTGATCGACGTTATGGAGGACAGAAACGATGTCTATGACCTATGCCAACGCCAATACCGAAGCCCGCGCTGACACGACCTTCGTTCCGCGCTACGCCCGTCCGACCAAGTCCAAGAAGTCGGTGAAGACTTGGATGATCCTGGCCCCGATCGGCGCGGTGGTGCTGCTGGGCAGCGGCGTCGCCATGATGATGGGCGGCGAACAGACCGCTCCCGCCCAGCCGGCCGAGACCGCCGCGCCTGCTATGCAGACCGCGCCCGCCGCAATGACGGCCGCCCAAACGCCGGTCACGCCCGCCCCGGTCGAAGTCGCCCCCACGCCGGCCGCCGCTTCGACCCCCTCTGCTGCGCCTGCGCCGGTCGCGCGCCGCGCCGAACCCGTGGCCCGTCGCTCTGCGCCGGCTGTTGAACGGCCCGCCGCCGCCCGTGTTGAAACGCCTGCCGCGCCTGCGGGCCCGCAACCCTACACCGCGCCGGCCGCTTCGACGTCGAGCACCAGCCAGTTGAACACCGCGCCCGCGGCTTCGACCCCGGCTCCGGTCGTGACCATGCGAACTGAGCCGACGATCACGGTCCAACCGCAAAACTGATTGCGGTCAGCAAAAGAAGAGCCCCGGCCTCGGTCGGGGCTTTTTCTATGATCACACTCAAGCCCCGCTGACGCGCCAGATGACATTGCCCACGTCGTCGGCGACCAGCAGCGCCCCGTGCCGATCGATCTGCACCCCCACAGGCCGGCCCTGAGCCTGACCCCGGGCGTTCAGAAATCCGGTCAGAACATCTTGCGGCGGCCCGGCGGGACGTCCATCGACGAACGGCACGAAAATCACCTTATAGCCGCTGCGGACGCTGCGGTTCCACGACCCGTGCTGCCCGACGAAAACGCCCGAGCGCAAGGCCGGCGGCAACAGGTTCGCGCCCTCGCCGAATGTCAGCCCCAGCGACGCCGTGTGCGCGCCCAGGGCGTAATCCGGCCGGATCGCGCGCGCGACCATCGTCGGATTGGCGGGTGGGCGCGTATCGACATTTTGGCCGTAATAGCTCCACGGCCAGCCATAAAAGGCGCCCGGCGCCACCGAGGTCATATAGTCGGGCGCCAGATCGTCGCCGATCTCATCACGCTCGTTGACCGCCACCCACAGCTGGCCGGTCTGCGGGTTCCAGTCCATGCCGACCGGATTGCGCAGGCCCGAGGCATAGACCTGCCGCGCGCCCGTCGCCGGATCGATCTCTAGTATGGCGGCGCGATCGACTTCCTCGTCCAGGCCGTTCTCGCCAACGTTGGAGTTGGAGCCGACGCCGACATAAAGCCGCCGGCCGTCAGGGCTGGCGACAAGGCTCTTGGTCCAATGGTGATTGCGGCCGGCGGGCAGGTCTACGACCTTCGTGGCCGCCGCGTCGATCCGCGTCTGGCCGCTCTGATACGGAAAGGCCACCACCGCATCGGCGTTGGCGACGTAGAGACGGTCGCCCACCAATGCCATGCCGAACGGCGAGTTCAGTCCGGTCAGGAAATCGGTCTTGATCTCCGCTGCGCCGTCGCCGTCCGCGTCCCGCAGCAGGACGATCTTGTTGGGACTTGGGACACCGGCGCCGGCCTTGGCCATGACCTTGCCCATCACCCAGCCACGCAGGCCGCCCTTCTTGTCTTCGGGCTTGGGCGGCGCATTCGACTCCGCGACCAGAATATCGCCGTTGGGCAGGCGATAGAGCCAGCGCGGGTGATCCAGGCCTGTCGCGAACGCCTGAACGCGCAAACCCACCGCCGCGACCGGCGTCGCGCCTTCGGGCCAGCTCGACGCCGGGGCGATGTTGACGGTGGGCAGCAAGCCCTGACGCGGCGCCGGCAGTTGCGGGTCCGGACCAAATCCCGCTGCGACGGGCAAGGCTGTCCCACCCGCGCAGGCTCCCAAACCGATCACCGTCGCGAGCAGTGTCGAGGCGAACAAAACCGTCCGTGGCGAGCGCATGACCTTTGATCCTTACCGCGCCGGTTGGGCCGGGAACTCCAGACGACTGACGTCGTAACCAAGGGCCCGCGCCCGTTCGGTCAGGGCGCGCACCTGCTGCTCGCTGGGCAGGTCGCGCGTGTAGATGAACAGGCGATTGAAGGTCGGATCCGCCGAGATGAACCAGCTGTAATCGTCCGCCCGATCCAGCACCCAATAGTCCCAGGTCACGAACCCGGCCAGATATTTGACCCTCAGCTTGGCGTTCGTTCCGGGATCGAGGATTTCGCCCCGTCCGCCGATGGCCTTTTCCTTGCCGTCCGGCGTGCCGACCTGACAGGTGTCGCGCACATCGACCCGCGCGCCGTCCACCGGCGTATAGATCGATGCGCCGGCGACGCAGCCGTCGGTCAACCGATCCGGCAGGCGCGCGATCTCGTGCCAGCGCCCGGACCACAGACGCTGCACATCCACCGGCTTGGCCGGCTGCGGCGCGCGATATTCGGACGGGGACGGCGCGGTCACGCATCCCGCCAGCGCGATCGCGGCGACGGCGGATGCGGCCAGGGATTTCAGGCTGGACATGGGCGTTTCCGTTTCGAAGCCATAAGCCGCTTCCAGCGACCCTGGTTCCGTTACGCACCGACGGCGAAATCGGACGCTGCGGGCCGAAAATCTCCTAGCGGGGAACAGGAACCCTCGCTTGTCCCCTGGCGCGCATTGGCGTTGTCACATGGAGTTCGACGGAGACGCCCCGGTGACCACCGCCACCCTGACCAGAAGACCTGCCGCCCTGTCCGCGCCGCGCCTGACACACCTTCAGCGCCTGGAGGCCGAGAGCATCCACATCCTGCGCGAGGTGGCGGCCGAGGCCGAGCGCCCGGTCATGCTGTATTCGATCGGCAAGGATTCAGCCGTCATGCTGCACCTGGCGAAGAAGGCCTTCTATCCGTCCAGGCCGCCCTTCCCGCTTCTGCACGTCGACACGACGTGGAAGTTTCGCGCCATGTACGCGATGCGCGAACAGGCCGCCGCCGATCTGGGCGTCCAACTGCTGGTCCATCAGAACCCCGAGGCCGTCGCACGCGGCATCAACCCGTTCGATCACGGCTCGGCCCTGCACACGGACCTGTGGAAGACCGAAGGTTTGAAACAGGCCCTGAACCATTACGGCTTCGACGCGGCCTTCGGCGGCGCCCGTCGCGACGAGGAGAAGTCGCGCGCCAAGGAGCGGATCTTCTCGTTCCGCACCGCCGAGCATCGCTGGGATCCGAAGAACCAGAGGCCGGAACTCTGGCGGCTCTACAACACGCGCAAACAGCCGGGCGAGAGCATCCGCGTCTTCCCGATCTCAAACTGGACCGAACTGGACGTCTGGCAATACATCCACTTGGAGCAGATCCCCATTGTGCCGCTCTATCTGGCCGCCGAACGGCCGGTGGTGGAACGTGACGGCGCCCTGATCATGGTCGATGACGACCGGTTCCGCCTGCGTCCCGGCGAGACGCCGCAGATGAAGTCCGTCCGCTTCCGCACCCTGGGCTGCTATCCCTTGACCGGGGCGGTCGAGAGCACGGCCGCGACTCTGCCTGAGGTCATCCAGGAAATGCTGCTGACCACCACCTCCGAGCGCCAGGGTCGGATGATCGACCACGACCAATCCGCCTCGATGGAGAAGAAGAAGCAGGAGGGCTATTTCTGATGGCCCACCAATCGGATCTGATCGCCCACGACATCGACGCCTATCTGGACGCCCACCAGCATAAGAGCCTGCTGCGCTTCATCACCTGCGGCAGTGTGGACGACGGCAAGTCCACCCTGATCGGCCGGTTGCTGTACGACTCCAAGATGATCTTCGAGGATCAGATGGCGGCACTGGAGGCGGACAGCCGCCGGGTGGGCACCCAGGGCGGCGACATCGACTTCGCCCTGCTGGTCGACGGCCTGGCCGCCGAGCGGGAACAGGGCATCACCATCGACGTCGCCTATCGCTTCTTCTCGACCGAGAAGCGGAAGTTCATCGTCGCCGACACGCCGGGCCACGAACAGTACACACGCAACATGGTCACCGGCGCCTCCACTGCGGACGCCGCCGTCATCCTGATCGACGCGCGCCGGGGCGTCCTGACCCAGACGCGGCGGCACGCCTATCTGGTCAGCCTTTTGGGCATCCGCCACGTCATCCTAGCCGTCAGCAAGATGGACCTCATGGGCTGGTCTCAGGCGGTGTTCGACGCCATCGTTTCCGACTTCCGCGCCTTCGCCGCCCAGATCGGGCTTCAGGCCTTCGACGCCATCCCGATGTCGGCCCTGCGCGGCGACAATATCACTGAACCCAGCGCTCATTCGCCCTGGTACGCCGGGCCGCCGCTGATGAGCCTGCTGGAAACGCTGGAGGTCGGCGACGCTCTTCAGGCCGATCCGTTACGCCTGCCAGTGCAGTGGGTGAACCGACCCAATCTGGATTTCCGCGGCTTCTCCGGCCAGATCGCCGCCGGGACCGTGCGCCCCGGCGATCCCGTCCGCGTCCTGCCGTCGGGCCGCACCTCGACCGTGGCCCGCATCGTCACCGCCGACGGCGACTTGAGCTTGGCCGTCGCCGGCCAGTCGATCACCCTGACCCTGGCCGACGAGATCGATGTTTCGCGCGGCGACGTCCTGGCCAGCGCCGACGCCCCGCCCGAGGCGGCCGACCAGTTCGAGGCCACGGTGGTCTGGATGGACGACGAACCCCTGCTGCCGGGCCGGCCTTACTTGCTCAAGATCGGCGCCAAACTGGTGGGCGCCACCATCACCGAGCCCAAGCACAAGGTGAACGTCAACACCCTGGAGCAGCAGCCGGCCAAGCGGCTGGAGCTGAACGAAATCGGCGTCTGCAATCTGTCCCTGGACGCCCCCGTCGCCTTCGCCTCCTACGCTCAGAACAAGGATCTGGGCGGTTTCATCCTGATCGACCGGATCTCGAACCGCACGGTCGGGGCGGGTTTGCTGCACTTCGCCCTGCGCCGCGCCCACAACATCCACTGGCAGGCGCTGTCGGTCGACAAGGCGGCGCGCGCCACGATCAAGAACCAGACAGGCCGCGTCGTCTGGCTGACCGGCCTGTCGGGCGCGGGCAAATCGACCATCGCCGATCTGGTGGAAAAGCGGCTCCACGCCGACGGTCGCCACACCTATCTGCTGGACGGCGACAATGTCCGCCACGGCCTGAACCGCGACCTGGGCTTTACGGAGGAGGACCGGGTCGAGAACATCCGCCGCGTCGCCGAAGTTTCCAAACTGATGGTGGACGCCGGCCTGATCGTCCTGGTCAGCTTCATCTCGCCCTTCCGCGCCGAGCGCCGCCTGGCCCGCGATCTGCTGGGCGAGGGCGAGTTCGTCGAGGTCCACGTCGACACGCCCCTGGCGGTGGCCGAGGCCCGCGACGTCAAGGGCCTCTACAAAAAGGCCCGCGCCGGAGAGCTCAAGAACTTCACCGGCATCGACAGCCCTTATGAAGCGCCCGAACACCCCGAGATCGTCGTGGACACCACCACCATGTCGCCCGAGGACGCCGCCGAGCGCATCGTCGCTTGGCTGGATGGGCGCTTCTCGATCGAGGACTTCGCCATCTAGGTTCGGAACCTTGACCGTTCGCCGGACGCTCTAGGACGCGATGACCAATCCGATCCAGAAGCTGGGCCTCGACACCATCGAACAGTCGCAGATCGCCCGCATCGCCGGGATCAATCTGACGCTGGGCGGTCTGGTCAGCGCGGGCGTGATCCTCCTGATCGCCTTCGCCGCCCATTGGCTGGTGACGCGGTCGCTGCGCC
Source organism: Brevundimonas vesicularis (assembly GCF_900445985.1). GTDB lineage: Bacteria > Pseudomonadota > Alphaproteobacteria > Caulobacterales > Caulobacteraceae > Brevundimonas > Brevundimonas vesicularis_D. Next base: position 163,898 of record NZ_UAQP01000014.1, read on the forward strand.
GGGTGCGCGAGCGCTCGGACCGCAGCCGTCAGGCGATCTATCTGCTGGAGCGCCTGGCCGGCTACGGCATCATCGTCGTGGGGATTATGTCTGCCCTGTCGGCGGCAGGGCTGAACCTGTCGTCCCTGACCGTCTTCGCCGGCGCGCTCGGCATCGGCGTGGGTCTGGGTCTGCAGGGCGTGGTCAAGGAGTTCGTCTCCGGCCTGTTCCTGATCTTCGACCGGATGGTGTCGGTCGGCGACTATATCGAGATCGAGGACATCGGCATCCGCGGCGCCATCATGGAGATCGGCCCGCGCGCCACCCGTGTCCGCACCAACGACAACGTCAATGTCCTGGTGCCCAACTCGCGCTTCATCGAACAGCCCGTCACCAACTGGACGATGAAGGGCGACACCCGCCGCATCCATGTGCCCTTCACCGTCGCCTATGGCTCGGACCGGGGACAGGTGCGCGATGCGGTTCTGGCCGCCGCCCGCGCCAGCCCCTTCACCCTGCCGGAGACGGAGGCCCGCAAGAGCCAGGTCTGGCTGGTGGCCTTTGGCGATCGGGGCCTGTCATTCGAACTGGTGGTCTGGCCGACGCGCGACGCCGTCAAACGCCCGGCGGCCATGCACGCGGCCTACACCTGGCTGATCGCCGACGCCCTGGATGCGGCGGGCGTCGAGGTGCCGGTGCCCCAGACCGATCTTCGCCTGCGCACCGCCTTCGGCCTGGACGGCGAGGAGGCCTTGAAGCGCCTCGGCTACGGCGTCGGCTCGCCACCGCGACCGACCGGCCCGCAAAGTCCCGCCCGAACCGCCAACGACGCCGCCGACGACGTCATGGCCGACGACGAGGCCGAGACGCCGGAACCGCCCGCTCCGCCCAAGGCGCGTCAGACGGACTGAGCCGCCTTGGCCTTCGACCGCCAGGCATGCAGCAACGGCTCGGTATAACCGTTCGGCTGCTCGACGCCTTCGAACACCAGCGCCCGCGCCGCCTGATAGGCCAGACTGTTCTCCGGGTCCGCCGCCATCGGCCGATACAGCGGATCGCCCGCGTTCTGACCATCGACCTTGGCCGCCATGCGCTGGAACGCGGCCTCGACCTGATCGGCCGTGCAGACCCCGTGCAGCAGCCAGTTGGCGATATGCTGCGAACTGATCCGCAGCGTCGCCCGATCCTCCATCAGGCCGATGTCGTGGATGTCCGGCACCTTGGAGCAGCCCACCCCCTGATCAATCCAGCGCACGACATAGCCCAGTATGCCCTGGGCGTTGTTGTCCAGCTCGGCCGCCACCTCGTCCTCGGACCAGTTGACGCCGTTCGCCAGCGGCGGGGTCAGCAAGGCCTCCAGTCCCGGCGTGTCGCGCCCGGCCACATCCTTCTGAACCCCGAACACATCGACCGCATGATAGTGCAGCGCATGCAGGGTCGCCGCCGTCGGCGAGGGGGTCCAGGCGGTGTTCGCGCCCGTCTTCGGGTGGCCGATCTTCTGCTCCAGCATGTCCGCCATCCGGTCCGGCGCCGCCCACATCCCCTTGCCGATCTGGGCCTTGCCCGACAGGCCGCATTTCAGGCCGATGGCGACGTTTCTCGCCTCATAGGCCGCGATCCAGGCGCTGGATTTGATGTCCGCCTTTCGCACCACCGGCCCGGCCTGCATGGCCGTGTGGATCTCGTCGCCGGTGCGATCCAAAAAGCCTGTGTTGATGAAGACGATCCGGTCCTTCACCGCCTGAATGCAGGCCGCCAGATTGGCCGAGGTCCGCCGTTCCTCGTCCATCACCCCGACCTTGATCGCATGACGCGGCAGGGCCAGCAGATCCTCGACCGCATCGAACAGCCGGTCGGTGAAGGCGGCCTCTTCCGGCCCGTGCATCTTGGGTTTGACGATATAGACAGAGCCCGTCGCGCTGTTGCCGAACCCGCCCAGACCCTTGATGTCATAAAGCGCGATCAGGCTGGTCACGATGGCGTCCATGATCCCCTCCGGCGCCTCAGACCCATCTGCCAGACGAATGGCCGGGGTCGTCATCAGATGCCCGACGTTGCGCACGAACAGCAGGCTGCGCCCCTTCAGCATCACCGACGACCCGTCCGGCGCCATCCACTGGCGATCCGGCTCCAGAGCGCGGGTCAGGGTCTCGCCGCCCTTCTTGAACGTCGCGGACAGGTCGCCGCGCATCAGACCCAGCCAGTTGCGATAGGCCTCGGCTTTGTCGGCCGCATCAACCGCCGCGACGGAATCCTCCAGATCGACGATGGTCGACAGGGCCGACTCCAGCACCACGTCCGCCAGACCGGCCGCATCGCTGCGCCCCACCGGGTGGCTGCGGTCGATCACCAGTTCGATGTGCAGTCCGTTGTTGACCAGCAGGATCGAGGCGGGCGCGCTGGCCTCGCCCGTGAAGCCTACGAACTGTCCCGCATCCTTCAGCGCGGGTGACAACGCGCCGTCGATCACCGACCAGCCGGCGACATCCGAATGCGAACTCTCCGCCAGCGGCGCCGCCTCATCCAAAAAGGCCTTGGCCCGCGCCACCACCCGCGCGCCGCGCTCCGCGTCATAGCCGCCGCCGGCCGGCAGGTCGCCCAACGCATCCGTTCCGTAAAGCGCATCATACAGGCTGCCCCACCGCGCATTGGCGGCGTTCAGCAGGAAACGGGCGTTCAGCACCGGCACCACCAGCTGCGGCCCGGCCATGCGCGCGATCTCGGCGTCCACGCCCTCGGTCCCGACGGTGAATGGCGCCGGCTCCTCGACCAGGTAGCCGATCTCTTTCAGGAAGGCCTGCGACGCCGCCACATCATACGGCTGGCCCCGCCGCGCCCTGTGCCAGTCGTCAATCTGCGCCTGCAAGGCGTCGCGTCGCGCCAGCAGCGCCCTGTTCTCGGGCGCGAACCGCTCGAAGATCGCCGCCGCTCCGCTCCAGAAGGCCGCCGAATCAAGTCCCAGCCCCGGCAGTACGTCCTGCTCGATCAGGGCGATGAGTTCGCCCGCGACCTTCAGCCCGGCGCGATCTTCATGGGTCGTCATGACGGCCTCTCTCCGGCGCTATGCCGGCCTGTAACAATGCGTGATCAGGTAAGCCGAGGCCGCGCACCGGCGCAAGGGTCACGTCGCGTCATCGCCGTCGCTTTTCGTCTAAGGCGACAGCCGGCTGGTCACAAACGCTTAACCGCGTCCGTGAACGGGACCGCAAGCGACGGCGTCTATTGTGAGCTTACGGACGAACTCGCGTCCGGTCAGTCGAGCGTCTCGCCCATGCTGTTTCTTCTGAACGACGTCGTGTTCGACCTGGACGAGGCCTGCCCGGTCACGCCTGCCGACGCGCGCCGGTTCGAGAAGCTGGGTCTGGACTATCTGCTGGAACTGGGCTGCGAGCTCTTCGCCGAGGACCCGCTGCTTCATCGCAACGATCCCGAACGCGCCCGTCGCCTGGCCTGGCTGATCGCCGAGCGCAGCCCGGACGTGAACGCCGCCCTGTTCGCAGCGCCGGCCGCGGCCTGCAATCCGGATTTGGTCGAGCCGCGCTTCTGCACCCTGCCCGAACAGGTGATGCGCCAGCTTCAGGCCAAGGGCCGTCGCCTCGACGCCGTCTCCGCCGACCGCGCCGTCTGGAACCGCCTGGCCGCCTGATCGCGGCCTGAAACGCCGTCAGAGGACGGCGTTGAACACCACATGGACCAGCGTCGCCACGGCTACGATAAAGCCGAAGCCGACGACCAGCCCCACCGCCGGATGCAGCGGCGCCCGCTCACGCGGCGCATGGGCGATACGGTCTTGCGGATGGATGACAGCCATCGTCCTTGTCCTTTCCCTATGATCCCGGATCGATCCGGGAGGGGAGCGTCGGACTCTGACGGCCTGATCGTCTCCTCCAGAACCGAGCATGACTCCGATAGCCCTTCGTGGCGAGGGGTTATTTCGCCCGGCGCAATCCCGTGACTTTGAGGCCTGTCCGCGCTAGTCGCGCGCCATGTCCTCACTGACCCTGCCTGAAGAAGCCGCGCGCCGCCGGACCTTCGCCATCATCGCCCACCCGGATGCGGGCAAGACGACCCTGACCGAGCACATCCTGTTGGCGGGCGGCGCCATTCGTGCGGCCGGCGCGGTGCGGGCGCGCGGCGAGAACCGGCGCACCCGTTCGGACTGGATGAAGATCGAAAAGGAACGGGGCATCTCGGTCTCGGCCTCGGTCATGACGTTCGAGCACGACGGCAAGATGTTCAACCTGCTCGATACGCCCGGGCACGAGGACTTTTCGGAAGACACCTATCGCACTCTGACCGCCGCCGATTGCGCCATCATGGTGCTGGACGCCGCCAAGGGCATCGAGCCGCAGACGCTGAAGCTGTTCGAGGTCTGCCGCCTGCGTGACATTCCGATCATCACCTTCATCAACAAGCTGGACCGCGAGGCCCAGGACCCGATGGCCCTGCTGGACGACATCGCGTCGCGGCTGCAACTGGACCCCGCCCCGATCTGGTGGCCGGCCGAGAGCGGCAATCGCCTGCGCGGCATGGTCGAGGTCGGCACCGGCCGGTTCCAGCCCTATACCCGCAAGGCCGCCGGTTCGGCCGAGGATCCCGAACACCCCCCCGCCCTGCCGCTGGACCAGGCGGCCCAGTATTTCGAGGCGGGCGAGCAGGACAATCTCGCCGAGGCCGTCGAACTGGTCGAGGGCGGCTATCCGGCCTTTGACCGCCAGGCCTTCCTGGAAGGTCACATGACGCCGGTGCTGTGGGGATCGGCGCTTCGCCACTTCGGCATCGACGAACTGCTGAAGGCCATCGGCGACTGGGCCCCGGCGCCCAAGGTCATGAGGGCCAAAAAGGAATCCCCACCCGAGACCCGCAACGCCCCCGCCCCTGTCGAGACCGAGGTCGAACCGGGATCCAACGAGGTCACCGGCTTCGTCTTCAAGGTCCAGGCGAACATGGACCCCAACCACCGCGACCGGATCGCCATGTTCCGTATGGCGTCGGGCGCCTTCAAGCGCGGCATGAAGCTGAAGGTGCAGAACACCGGCAAGTCCCTGTCGGTCAATGCGCCGATTATGTTCTTCGCCTCGGACCGCGAACTGGCTGACGACGCCTTCGCCGGCGACGTGATCGGCATTCCGAACCACGGCGTGCTGCGCGTCGGCGACAGCCTGTCGGAGAGCGGCGTTGTCCGTTTCGCCGGCCTGCCGAACTTCGCCCCCGAAATCCTGCAACGGGTGCGGGTCAAGGATCCGCTGAAGGCCAAACACCTGAAGAAGGCGCTGGAAGGTCTGGCCGAGGAAGGCGTGACCCAGCTGTTCCGTCCCGAAATCGGATCGGACTTCATCGTCGGCGCCGTGGGCCAGCTGCAGTTCGAGGTCATGGCCGACCGTCTGGGCGAGGAGTACGGCCTGGACGTCGTCTTCGAACCCTCCCCCTACGCCGAAGCGCGCTGGATCGCTCCAGGCTCGGAGGGGGCCGACGCGGACGTCGAGGACTTCAGCGGCAAATATCGTCCCCAGATGGCGCGCGACATCGACCAGGCCCCGGTCTTCCTGGCCAAGTCGAGCTGGGAGACCGGCTATGTCGGCGAACGCTTCCCCAAGATCGCCTTCACCAAGACGAAGGAACGCGGCTAAGGCCGGGCGCCGCAAACGACTTCCTTTGGTCACGCGGCTGAGCCATTCTAGGTCCATGTCACTCGTCGCCCTCGCCAGCACCGTCGTCATGCTGCAGGCCTCCCCTGCTGCGGGGCTGGTCTCCTATGACGAGGCCGTGCGTTGCGCGGGCCTGACGCAGGCGGCGTCGGAGCTGGAAGGCGGCGAGAGCGCGCAAGGCCGGCGGCTGTACGACGCCGCCCTCTACTGGTCGCTGGCGGCGATGCAGGCGGGCACGGCGGCCGGAAAGCGCGCCTCGGTCGCCGAGGCGGATCAGACGCGGGCGCGGATCACTGCGGTGCGACAGCTGAGCGCCGATGCCGCCCAGGCTCGGGCCGCCCTGCAACGCTGTCAGCAGAAGACGCCGAATCTGGACTGACGATTTTCGCGCCAAGGCCAAGCCGAACCGCATCTGCGGCGCTGCGTTTGCATCGGACACTGCAAGTGACGCAGTCTGCGTCCCGAAGCGGGATAACCGAGGTCCAGCATGTTCGAATTCGGCCGTGATCTTCGAAAACTCTTCGCCCAGGCGCGAGAGAGCGAAGACCTGGGCTGGGTCGAACTGATCGGCGCGGATCTGCTGCGCGCGGAGGCGCGACGCGAGGCCACGGACGCCGGACGCGTCTCTTGCGCGCGTCCCTTCGAGACCGAGAACCGCGCCTGCGCCCTGTGGCGCGAACACGCCCGACGCACCGGCGCCGCCGACAGTCTGGACCGGGCCGAACGCTGCGCCGACAGCCTGGCGCGTTCAGCTGTTGGCGAGGATCAGATCGCGCGGGCCGCCATGGCCAAGGCGGCGGTGCTGATGCTGCGCTTTGATCTGTGCGGTGATCCGGCCCGTCTGGACCGCGCGGCGACGACCCTTGCGGCGGTCGGGCAGCCGCGCAGCCGACGCATCGCGGTCGGCATGGCCGCGCTTCACGCCCGGCTGACGGTCCGCACGGCCCGGCTGAGCGGCGACATCGCCCGCCTTCATCAGGCGGCTGACTTGATCGATGAGGCGGTGCGCAGGGACGACGCCGACAACATGGATCTGCGTATGGATCGCGCGGCCCTTTCGTTGGAAATGGGCGTGGTCCAGCGCGACGTGCATCTTCTGGATCACGCCGGCCGCGACCTGGGCGCCCTGGTCGAGGCCGCCTCTCCCGACCATCGCCCCCTGACCCGCGCCCGCGCCCTGGCCCTGTGTGGCGCCGGTCTGTCGGCCTTGGCCGCCATCGCGGGGCATGACGAGGCCCGCAACCAGGGGCGGATCATGTTCGACGCCGCCGCCGATCAGTTCACCCCGGATCACAGCCCGCTGGACTGGGCCGCGATCCAGGTGCTGCGCGTCGGCGACGACGCCCAACCGCTGATGCTGCTGACCCAGGCGGAAGCCCTGACGCAGGGCGGCGAACTGATCATCGGCGCCCTGGCGCGCGAGCGCCGCATCACGCGTGAGGTGGCCCTGGCAGAGGCGGTCAAGAACCTGACCGCCCTGATGACGCTGGAGACGCGGTTGCGGGCGCGCATGGCGACGGCGACGCCGCTCGACTGGGCCGCCGATCAGATCGGCATGGCCGAGATCATGCTGGCGCGGCATCGGCTGGGCGGGGTCGTCCCGACCGATCTGGGGCTGATCCTGGGCGAAGCGGCGATGACGGCGCGAGAAATGGGCGTCGACGCCCTCGCCGATCGCGCCGAGACGCTTCTGAGGGCCTAGACCTCAGCCGCCCATGGCGACGAAGGCGCCGTTCAGGAACCGCGTCTTGCCATAGGCCATCCGCTGCCCGTCATCGGCCAGAACCCGCCCGCCGGCGGCTTCCAGCACCGCTTGGCCCGCTGCGGTGTCCCATTCCGAGGTCGGACCGGTGCGCGGATAGGCGTCGAACCGCCCCTCGGCGATCAGGCAGAATTTCAGCGACGAATCCGTCCCCTGCCAGCGCGAGCAGCCGTGACGGGCGGCCAGACGCGTCGCCTCTTCGTCGGTGACGCTGTGGCTCAGCAGGGCCATGCCTTCCTGCGGCCGATCACGCACCCGGATCGGACGCCAGTCCTCGCCCGAATGGGCCTCGCCGGCCTGAAGGGCGCCGAACTGACGCCGGAAGGCGCCGCCCTCGGGCTTGTCGGTGCGCCAGGTTGTCGCCGTCGCCGGCGCCGTCACCACGCCCGCGACCGGATAGCCGTCATGGATCAGGGCGATATTGACGGTGAAGGCCTCACCGCCGCGCACGAAGCCGCGCGTGCCGTCCAGCGGATCGATCAGCCAGAACCAGTCCTCGGCGGTTTCAGGCGCCCCGTCGGCCGACACGGCCTCCTCCGCCACCGTCTGTACGCCCGGATACAGGGCCGCCAGCCGTTCCAGGATCAGGGCCTCGGCCGCCCGGTCGGCCTGCGTCACCGGGCTGTCGTCGGACTTGGTCTCGACCGCCGTGCCTGCGCGCCAATAGGGCAGGATCAGCCGCGCGGCCTCCTCTGCGATCTCGGCGATGGCCAGGGACAGCGCGCCGGACGTCAGATCGCGCTCAAGAGCAGGTGTCAAAGAGGTCGTCATTGGCGGGTCGATAGACCATCCGGGCGGTTCCATGAACCGGCAAATCACGTCAACTTCGCGCGCGATACGAACTGTGACCTGAGCGCGCCAGACATCATGACCTCCCCCCACGACACAGACGCCGCTCCGCTGGACCTTCCGGTCGATGGGACCGAGCTGGCGACCTATATCGCGGCCAAGCTGTGCCATGACTTCATCAGCCCGTCGGGCGCCATCGTCTCGGGTCTGGACCTCATGCAGGACCCGACGGCTCAGGACATGCGCGACGACGCCATGGCCCTGATCGAGCAGAGCGCCAGGAAGATGGTCGCCCTGGTTCACTTCGCCCGCGTCGCCTTCGGCGCCGCCACCACCAGCGAGAAATTCACCGCCCGCGAGATCGAAGGCCTGGTGTCCGGCATGGTCCAGGGCGGCCGGGCCTCGCTGGATTGGCGCATCGCCGACGGGGAGTTCTCCAAGCCCCAGGCCCGCGCCCTGACCAACCTCGCCTATCTGACCGTCGGCGCCCTGCCGATGGGCGGCGTCGCCACCATTCAGTCGCGGGTGGAAAACGGCCTACTCTATCTGGAAGGCTTCGCCGAGGGCGCCCGCGCCCGGCTGAAGCCGGAGGCCGTCACGGGTCTGGCCGGCGAACGCCTGGTCGAGGGCCTGGCAGGCCAGTGGATCCAGCCCTACTGGCTGTGGCTGACCGTAAACGAGGCCGGCGGCGCTCTACGCGTCAAGGTTGAAGACGGAAAGGTCGCACTGGTCGCGCGAATGCCCGCCTGAGCGGATTTCCAAACGACTCATTAACTGGCGTTTGAGATAAAAACAGTCCATGCGCCTCGGGCGAAAGCCGTCGTGTCATTGAGGGATCGACCTTGGACTTCCGAACCTGCCTGATCGTCGACGACAGCCGCATCATCCGCAAGGTTGCGCGCCGCATCGTCGAGGGCCTGGGCTATGAGGTCGATGAGGCGGCGGACGGCTCCGAAGCCTTGGCCTATTGCACCGGCGCCATGCCCGATGTCCTGCTGGTGGACTGGAACATGCCTGTGATGGACGGCATCACCTTCCTGCGTCGCCTGCGCGCCATGCCGGGCGGCAAGCAACCCAAGGTCCTGTTCTGCACGATCGAGACCCGCCCCGAGCGGATCGCCGAAGCCCTGGCCGCCGGCGCCGACGACTATGTGATGAAGCCGTTCGACGGCGAAATCCTGCAATCCAAGTTGACGGAGGTCGGAGCGATCGCCGCATGACGCCAGAGGATTTCGACAAGCTGCAGTCGCTCCTCGCCACCCGCGCCGGCTATCGGCTGTCGCGGGATCGCATGCACTTGGCCGAACACCGGCTGGGACCGATCGCGCGGCGCGAGGGCTATGCCAATGTCGAGGCCCTGCTGACGAACCTCTGGGCCAATCCGGTCGCCTCGCTGGCCTGGGCTGTCATCGAGGCCCTGTTGAACGCCGAGACCTGGTTCCGTCGCGACCGCGCGCCCTTCCGTATCCTTGAGACCGAACTTCTGCCGGCCCTGTCCAAGGCGCGGCCGGATGGTCGCATCCGGGTATGGTCGGCCGGCTGTTCGACGGGTCAGGAGGCCTGGTCCATCGCCATGACCGGGCTGGAGCTGGGCGTTTCGGTCGATCTGGTCGCCACAGATCTGTCGCAGCGCGCGATCGAAAAGGCGCGCTCGGGCCTCTATACCGGGTTCGAGATTCAGCGCGGGCTGACGGCCAAGACCATGCTGCGCTGGTTCGAGCCGATGGACGACCAGTGGATGGTCAAGGCAGAGCTGGCGGACGCCGTGCGTTTCGGTCGCGCCAATCTGCTGGACGAGCCCACTGACGATGCGCGCTTCGATGTCATCTTCTGCCGCAACGTCCTGTCCGATATGGAGCCGTCGCGACGCGCCCGGCTGCTCGACGGACTGGAACGCCGCCTGGTCGATGACGGCTGCCTCTTCTTGGGCGCTGACGAGAACCTGGAGGGCGAAACGGTCGCCTTCCGCGCCGTCAATGGCCGCAAAGGTCTCTATGTGAAGGCACCGTCCGCGCTTCGCCGCGCCGCCTGACGAAACGACGAAGGCCGCAGGCGTCAGCCCGCGTGCAGTTCCTGCTTCACCCGTTCCGCCAGCGTCTTGATGTCCAGCGGCTTGGGCAGGAAGGACACGCCGGTCTCGTCCTGTAGCAGGTCCGAGAAGTCGCTCTCGGCATAGCCCGAGATGAACATGACCGGCGCGTCGCCCAGATATTTGCGCGCCTTCTTCAGCAATGACGGCCCGTCCAGCCCCGGCATGATGACGTCCGAGATCATCATGTCGATCTGGCCGGCGTGTTCCTCGGCCAGCAACAGGGCTTCCTCGCCGTCGGCGGCCTCGATCACCTCATAGCCGCGCTGACGCAGCAGCCGGGCGGCGATTCCGCGCACGGCGTCCTCGTCCTCGACGAACAGGATGCGGCCGGCGCCCGACAGGTCGCGCGGCGCCTTGGCCTTGACCTCGACGGGCTGAACCTCGGCCAGTTCCGCCTCGCCCGCCGCCGGCAGGAAGATGCGGAAGGCGGCTCCAGCCCCCTCGATATTGCTGACGGTGATATGGCCGCCCGCCTGCTGCACTATGCCATAAACGGTGGCCAGACCCATGCCGGTGCCCTCGTTCACCGCCTTGGTGGTGAAGAAGGGTTCGAAGATCTTGTCCGCCAGTTCGGGCGGCACGCCGGGTCCGGTGTCCGACACCTCGATCAGGGCCACCTCGTCCGTCGGCGCATCGACCCAGCCCAGCGCTCGCGCCTCGTCGCCCGTCAGGCGGCGGGTGGCGATGGTGACGACGCCGGCCCCCGGCTCGACCACGCCGCGCATGGCGTCGCGCGCATTGACGGCCAGGTTCATCACCGCCGTCTCCAGCTGCGACTTGTCGGCCAGCACGACCGGCAGGTCGCGTCCGTAGTCGGTCTCCAGCCGCACGTCCTCGCGCAGCAGCCGCCGCAGCAGGATGGCGAACTCGCCGACCAGTTCGCCCAGGTCCAGCCGCTCGCGCCGCACCGTGGACTTGCGCGAGAAGGCCAGCAGTTTGCGCACCAGATCGGCCGCGCGAATGGCCGTCTGACGGATCTCGTTCAGTCCTTCGTACGAAGGATCGCCGACCGGGTGCCGTTCCAGCAAACCCGACAGCTGAAGCTGGATCGCCGTCAGCAGATTGTTGAAGTCGTGCGCCACGCCCCCGGCCAGCTGGCCCACCGCCTGCATCTTCTGGGCCTGGTTGAGCTGAAGCTCCATCGACTTCTGGCCCGAGACGTCGAACAGCCAGATGCGCCGCTTATCGCCCTCGGGCGCCACATACAGATGCAGCATCTTGTCGGGATAAGCCCGCGCGATCAGTTCGATCGGCCCCGACGATCCGCCCGCCAGCTTCAGCCGCGCCTCGGCGATGCCGCCCGGATCGAACAGATGACCAAAGGCCGCATCGCGCGCCGCCCCCGGTCCGGTCAGGACCGCGAGCGCCGGATTGGCCTCTTCAGCCCGGCCTGAAAACAGATCGTCGCCGGCGATGACGGCCGAGCCGAACGGCGCCCCGGCGGCCATGGCTCGCGCCTCGCCGGTCGCCGCGGCGGCGGGCGTGTGAACGGGCGCGGCGGCGATGGGCAGGACGGCGTCCGGCGCCGCGCGCATCAGGAACCTGCCCTCGCCCGTCTTGCCATCGCCGATCTGGCCGATGACGACCTCGACCTCGCGCTGTCCGATCATGACGATGGCGCGGCCCGGCTCGCCTTTGCGCGCCTGGGCGAAGGCCATGTACAGCGCCTGGGCCGACTTGCCGCGCGGCAGGGCGCCGGTCGCGCCATTGGCCTCGGACCAGGCGGCGTTGAAGGCCAGGATCTGTCCTGAATCCCAGACCAGCGCCGCCGGTTCGGCCATGGCGTCCAGCACCTCGATGGCCGCGTCGCTGCTCGGCTTGGCGTCCGCCGCCCGGCGGAAGCCAAACAGACCGATCAGGGCGATCGCGCCCACGGTCAGAATCAGCACCAGTCCCGGCGCCGAGGTCGGGTTGGCGCGAAATGCCGGATAGGCCAGCGCCGCGATCGCCGCCACGACGCCGAACGCCATCACGCCGGACAACAGGTCGAACGAAGGGCGGCGGGTGGACGTCATACAGCCTCGCGAATCAGTGTTGCGATCATACGCCCAAATCCTGACGCCGCCTTACCGGCGCTTACGGGACTGGAAGACGAAGCCGATGATCTTTGCGGCGGCGTCGAAATGTTCGCGCGGAATGACCTCGTCCACCTCGACGGTGGCGTACAGGGCGCGCGCCAGCGGCACGTTCTCGACGATCGGCACGCCGTGCTCGGTCGCCACTTCGCGGATGCGCAGGGCCAGGGCGTCGACGCCCTTGGCCACGCAGATCGGCGCCCCGTCGCCCTGATCCGGCTCATAACGCAGGGCGACCGAATAGTGGGTCGGGTTGGTCACGATGACGGTGGCCTTGGGCACATTGGCCATCATCCGCTGGCGGCTTCGCTGCATGCGGATCTGCTTCAGCTTGGCCTTGATGTGCGGGTCGCCTTCGGACTGTTTGAAGTCTTCCTTCAGCTCTTCCTTGGTCATCCGCATCCGCTTGGCGAAGCGCATCTTCTGCCAGATGAAGTCGGCCCCGGCCGTGGCGCCCAGCAGAATGATCGAGGCCACAAACAGCGAGATGGCCATGTCGCGCGCCAGCGGCAGGATCGCCAGCGGGCTGAGCGAAGCCATGTTCTCGAACTCGCGCAGGTGCGGCTTCAACACCATCCAGCACACGGCGCACACGGCGATCAGCTTCAGGAAGGTCTTGACGAACTGCGCCAGGCCGTCGGGGCCGAAGATGCGCTTGAACCCCTGCATCGGACTGACCGCCGACCATTTGGGCTTCAGCTTTTCGGCGGTGAAGATTAGGCCTGACTGGGCGACATTGCCCCCGACCCCGCCCAGGATGGTCGCCAGCATGACGGCTCCCAGGAAGGGCGCCACGGCCCAGACGGCGCGCACCATGATCTGGTTGCCCGCGCCCGAGTTCAGCACCCCCAGCATCTCGTGCGGCGCGGCGATGAAGGGCAGCATCTGTTCGGCGATGGACGAGGCGAACCAGCCTCCCCCCATCAGGATCACCGCCGCCGCCCCCGCCAGCGACAGCACCTGGGCGACGTCGGGCGACTTGGCCGCATCGCCCTTCTTTCGGGCGTCCTCAAGCTTTCGCGGGGTCGCCTCTTCGGTTTTCGACTCGGGATCCGCGCCTTCAGCCACCGGGGCCTCCCAGCACGAAATACTCCGCCAGACGGCGGTAGCGGTCGATAAAGAGGGTGCCCAGCGCACCTAGGCTCAGCGCGAAAATCGACAGGCCCAGGATGACGCTCAAGGGCGCGGCGGCGAAATAGACCTGGAACGACGGCATGACCCGCGCCACCAGGCCGGACGCCAGGTTGAAGATCAAGGCGAAGACCAGCACCGGCGCCGACAGCTGCACGCCCAGCAGGAAGCTGTCGCCCAGGGTCCGCACCGCCATCTGGGTGAAGTCGGCCATCATAAGCGGCTGGGCCGGCGAGATCAGGCGGTAAGAGCCCACCATGCCGGCGATGAACAGGTGGTGAGTGTCGGTGGCGAACAGCAGCGTCACCCCCAGCAGGGCCAGGAAGGCGGCGATGGTCGAACCCGGCTGAGCCTGCATCGGATTGGCGGTCTGGGCGAAGCTCAGCGTCGTCTGCAACGACACGATTTCGCCCGCCGTCGCCAGGGCGCTCATGAACATGCGTAGCAAGAGGCCGATCATCAGGCCCACGACCACCTCGCGGATGATCCACCCGACCATCAGCCCCATGCTGTCCGGCAGGCCCGGCAGCGAACCGCGCACCACCGGCCACAGCGCCAGACTGATGACCAGCGCCAGCGACAGTCGCACGCGCGGCGGCACATAGGCCTCGCCGAAGCCGGGGATCAGCATCAGGATCGCCGCGATCCGGGCGAAGATCAGCCCCCCGGCCCAGACCTGATCGGCGGTCGCATAAGCGTCCACTACATCCCCGCGATGCGGGCCGCGATCTGGCGCATGAAGCCGCCCAACAGGGCGCCCATCAGCGGCAGGAACAGAATCAGGCTGACGAAGATGGCGATGATCTTGGGCGCATAGATCAACGTCTGTTCCTGGATCTGCGTCAGGGCCTGAAACAGGCCGATCACCACGCCGACGACCAGTCCGACCAGCAGCACCGGCAGGCACAGCTGGATCGTCAGCCAGATGGCGTCGCGCCCGACGTCCAGAACTTCCGCGCCGTTCATCGGCTGCTCCCGCAAACTACTGGGCAGAAAATGCCGACAGGATGGTTAACAGGCCGCTAACCACACGCGTCTTCGCGCAGACCTGACCCACGGAAAAATCTCGCGTGCGGCCTTGAACGGCGCCGCTTCGATGCCGACTTCCCCGCCTTCGCCTTGGGGAGCGCCGATCATTCGCTTTCAGGCGAATTAGACGAATTAGACTCACTTTTTCCGACTCCACCGTCTGAACGCGCGTCCGCCTCGTAATGGGATGGCTCGCCCCTCCCCTTCCCTCAAGCGCTCCGCTATCTAGGCCGCCATGACCGACGCCCCCGCCTCCAAAGTCTCCCAGGCCGACGCCGAAGCCGCCGTCCGCACCCTGATCGAATGGGCCGGTGACAACCCGGACCGCGAAGGTCTGCTGGAAACCCCCGCCCGCGTCGCCAAGAGCTACCGCGAGCTTTTCCAGGGCTATGAGGTCGATCCCCTCTCCTATCTGGAGAAGACCTTTGAGGAGACGGGCGGCTACGACCAGCTGGTCGTGCTGAAGGACATCCGCTTCGTCAGCTTCTGCGAGCATCACATGCTGCCGGTCGTGGGCAAGGCGCACGTCGCCTATCTGCCGACGGACCGCGTCGTCGGCATCTCCAAACTGGCCCGGGTCGTGCGCGGCTTCGCCCGCCGCCTTCAGATCCAGGAGAAGATGACCTCCGAGATCGCCGAGGCCATCCAGACCGTCCTGCGGCCCCATGGCGTCGGCGTGGTCATCGAGGCCGAGCACAGCTGCATGACCCTGCGCGGCGTCAATGCGCCGGGCGCCAGCCTGTCCACCAGCCACCTGATCGGCGTCGTCCGCGACGACCCCCGCACCCGCGAGGAGTTTCTGCGCCTGGTGCGGGGCTGATGTTCGCCTGACAGGCGAACTGGCCCGACGCTTGCGGTGATGGGATCAAAGGAGGCGCTGACGATGCCCTGGTCCCTGATTTCGACCCGCAATGAGACAGTTCAGATCGCGCGTGGCGGCTGGCTGGACGCGCTGCGTTTCATCGTGGCCTTCCTGATCATCCTGCATCACTTCCAGGCCGCCGGTCCCGAACCGCTCGCCCATCTGATCAATCCGATCTTCGAACGCGGCGGCTTCCTGCTGACCGACTTCTTCCTGATCGACAGCGGCTATGTGCTGATGCGCGTCTATGGCGCGGCGGTGGACAAGGGTCGGATGTCGCCCGGCGACTTCTTTCTGAAGCGGTTCCTGCGCGTCGTGCCCGCCCACCTGATCATGGGTTTGTCGCTGGTCGCCTTCGTGCTTCTGGCCACCGCCGCCGGCTCGCCGCCCCGCAATCCCGAATGGTTCGCCTGGGATCAGCTGCCGGCCCAGCTGCTGCTGCTGCAATCCTATGGCGTGCATGGCGGCCTGGGCTGGAACGCCCCGACCTGGTCGATCTCGGCTCTGATCGGCTGCTATCTGGCCTTCCCTTGGATCATTCGCGGCCTGATGCGTCTGGGCCCGTGGTCCGCCCTGGCCGTCGGCGTCGGCGTCTATCTGGTCGCCAACCAGCTTTGCTGGTCGTTCCTCGGCTATCCCGTCTATCAGATGCCGATGCGCTACGGCATCGTCCGCGCCCTGCCGCTGTTCTTCGTAGGCATGTGCCTGGCCTGGTTCGCCCAGAAGGTCTGGATCGCCCCGCGCCTGGCCGGCTGGGCCGGGGTGCTCGCCGCCGTCGGCTTCTTCGCGCTTCAGCTTCACGACAAGCACGCCCTTGTCGCCCTGTCCCTGATCTCGATCATCATCCTGGCCGCCGGCGCCGTGCCTGTGACCAAGCCCTCGAAGTGGGTGGAGACGGCCGCCATGGTCTCCTTCTCCATGTTCATCTCCAACGAGGTGGTCCGCATCGTCTGGTTCGGCGTGGTCAATGCGGTCGAGGCGCGCATCGCCTTGCCCCTCTTTGTTCAATGGGGTCTGTGGGGCCTGGGCGTCATGGCGGCGGTCGCCTTCGCCTTCGCCTTCCACTTCGCGATCGACAATCCGATCCAGACCCGCATCCGCGCCTGGCTGAAGCGTCGCAGCGCCCGTCGCGGCAAGGCGCAACCCAAGCTCGGCCCCGTCATCTCCATCGACGGCTGACTGACCTGGGCGAGCGGTGATCCTCGCTCCCAAGGTCGCCTTGGCGACCGGCGATCCTCGACCAAAGTCGCTCTCTCCACCCGCCCCGCTCTCGGTCAATGTCGGCGTCCACGCATCCTGAAGGATGTGCAGAACGGCCGATAACGGCGACACGGGAGGAAATGGATCATGGCAACCGACGCACCCCTTGCGTCCGGAGGAGAGGAGCACACCGTCGATCGCAGCGATCGCCTGGTCATCCTCGCCTCATCGGTCGGCACCGTCATCGAGTGGTACGACTTCTATCTTTACGGCTCTCTGGCGGCGATCATCACCGTCCAGTTCTTCTCGGGCGTCAACGAAACCACGGGCTACATCTTCGCCCTGATGGCCTTCGCCGCCGGCTTTGCGGTGCGGCCCTTCGGCGCCATCGTCTTCGGGCGGCTGGGCGACCTTTGGGGACGCAAGAACACCTTCCTCGTCACCATGCTGCTGATGGGTCTGTCGACCTTCGTCGTCGGCCTGTTGCCGCCCTATGCGGTCATCGGCATCGCCGCGCCCATCATCCTGGTGCTGATGCGCCTGATCCAGGGTCTGGCCCTGGGCGGTGAATACGGCGGCGCCGCCACCTACGTCGCCGAGCATGCTCCGCAGGGCAAACGCGGCTACTACACCTCCTTCATCCAGATCACCGCGACCGCCGGCCTGGTGCTGAGCCTCGTAGTGATCTTGAGCGTCCGCTACACGCTGGGCGAGGAAGCCTTCGCCGCCTGGGGCTGGCGCATTCCGTTCCTGGTCTCGATCCTGCTGTTGGGCGTGTCCCTGTGGATCCGCCTGAAACTGGCCGAAAGCCCGTCGTTCAAGCGGATGAAGGCCGAGGGCAAGGGCTCCAAGACCCCGCTGAAGGACAGCTTCGGCAAGTGGCCCAACCTGAAGCTGGTGCTGATCGCCCTGCTGGGCCTCACCGCCGGCCAGGCCGTCATTTGGTATACCGGTCAGTTCTACGCCCTGTTCTTCCTGGAACGGGTCATGAAGGTCGACGCCACCCTGGTTTATGTGCTGCTGACCATCGCGCTTCTCGCCGCCTCGCCCTTCTTCATCTTCTGGGGCTGGCTGTCGGACAAGGTGGGCAGAAAGCCGATCATCCTGGCCGGCTGCCTGATCGCGGCCCTGACCTATTTCCCGCTGTTCAACGCCCTGACCCAGGCCGCCAATCCGAAACTGGCCGCCGCCGCCGCCTCGGCGCCGGTCACAGTCTACGCCGATCCGGCCGACTGTAATCTGCAGTTCGATCCGGTGGGCAAGACGGTGTTCAACCACTCCTGCGACGTGGCCAAATCCTATCTGGCCAAGGCGGGCGTGACCTACACCAACGTCGCGGCGCCGGCGGGCACGGTCGCCGAGGTGCGTATCGGCAATCAGGTCGTCATCCCCAGCTTCCGGGGCGACGCCATGGCCCCAGCCGATTTCGCCGCCCAGAAGAAGACCTGGGACAAGAGCCTGGGCGAGGCCCTGACAGCCGCCGGCTATCCGGCCAAGGCCGACAGCGCCCTGGTCAACAAGCCGATGGTGGTGCTGATCCTGTTCATCCTCGGCTTCTATGTGACCATGGTCTACGGACCGATCGCGGCGGCCCTGGTCGAGATGTTCCCGACCAACATCCGCTACACCTCCATGTCCCTGCCCTATCACATCGGCAACGGCTGGTTCGGCGGCTTCCTGCCGACCACCGCCTTCGCCATCGTGGCGGCGACGGGCAACATCTACTCCGGCCTCTGGTACCCGATCGTGGTGGCCCTGGGGACGGTCGTTCTGGGCTTCCTGCTGGTCAAGGAAGGCAAGGACGTCGATCTGAACGCCTGATCCTGCTTTCAGGCGGAATGAAGGGCGGGTCGTCGCAAGACGGCCCGCCTTTCGCTTGTGAAACACCCCGTGCCCGGTTCAGATGCCCCGATGTTCAGCCTGACGATCCTCGGCCTGGTCGCCGCCTATATGGCGGTGCTGTTCGCCGTCGCCTGGTCTCAGGAACGGCCGTCGGCGCGCGCGCGCGGCAAGGGGCTGGGGCCGTCGGTCTACGCCCTGTCGCTGGCGATCTACTGCACCTCATGGACCTACTATGGCGCGGTCGGCACGGCGGCGCGCGACGGGTGGGAGTATCTGCCCATCTACATCGGCCCGGTGATCGGCCTGACGTTGCTGTTTCCGCTGTGGCGCCGGATCGCGGCGGCCGCCCGGCGCGAGAACGTGGGCTCCATGGCCGACTTCGTGGCCTCGCGTTACGGCAAGAGCCAGACCCTGGGCGCGGCCGTCACCGTCGTCGCCATCCTGGGTTCGCTGCCCTATATCGCGCTGCAGCTGAAGTCGCTGTCGATGGCTGGCGCCCTGCTGACCGCCGGCACGCCGGTGGCGGGGTCCGAGGGTCTGACGGTCCTGGTGCTGGCCGGAGTGCTGGCCTTCTTCGCCATCCTGTTCGGCGCCCGCCGTCCCGACCTGACCGAGCACAATCGCGGCCTGATCCAGGCCATCGGTCTGGAGTCGATGGTCAAGCTGGGCGCCCTTCTGTTCGTCGCCGTCTTCGCCCTGGTCCTGCTGCTGAACGAAGGCTCGCCCCCGCGCATCATCGAGGGCTTGGGCGCCCTGGCCGCGCCGCCCGAAGTCACGCCACGCTTCACCGCCATCACCCTGCTGTCGACCCTGGCCATCTTCTGCCTGCCGCGACAGTTCCACGTCGCCTTCGTCGAAGGCGGTCAGCCGTCGGACGTGAAGCGGGCGCGGTGGATCTTTCCGCTCTATCTGCTGCTGACCAGTCTGGCGATCCTGCCGCTGGTGGCGGCCGGAGCCCTGTTCGCGCCCTCAGTGAATCCGGACCTGCTGGTGCTGGCTCTGCCGTTCCAGCGGGGCGAAACCCTGCTGACGGCCGTGGTCTTCGTGGGCGGCTTTTCCGCCGCCACCGCCATGGTCATCGTCGAGGCCGTCGCCCTGTCGGCCATGGTGTCCAACAGCCTGATCCTGCCCTTCCTGGCGCGCGAGCGTTGGCGGGTGCGCGGCGACGCCTCGGATATGGCGGGCACCATCCTTCAGGTCCGGCGGGGGGCCATCGTCGCGGTCCTGCTGCTGGCCTGGCTCTATTATCAGGCGACGGACCAGTCGCGCGGTCTGGCGGCCATGGGGCTGGTGTCGTTCGCGGCGATGGCCCAGCTGGCGCCGGCCCTGTTCGGGGCGGTCCTGTGGCGGGGCGGCCATGCGCAGGGGGCGCTGGCGGGCATGACGGTCGGCATGGGCGTCTGGATCGTCATGCTGGCGCTTCCCCAGCTGTCGCCCAGCGCGCCCTGGCACCTGCACGTCATGCTGGGGATAGGCGACCCGCTGGCGCTCGGCGTCTTCGTCAGCCTGGCGCTGAACCTGGCGGCCTATGTCGGCGTGTCGCGCTTTGCTCAGCCCCGCTTGATCGACCGGGTTCAGGCCCGCGCCTTCGTGGATCGGCTGGGACCGGACTGGATGGAGGCCCGGCCTGCGCCGTCGGGCGCCTCGGTCGGCGATCTGCGCGCTCTTGTCGCCCGCTTCATCGGCGACGAACGGGCCGAGCGCGCCTTCACCGCCTGGGGCGATGAGACCGCTGCCAAGCTGCGCGACGCCGACCCAGCCGACGCGGCCCTGGCGCGCGCCGCCGAACGGATGCTGGCCGGCGCCATCGGGGCGGCCTCTGCGCGTCGGGTCATCGCGGCGGCGCTGGCCGGCGTCGGGCGCGCGCCCGAGGACGTGGTGCGGATGCTGGACGAGGCGTCCCAGGCCGTTCAGTTCAACCGCGACCTGCTGCAGACCACGCTCGACAACATCGACCAAGGCGTGATCGTGGTGGACGAGGATCTGCGGGTCACCGCCTGGAACAGGCGCTACGTCGCCATGTTCGACCTGCCGCCCGGCTTCGTCCACGTCGGCCTGCCCATCGCCGTCATCTATCGGCTGAACGCCGAACGCGGCGAGAGCCCCGACGACATCGAAGCCTGGGTCGAGCGACGGCTGGAAGCGCTGAGCCGCCGCATTCCCCACGACCACGAACGCCAGCAGCCCGACGGCCGGGTGCTGCGCTCCTCGGGCGCGCCGATCCCCGGCGGCGGCTACGCCACCAGCTACACCGACATCACCGCCCTGCGCCAAGCCGCGCGTGAGCTGGAAGAGGCCAACGAACGGCTGGAGGCGCGCGTTGCGGACCGCACCGCCCGACTGGACGAGGCCCGGCGCGTGGCCGAGGACGCCACGGCGTCCAAGACCCGGTTCCTGGCCGCCGCCAGCCACGACCTGCTGCAACCGCTGCACGCCGCCCGCCTGTTCATCGCCGCCTTGAAGGAGGAGCCGGCACTGGAAGACGCGACCAGCCGCACCCTGGCCGTCAACGCCGACCGCGCCATCGACAGCGCCCACCGTCTGCTGACCGCCCTGCTGAACCTGTCCAAGCTGGAGGCCGGCGGCGTGCGGACCAATGTCGCACGGCTGTCGCTGGGCGGCCTGTTCGACGAACTGCGCCGCGAGTTCGCGCCCGTCGCCGAGGCCAAGGGTCTGGACCTGACCGTGATGTCCAGCGGCTTGTGGGTCGCGTCCGACCGCGACCTGCTGCGCTCCATGCTGCAAAATCTGGTGGCGAACGCCATCCGCTATACGGATGCCGGCCGGGTGCTGGTCGGAGCGCGTCGGCGGGGCGAGACCGTGCAGCTGTTCGTCTGCGACACCGGACGCGGCATTCCCGACACGGAACACGAAACCGTCTTCGGCGAGTTCGTGCGTCTGCCGGGCGCCGTCGATGAACCGGGCGCGGGCCTGGGCCTGGCCATCGTGCGCCGCCTGTCCAGCCTGCTCGATCACCCACTGGAGCTGAGTTCCCGTTTGGGGCGCGGCACGACCTTCCGGATCACCGTGCCGCGCAGCGCGGCCGATATGGTCCCCGACGTCGCGCCGGTGCGCGAGGCGCGCCTGCCGCTGGCGGGCCTGCGCGTGTTGTGCGTGGACAATGAGCCGGTGATCCTGGACGCGCTGAACGCCCTGCTCACCCGCTGGGGCGCACGGCCGACGCTGGTCGCCAGCGTCGAGGCGGCGAAGGCGGCGATCGGGCCGTTCGACGCCGCCGTGGTCGATCTGCATCTGGGCGACGGGCCCGAGGGGTTCGCCGTCATCGACTGGCTGCGGCCCCAGGGCGTGCGCCGCATCGCCCTGGTCACGGCCGACACCCGCGACGGGCTGAACGAGCAGGCCACGGCGGCCGGCGCCGTCCTTCTGCCCAAGCCGATCAAGCCGGCGGCGCTGAAGGCCTTCCTGTCGAGCTAGAGGTTGGCGAGTTAAGCGAGGTCCAGCGACTTGGCCAGGATCACCGCCTGGGTTCGGTTCTGGACGCCCAACTTGCGGAACACGCTGGTCAGATGCGCCTTGATGGTGGCTTCGGACACGCCCAGGTCGAAGGCGATCTGTTTGTTCAGCCGGCCGGCCTTCAGCCCTTCCAGAATCCGCAGCTGCGACGGCGTCAGACTGGCCACGCGGCCGGCCAGATCGTCGTCGGCCTCTGGCACATCCGGCGCCCAGCTGTCGCCGGCGAGAATGGCCGCGATCGCCTCGACCATCTGCGGCAGGGACGAAGACTTGGGAATGAAGCCGGCGGCGCCCAGACCCAGGGCGTGACGCACCACCGGCGCGTCCTCGCTGGCCGAGACCACCGCCACCGGCACGGTCGGCTGCTCGGCCCGCACGGCGGCCAATCCCGCCATCCCTTCGCTATCCGACAGCTTCAGATCCAGCAGCAACAGATCGACGGGCCCCGCGACCATCGCGGCCCGGGCTTCGGCCAGGCTGGCGCATTCCACCACCTCCGCGCCCGGCGCCGCCTTGTCGACGGCCGAGCGCAGGGCGGCGCGAAACAGCGGATGGTCGTCGGCGACGACGATGCGATCCATGGGCTTCCTTCCGTGCGCGGCGTCTGACCGGCCGCGTCGTCGCCATAATGGCGCGGTTCGACTTTGGTCGAAATTAGACCAATGGCCAATGGCCTCGCTCTGTCCAAGGCGGAAAGGTTTGGGAAGGGACGCACGCGTTAGACGGGCGCGGGAGGATTTTTCATCATGATCAAGACACGTCTATCGGCAGGCCTGTTTTCCAGCGCCGCCGCGATCGCCCTGCTCTCGGCGCCGGGGCTTGCCTCGGCCCAGACCAGCCAGGCGGCGCTGGAGGCCCGCATCGCTCAACTCGAAAGCGAGCTGAACGCCCTGAAGACGGAGGTGGTCGCCGCGCGCACCCAGCAGGCGGCGCAACAGCAAGACATCATCCGCCTGGAGACCCGCCCCGCCGCGCCCGCCCCGGTCCAGCAGGCCGCGGCGCCCGCCGCACCCAGCGACGGCTTCCGCATTGGCGACCACACGGTCAAGTTCGGCGGCTTCGTCAAGGTGGACGCCTACGCCAGCCGCTACTCGGGCGGCGACCCGGCCAACGGCGACGCGCTGCGTGAATTCCACATTCCCGGCTCCATCCCCATCGGCGGGACCGAAGAGGATACGGCGACCGACTTCAACGCCCGCCAGACCCGGTTCTGGCTGACCACCGACGGCATGATCGGCGGCCACAAGATCGGCACCCGCATGGAGATGGACTTCCAGACCCTGCCCGGCGCCGGCGACCAGCGCACCACCAGCCCGGCCAACCCGGCCCTGCGTCGCGCCTTCATCATCATCGACAACTGGCTGATCGGCCAGGAGTGGACCAACTTCCAGAACACCGCCGTCCTGCCGGAATCCGCCGACTTCATCGGCGCGGCGGAGGGCACGGTCTTCGCCCGTCAGGTCCAGGTCCGCTACACCCGCGGTCCCTTCTCGGTCTCGGTCGAGAACCCCGAGACGACGGTGACCCCATTCGGCGGCGGGGCGCGCATCGTCGCCGACGACAGCACCCTGCCGGACTTCACCGCTCGATACGCCGTGTCTAGGCCTTGGGGCGATTTCCAGTTCGCCGGCCTGCTGCGCCAGCTGAAATACCAGAACCCCGCGACGAACATCGATTCCACCGCGACCGGCTGGGGCCTGTCGGCCTCGACCAAGATCAAGGTCGGCGCCAAGGACGATCTGCGCCTGATGGTGACGGGCGGCGAGGGCATCGGCCGCTATGTCGGTCTGAACTTCTCCAACGACGCGGTGCTGAACGGCTCGGGCGGTCTTGATGCGATCGGCGTGGTCGCCGGCTTCGCCGCTTATCGCCACGTCTGGTCGCCCGGCTGGCGTTCCAGCCTGATCTGGTCGGCGCAGAAGGTGGACAACGACCTGGCCTTCACGGGCCTGGCCGCCAACCGTTCGGCCCAGAGCTTCCACGCCAACTTGATCTGGTCGCCGGTTACGGCGTTTGATGTCGGGGCCGAGTTGATGTTCGCAGACCGCGAGATCGAAACCGGCGCCAGCGGCGACATGACCCGACTGATCCTGTTCGCCAAATACGGATTCTGATGTGATGCCGGAGACGTCTCGCGTGCCTGATCCCGCCCTCTATCCCGTCCCCGCCGACTGGGCCGACAAGGCGCACATGGACCGGGAGGCGTACGAGGCGGCGCGGATCGCCGCGCGCGAAACGCCCGACGCCTTCTGGGCCGAACAGGCCAGACGTCTGGATTGGATCACCCCGCCGACCCGGATCAAGGACGTCTCCTTCAACAAGGAAGACTTCCGCATCCGCTGGTTCGAGGACGGCGTCCTGAACGTCTCGGCGAACTGCATCGACCGACACCTGCCCCACCGCAAGGACGAGACGGCGATCATCTGGGAAGGCGACGATCCCGCCGACAGCCGCCACATCACCTTCGGCGAACTGCACGCCGAGGTGTGCCGCATGGCCAATGTGCTGAAGGCGCATGGGGCCAAAAAGGGCGACCGGATCACTCTGTATCTGCCCATGATCCCCGAGGCCGCCTACGCCATGCTGGCCTGTGCGCGGATCGGCGCGGTGCATTCGGTCGTCTTCGGCGGCTTTTCGCCCGACAGCCTGTGCGGCCGGATCGAGGACTGCGGCTCCAACCTGGTCATCACCGCCGACGAGGGGCTGCGCGGCGGCAAGCACATTCCGCTGAAGGCCAATGTCGACGAGGCCCTGACGAAGGTGAAGGTCGACACCGTCCTGGTCATCCGCCGCACCGGCGCCGACGTGCCTATGACCGAGGGCCGCGACTTTGACTATGGGCAGGAGGCCGCCAAGGTCGATACGGACTGCCCGCCCGAGCCGATGAACGCCGAGGATCCGCTGTTCATCCTCTACACCTCCGGCTCGACGGGTAAGCCCAAGGGCGTGCTGCACACCACGGGCGGCTATCTGTTCTGGGCCGCCTGGACGCACGAGATCGTCTTCGACTATCGCCCCGGCGAGGTCTTCTGGTGCACCGCCGACGTGGGCTGGGTCACGGGCCACTCCTACATGGTTTATGGGCCGCTCGCGAATGCGGCGACGACCCTGATGTTCGAGGGCGTGCCCAACTATCCCGACGCCGGCCGCTTCTGGCAGGTGGTGGACAAGCACAAGGTCGAGATCTTCTACACCGCACCCACGGCCCTGCGCGCCCTGATGCGCGAGGGCGATGCGCCGGTGAAGGCCTCTTCGCGCGCCTCGCTGCGTCTGCTCGGCACGGTGGGCGAGCCGATCAACCCCGAGGCCTGGCGCTGGTATCACGAGGTGGTCGGCGACGGCCGCTGCCCCATCGTGGACACCTGGTGGCAGACCGAGACGGGCGGTCATCTGATCACCCCCCTGCCCGGCGCCACCGACCTGAAGCCCGGATCGGCGACTCTGCCCCTGCCCGGCGTCGAGCTTGAGATCGTGGACGCCGAGGGCCGGCCTCTGGAGGGCGCGGCGTCCGGCAACCTGTGCATCACCGACAGCTGGCCGGGCCAGATGCGCACCGTCTATGGCGACGATCAGCGCTTCTTCGACACCTATTTCTCGACCTATCCGGGCCGGTACTTCACCGGCGACGGCTGCCGTCGGGACGAGGACGGTTATTACTGGATCACCGGCCGGGTGGACGACGTCATCAATGTATCCGGCCACCGGATGGGCACGGCCGAGGTCGAGAGCGCGCTGGTCCTGCACGACGATGTCGCCGAGGCGGCGGTGGTCGGCTATCCCCACGACATCAAGGGCCAGGGCATCTACGCCTATGTCACCCTGAACAAGGGCGCCGAGGCGACCGAGGATCTGAGAAAGGCCCTGGTCGCCCATGTCCGTCACGAGATCGGCCCCATCGCCGCCCCCGACGTGATCCAGTGGGCGCCGGGTCTGCCCAAGACCCGGTCGGGCAAGATCATGCGGCGCATCCTGCGCAAGATCGCCGAGAACGAGATTGGCGCGCTGGGCGACACCTCGACCCTGGCCGACCCGTCGGTCGTGGACGATCTGGTCAAGAACCGCGCCGGGGCCTGAAGACGCGGGTTCAATGCGGGGCTTGATGCGCCTATCTGTGCGTCAAGCCCGCCGCAGCCTGAGCCGTCCATGCCTCGTTTCCTGTCCCGCCTGCCGATCGACGGCTATCTGCTGGCCCTGATCGGTATGGTGATCCTGGCGGCCCTGTTCCCCGCCAGCGGACAGGCGGCCGTCGTCATGGACGGGGTGGTCAAGGCCGCCATCGCCCTGCTGTTCTTTCTGTATGGCGCGCGAATGTCGCCGGCGGCCATCGGCGCGGGCCTGCTGCACTGGCGGCTTCAGGGCACGGTCTTCCTGTCGACCTTCCTGCTGTTTCCCCTGCTGGGACTGGGCCTGGTCCTCCTGATGCGGGGGTCGCTTCAGCCCGATCTGCTGACGGGGATGCTGTATCTGTGCCTGCTGCCGTCCACGGTGCAGTCGTCCATCGCCTTCACCTCCATCGCCGGCGGCAATGTCGCGGGCGCCCTGACCAGCGCCAGCCTGTCGAACCTGCTGGGCGTGATCGTGACGCCGCTGCTGGTCGCCCTGCTGATCGGCGGCGCCAACGGCGGCATCCATCTGCAGTCCATTCTCGACATCGGCCTGCAGATCCTGGCTCCCTTCGCCGTGGGTCAGCTGTGTCGCCCGCTGCTGAAGGACTGGCTGACCCGCCACGCCAAACTGACCGGCCTGGTGGACCGCGTATCCATCCTTCTGATCGTCTATGCCGCCTTCAGCGAGGGCGTCGTCGCCGGCGTCTGGTCCCAGGTGGCGCCGCTGGATCTGGCCAAGGTCATCGGCCTGAACATCGCCCTGCTGGCCATCGTCCTGGCCCTGACCCTGTTCGCCGGGCGCGCGCTGAAGTTCGACCGCCCCGACCGGATCGTCATCCTGTTCTGCGGCTCCAAGAAGAGCATGGCCACCGGCATCCCCATGGCCGGCATCCTGTTCGCCGGTCACGCCGTGCCGCTGATCGTCCTGCCGATCATGCTGTTCCACCAGATCCAGCTGTTCGCCTGCACCATCATCGCCCAGCGCTATGCGCGCGAGAATGAAGCGCGCGCCTTGAGCGCCGTTCAGCCTTGAGATAGACCGGCCTCAGGCCATCGCGGGCATGATGTAGTGGTAGCCTGAAAGCTTCCCAAGCTTTTCGTGCGGGTTCGATTCCCGCTGCCCGCTCCAGCCTCTCGGCGAAGGCGCGACGTCGCCGCCGCGCCTTCCTTCCGACCTCAGTTCGCCGCTTCGACCGTCACGCCGCGCTTTTGCAGGATGGCCTGGACGCTGTCGCCGCCGGTCAGGTGGGCGGCGCCGACGGCGATGAAGGCGGTGCCGGAGCCTTCGAGCATCGTCTGGATCTGGTTGGCCCAGTCGGTGTTCCGATCCACCAGAACGGACTGATAGAGGGCCGGCGAGGCCTCCTTCATCTCCGTGATCGTGACGCGGTCCAGCGTGGCGACGTCGCCCCGGGCCCAGGCCTCGACCATTTCATCCAGCTTGGTGGCGGCGTTCTCGTAGTCCTTCAGCGTCTCGCGCAGGAAGACCAGTTGCACGTCGTCGGGAAGGCCGGCCAGGATACCGATCTGTTTGTCGATGGTCTCGAAGCCGTGGATCGGCTTGCCCGCCGCCTCGGCGCGCGCCTTCAGCACCAGTTCGACGCCGGACTTGGGGTAGTAGCCGGCCTTGATCAGCGGCGCGACCGACAGGCTGAGCGCCGCCAGCCAGGGCTTCATCGGCTGAAGCTGGGCGGCCGAGGCGCCCATGGCTTGGGCTGCCGCATCCAGTTCGGCGTTTTCTTCCGCCGTCAGGCGGCTGGACAAGGGGGTCTCGGGCGACAGGCCGTGCTGCTGGATCAGCGGCATGATGGCGGCCTGGTCGTCGGGATTGCTGATCTCGAACCAGATGTCCGAGGCGCTGTCGAAGGCGGCCTCGACGCGGGGGCTGGCCCAGCCGGTCGTCGGGCGAAGCACGTGGACCGAGCCGAACAGATACAGGGTCGAATCCGCATCCTTGACCACCCACAGCGCTGGGCCTTCGCCCTGGATGGGCGCGGGCGCAGCAGGCGCGGCGGTCTGGGCCAGGGCGTCGGCCGGCGCGCCGGCGATGGCGGCGAACAGCGCCACGCCTCCGGCGACGCCGATCGCGCCCCGCAACAGGGTGGACACGGAGGATTTGAGATGAGTGGTCAAGGTCATGAGTTCACGCTTTGTCGTCTGAAAAGATGGATTCGATGGGTTGGCCGAAGACGCGGGCGATCTTGAAGGCCAGCGGCAGGGAGGGGTCGTAACGGCCGGTCTCCAGGGCGTTCACGGTCTGGCGCGATACGCCGAGCTGTTCGGCCAGCTGCGCCTGGCTCCAGTCGCGCTCGGCGCGCAGGACCTTGAGACGATTGTTCATGGCTCAGCCCCGCATCCGCGCCAGCCACCACCAGGCCCAGACGACGGTGTAGCCGATCAGCATGGGGGCGATCATCAAGGCGGCGCCGGCGGACATGTAGTCAATGGGCGAGCCGCCCGATCCGATCTCACGCGCGATGACCTCGCGCCACGGCCCCGCCGAGGACAGGATCAGGCCCACGCCGCTGACGCACATGCCCGCCGTTCCGCCCCAGTACCAGGCGGCCTTGTGCGCCTCACGCGCGGCTTCGTCGATGACCCGCATCCATTCGGCGCCGACCCACAGCGAGCCGGCCATAATGGTGGCGGCGAAGATGGCGGTGAAGATCATCTCCCCCATCTCCGAACCGATCCAGCCGGCGCGGGCGGCGTATCCCATCGCGATCCCGCCGACCAAGGCGAACACCAGTCCGCCGCCGAAGGTGATTGCAATCGCGCTGATTACCGGCCGCCACTTGCGCATGAGTCAACACCCCTTGTCCTATTGACAAGCTACATTGACATCACGGCGTCGGCGCTGTCAAGCGCCCTTTCCACAGAAAGAGGCCCTACTCCGCCTTGGCGGCGGCGATCAGTTCGGGACGGGCGATGGCGCGGGGTGCGGTTTCGACCGGCGTCAGATCCGGCAAGGCCTTGCCCTCATGGTCGACCTGCAGATCCTCGAACCGGCGTGCGGAGACCATGACCTGGCTCTCGAGCGAGCCGACGAACTGATTGTACTTGCCGACGGCCGTATCCAGCGCGCGTCCGACGGCGGAGGCATGGCCGCCCATGACCGACAGCCGCTTGTAGAGTTCGCGGCCCAGGGCGGCGACCTTGTCGGCGTTGGCCGCCTGTTCTTCCGCGCGCCAGCCATAGGCGACGGCCTTGCACAGGGCGAACAGGGTTGAGGGCGTGACGATGACGACGCGCGAGGCCATCGCCTGGGTCATCAGGTCCGGCTCATGGTCCAGAGCCGTGACCAGGAAGGCATCGCCGGGCACGAACAGGACGACGAAATCTGGGCTGGGTTTGAACTGGTCCTGATAGGCCTTGGACGACAGCTGGCGCACATGGGTCTTCAGGCTGGCGGCGGTGCGCAGACCGACGGAGCGGGCGCGCGCCTCCTCGTCGCCCTCCCCGTCGTCGAAGGCCAGCGGAACCTTGGCGTCGATCACGAACATGCCGCCGCCGGGCAGGCGGACGATGAAGTCAGGCCGGTTCTGGCGGCCCTCGTCGTCGGCGCTGGACGTCTGTTCGGTGAAGTCGAACCTTCCGGCCATGCCGGCGGCCTCCAGCACGTTGCGGCAGGTCTGTTCGCCCCAGCGGCCGCGACGGCCTGTATTGCCGCGCAGGGCTTCGGTCAGCTTGCGCGCCTCGTCGCGCGTGGCGGACGAGGCCGTCATCAGCTGGGCCAGCTGCTCGCGCAGGCCCCCGGTCTCTTCGGAGCGCGTCTTCTCCAGCGCGGCGACATGCTCCTGGAACTTGGTCAGGGTGTCGGCGACGGGTTTCAGCTGGGCGGCCATCCGCTCGCGCGCCAGCTGATCCTGGGCGCGGAAGGTCTCGGTCGCGCGACTGACCATTTGATCCGCCACGACCTGGGCCGACTGGGCGGCCTGGGCCTTGAGCAGTTCGCCCATCGTCACACGGCTTTCCTCGACCAGATCGATGCGCGCCTCGGCCGCAGCCAGCGCGCCGCTCGTCTTCTGCCAGCCCATATAGGCCCACAGAAAACCGCCCGCGAAGGCGGCGGCCAGGACAGCGAGGATCGGCACAAGCATGTTCATGCTCCGTTCCTAACGAGAGTCGCCTGCAAAGAGAAGCGGGGCCCTTCCGGCGCCGCTTGTCCGGAACGTCGCCGTTGCGATGACGTTGGTGTCTCAGCCATTTACACGAAGGACGCGCCCATGACCCCGGAAAAGCCCCACCGCCACGACACCGCCGCCGATGCGGTGCACGACGGCCGGCCGGTCGACGCCGAACTGGTGCGCAGCGGCCGCAAAAACCCGCGCATCGCCGTCATCCTGGCGGTTTCGACCCTCGCCGCCGCGGTGTTGCTGTTGGGACTGTGGTTCGTGACCAACGGCGCTTTCAACGCCAAGAACGCTGAGACGGGGCCGCAAGCCGCCGCCGCCGAGACCCAGGCGTTCGCGGGCGACAGCCAGACGCCGCCCGCCGCCGACGCGCCGACGGATTCGACGGGCCGCGCCGTCGCCACACCGACGGGCGAAGCGCCGAACGTCAACGCCCCGACGGCGCCTTCGAACTAACTCGGTCAGGCCGGGCGGCGGGCGCGAAGGGCCTGGACGATGGTGCCGTCGTCCAGCCAGTCCAACTCGCCGCCGACCGGCACCCCACGCGCCAGCGAGGTGATCTCCACATCCGGCCCGGCGATCCGTTCGGCGACATAGTGGGCGGTCGTCTGCCCATCGACCGTGGCCGGCAAGGCCAGAACGACCTCGCGCACGCCCCCGCCCCTGACGCGCCCGACCAGTTCGGTGATCCGCAGATGCTCGGGCCCGACACCGTCGAGAGCGGACAGCAGTCCGCCCAGCACATGATATTTTCCGCGAAAGGCGCCGGATCGCTCCATCGCCCACAGGGCGCCGGCCTCCTCGACCACGCAGATCAGGCCATTGTCACGCGATCCATCCGAACAGATGGCGCAGGGGTCGCGCGTATCCGGCGCGCCGCAAACCGAGCACGACACAACCTTCTCGGCCGTCTCGGCCAGCGACGCCGCCAGCGGGACCAGCAACTGCTCGCGCCGCTTCAACAGCGCCAGCGCCGCACGCCGCGCCGAGCGCGGACCCAGGCCCGGCAGTTTGGCGAGAAGGGAGATCAGCCGTTCGATCTCCGGCCCGGCGGAGGCGGCCATCAGAACAGTTTCGGCATTCCGGGAATGTTCATCCCGGCCATGGGCCCTGCGGCCTCGCGCATCAGGGCGTTGTTCTGCTCATCCAGCTTGCGCTTGGCGTCGGCATGGGCGGCGACGATCAGATCGGCCAGGATCTCGCCCTCGCCAGGCGTCAGCAGACTGTCGTCGATCTTGATGGCCGTGATCTCGCCAGGGCCCTTGAGGGACACCGAGACGAGGCCGCCGCCGGAAGAACCCTCGGCTGTGGTTTCGGCCATCTTGGCCTGGGCGTCCTGCAGCTTTTGCTGCATCGCCTGGGCCTGCTGCATCAGTTGGGTCAGATCTTTCATGCCCTCTAGATAGGGCGAACAATGCCCGGGCGACAGAGGGCATGTGCTCGGTGCGCGATATCAAAACCCAGCCTTTCGGGATTGGCGCTTGCGGCTGTTGCGAAACGTCCTAATTAGCACCCGTCTTCGTTGCTATTTAAGTCAAGAACGCAACCCCATGGCCTATGACGCTAATCATCAACGCGACGTCCCGCTGTCGGACGCCGCCCTGTCGCAACTGTTTACCGAGGCGCGTACGCGCAATGGCTGGACTGATCGCCCCGTCGCGCCGGAACTGCTGCGCAAGCTGTATGACCTGACCAAGTTCGGGCCCACGGCGGTCAACGGATCGCCGGCCCGCTTCGTCTTCATCACCTCGCCCGAGGCCAAGGCCCGCCTGATCCCACTGATGAGCGAAGGCAATCGCGACAAGACGCAGCAGGCCCCGGTGACGGTGATCGTCGGTCAGGACATGGACTTCCACGACCATCTCGACGCCCTGTTTCCCCACGCGCCGGGCGCCAAGGCCTGGTTCGCAGACGAGGCCGGCCGGCGCGAGACCGCCTTCCGCAACGCCTCGCTGCAGGGCGGCTACCTCACCATCGCCGCCCGGGCCCTGGGCCTGGATGTCGGCCCGATGTCCGGCTTCGACGCCGCCGGCGTGAAGACCGAGTTCTTCCCCGACAGCAATGTCGAGCCGAACTATATCCTCAACCTCGGTTATGGCTCGGACGAAAACCTGTTTCCACGCTCGCCGCGCCTGTCGTTCGACGAGGCCGCGCAGATCCTCTGAGCCGAGCGCTCAGCCCGAAACGAAGAAGGGCGGCCCGTCGGGGCCGCCCTTTTGTCGTTCGTCGCCGTGGCGATCAGTGGTTCGGCGGCGCAGACGCCGTCGCGGCGGGCGGGGCCGCCGGAGTCGACTGAGACGCGGCGGGGGCGCCGGCGGCCGGGGTGGTGCCGGTCGCCTCGGTCGCCGCGCCGCCTTCGGTCACCGGGGCCTCGCCCGTGGCAGGCGCCCCGGCGGCCGGCGCGGCCGCGCCAGGTTGACGGGTGGGATCCGGCGCCGGGATGGCGAAGCCGCCGGAGCCCTGAGTGCGCAACCAGGCGATCAGATTGATGCGCGTCTGGGTGTCGCGGATGCCGGCGAAGGACATCTTGGTGCCGGGCACATATTTGGCCGGGGCCGTGATGAAGCTGTTGATCTGGTCATAGCCCCAGGTCGGTGCCTCGGCCTTGTGCTTGGCCATGGCGTCGGAATAGGCGAAGCCCGGACGGTGCATGACCGGCCCGCCGACCACGCCCCACAGGTTCGGACCGATCTTGTCGGCGCCGCCCTGATGCGCGTCATGGCAGGCTTGGCAGCGGGCGAAGGCGGCCTCGCCGGCGGCCAGATCGGCGGTCGGCAGCACCGTGCCCCAGTCGGGCGCCAATTCAGCGGCTTCATCGCCGGCGGCCTCTTCCGGCGCATCGACGAAATAGCCCATCTTTTCGGGGGCTTCCGAATGATAGACGAGGCCCGAGGCCTGCTGGACGACCAGGATGACGAACGCCGTCCCCAGAGCCGCGCCGAAAATCTTGTTCCACTTAAGATCGCCGCTCATACGCCTGGTCGTTTCCCTCTGCCGGCCGGGCCCCTCGAAAACACGCCCCG
This sequence comes from Brevundimonas vesicularis, assembly GCF_900445985.1. Classification (GTDB taxonomy): domain Bacteria; phylum Pseudomonadota; class Alphaproteobacteria; order Caulobacterales; family Caulobacteraceae; genus Brevundimonas; species Brevundimonas vesicularis_D. The sequence continues at coordinate 197,043 of NZ_UAQP01000014.1, forward strand.
GACATAATCTTGCTTTGGCGTCTCTGGCACGGTAGCGCCGCCTTCGCAACCGGCCCAACGCGCTACGGGCCAGACAGGCGTGAGGGAAGTCGATGAATCCGTTGATAATGATACCGGCTCGCATGGCCGCGACCCGTCTGCCGAACAAGCCGCTGGCCCTGATCGGCGACACGCCGATGATCGTGCGCGCCTACCGCCAGGCCGAGGCCTCGGGCCTGCCGGTCGTGGTCGCCGCCGGAGATCCCGAGATCGTCGAGGCGGTGGAAGCCGCAGGCGGCCGCGCCGTCCTGACCGACCCGGCCCTGCCGTCGGGCTCGGACCGCATTCGCGCCGCCGTGGACGCCATCGACCCCGAGGGCGATTTCGACGCCGTCATCAACGTTCAGGGCGACATGCCCTTCGCCAGCCCCGGTCTGGCCGTCGCCTGCGCCGCCATTCTGCACGGCGAGGCGACCTGCGACATCGCCACCCTGGTCGCCGCCGAGGCTGACGGGTCGGACCGGACCAATCCCGACGTGGTCAAGGCGGTGCTCGCCCTGGGCGAAGGCGAACGCCAGGCGCGCGCCCTCTATTTCACGCGCTCGACCCTGTACGGCGACGCCCCCGTCTGGCGCCACATCGGCGTCTATGGCTATCGCCGTGAGGCCCTGAACCGCTTCTGCGCCGCGCCGCCGTCGCCGCTGGAAAAACGCGAGAAGCTGGAACAGCTGCGCGCCCTGGAAATGGGCATGCAGATCTGGGCCGCCGTCATCGACGAAGCCCCCCTGTCCGTCGACAATCCCGCCGACCTGGAGGCGGCGCGGGCGCTGGCCTAGACATCGTCGACCCAGGCCTTGATCAGGTTGTGGGCGATGGCGAAGGGCGGCGGGGCCTGAATGCTGGGGTGCTCGCCCGCCAGCACGGCCCGCGCCTCGGCCCGCGTCAGCCAGGCGACCGCTTCCAGCTCGGTCTGGTCCGGTTGCGCCTTATCGTCCGACACCTCCGCGATCAGGCCGATCATCAGTTGCGACGGAAAGGGCCAGGGTTGGCTGGAGTGATAGGCCGTGGCGATCACGGTCAGGCCGGCCTCTTCCTTCACCTCGCGGGCGCAGGCCTCCTCGATGGATTCGCCCGGTTCCAGGAACCCGGCCAGGGCCGACATTCGTCCGGCAGGCCAGGCCGCCTGACGGCCCAGCAGGCAGATGGGCTCCGCCCCGCCCTTATAGACCGGCAGCATGATTGTGACCGGATCGACGCGCGGGAAATGCTCGGTCCCGCAGGCCCGGCAGATCCGCTTCCAGCCGCCCGACGCCGTCTCGCTCAGCGTGCCGCAGTTGGCGCAGAAGCCGTGTTTGCGTCGCCAGTCGAACAGGCTCTTGGCCCCGCCCGCGATCGCCGCATCCGCCGCCGGCAGGATCGCCGCCGCCGCGCGCATCTCTTGAAAGGCGCCCAGCCCGGCCAGCGGTCCGTCGGTCGGATCAATGGAGCCTTCGAACTCGATAGCGAAGACGGGTTCGTCGTTCCACAGGCCCAGAAACGCCTCGCGATCGCGCACCAGGGTGCGCGCATGGCGCATCTGCAGCCAAGCCAGCCTCGGCCCCTCGCCCGTCTCCTCGATCAGCGGCCGCCCCTCCCAGAGCGCCAAGGCCTGGGCGTAGGGCTTGGCGGCCTGCTCGGCCAGCCAGTCGGGATCATTCCTCAGGTCCCCGGCTCGATCGAGCGGATTGCCGGCGAAGGTGTTGTGATGGGCCATGCGGGTTTGTAGCTCTTGATTCCAACCGCCGCACCCGTCATATCCCCAATCGGAGATCGCGGGCGAAGGCTTCGCCAATCTGGTCAGGGCCGGAAGGCAGCAGCCACAACGAATTCCCCTTCGGGTCGCGGTCTCTACTTCCTCTTTTTGTGCGCTACCGCTCGCCGCACGGCGGCTCGCTGCTTGAGCGGGTTGTTGCGCTAACGCTCGCGACGCGGTCGCGCGCTGCTTGAGCGCGTTTGGTGCGCTAACGCCACTTTCCTTTCGTCATTCCGGGCGTAGGGCCTCTTGGCCCGAAGACCCGGAACCCAGCGGCGCGCGTGAGCGCGAACCTGTCGCGCACTCCGCTTTCGAACATATGGAGCGGAGAGATTTCGCCTTCGGCGCCGCTGGGTTCCGGGTCTCCGCTTCGCTGCGCCCGGAATGACGAAAGAGAAGATGAACCTGCGCGTGAACCGACGCTGGAATCGCTTCTTCCCGTCCACTACCCGCTGTAAGACTTCCTCCCATGACGGACAGCGACACGAATCTCGACGGCCCGCCCTGGGAAGAGGACGACGTCGCCCCGCGCGACGAGAACACCGACGACATGTTCGGCGCGCCTGCCGCAGCGCCCGAGCCGGCCGGTGCGCCCGCTGCCGCCCCCGTCGCCAAGCCCGCCCCCGCCGAAGTCGCGGCTCACGTCGATGACGGCGCCGCCTATCAGGTGCTGGCGCGCAAATACCGGCCACGCACCTTCGAGGATCTGATCGGTCAGGAGGCGATGGTGCGCACGCTGACCAACGCTTTCGCCACGGGCCGCATCGCCCACGCCTTCATGCTGACGGGCGTGCGCGGCGTCGGCAAGACGACCACCGCCCGACTGTTGGCCCGCGCCCTGAACAACGAAACCGACGTCATCGACAAGCCGTCGCTGACCCTGACCGCCCACGGCCGGCACGACGCCGCCATCATGGCCGGCCAGCACATGGATGTGATGGAGATGGACGCGGCGTCGCACACCGGCGTCAACGACATCCGCGACATTCTGGAAAGCGTCCGCTATGCGCCCGTCGAGGCGCGCTACAAGGTCTATGTGCTGGACGAGGTCCACATGCTGTCGACGCAGGCGTTCAACGCCCTGCTGAAGACGCTGGAAGAGCCGCCCCCCCACGCCAAATTCATCTTCGCCACCACCGAGATCCGCAAGGTGCCGGTGACGATCCTGAGCCGCTGTCAGCGCTTCGACCTGCGTCGGGTCGAGCCGGAAATCCTGGTCGAGCATCTGGGCCGGATCGCCGACCGCGAAGGCATGAAGATCGAGAACGACGCCCTAGCCCTGATCTCGCGCGCGGCCGAGGGGTCGGTGCGCGACGGTCTCTCGCTGCTGGACCAGGCCCTGGTCCAGGCCGAGCGGGGCGAGACGGTCAAGACCGAGACGGTGCGCGACATGCTGGGTCTGGCCGACCGGACCCAGACCATCGCCCTGTTCGAAAGCGTCATGGCGGGTCGCACGCCCGAGGCGCTGGAGAGTTTCCGCACCCTCTACGGCTTCGGCGCCGATCCGGTGCAGGTGACCAACGACCTGTTGGAACATTGCCACGCCGCCTCGGTCGCCAAGATGCTGGGTCCGAACGCGACCCGCCTGCCCAACGATCAGGCGCAGAAGCTGGCGGCGCTGGGCGCGGCCATTCCGGCGGCGACCCTGTCGCGCACCTGGCAGATGCTGCTGAAGGCGCTGGACGAGGTGCGGCGCGCGCCCAATCCGGCCGATGCGGTGGAGATGGCCATCGTGCGCCTGGCCTATGCCGCCGATCTGCCCGGACCGGAGGAGGCGCTGAAGCGGCTGCAGTCCGGTGAACCGATGGGGGGCGGCTCGGCCCCGCGTGGTGGCGGTGGTGGAGGCGGCGGCGGAATTTCGGCGCAGCTGGCCGCGCGGCCGGTGATGGCCCCCGCCCTGCCCGATCCGCAGACCTTCGAACAGGTCGTCGCCCTGATCGGCGAGAAGCGCGAGGTCGGACTTCAGATGGATGTGGAGCGGTATGTGAAGCCGGTCTCGTTCAAGCCCGGCGCCATCGTCTATGAAAGCGTCCAGGGCGCGCCCATCGAACTGGCGCGCAAGCTATCGGCCCGCCTGCGCGAATGGACTGGTCGCACCTGGCTGATCGCCGCCAACGGCCAGGGCGGGGCCGAGACGGTCATCGAGGTCCAGAAAAAGGCTCGCGCCGCCGAACGCGCCGAGGTCGAGGCCAATCCCTTCGTCCAGGCGGTGCTTCAGGCCTTCCCCGGCGCCAAGCTGGGCGAGATCAAGACCATCGCCCCGACCGTGGTCACCCCGGAAATCCCCGACGTGGTCGAGGACGACGACGAGGATTGAGGGTTCGGCCTATCGCGGCGCGCGCTTGGCCAGGATGCGTTGCAGGGTGCGGCGGTGCATGCCCAGGCGGCGCGCGGTCTCCGAGACATTGTGGTCGCATAGCTCATAGACGCGCTGGATATGCTCCCAGCGGACGCGGTCGGCGCTCATCGGGTTTTCGGGCGGTTCGGGCGAATCGCCGGTCGCCAGCAGAGCCTTGACCACATCGTCGGCATCGGCCGGCTTGGACAGATAGTCGACAGCGCCGGCCTTGACCGCCGCGACCGCCGTGGCGATGGCGCCGTAGCCGGTCACCATGACGATGCGGGCGTCCTCGCGCTTTTCGCGCACCGCTTCGACGATCTTCAGGCCGTTGCCGTCCTCAAGCCGCATGTCCAGCACGGCGAAGGCCGGGGCCTTGTCACGCAACAGTTGCATCGCCTCGGCGACGGATTCAGCGGTCGTCACCTGAAAGCCGCGCGCCTCCAACGCCCGCCCCATCCGGGTGCGCAGGGCCTGGTCATCATCCAGCAGCAGCAGGGACTTGTCGGGCAGGGCGGCGATGCGGGCTTCGAGTTCTGACATGCGTTTCTCTCCTGCCGCTTCAAGTCGGGACGGGTAGCGCGCGGGTCAAGGCCAAGGTTCCGCCTGCGACGCTTCGACCCAATCGCCTCATGCCGCGACCTCCAGCGCCGGCCGCGCCCAGCGCACCGCCACGCGCGCGCCGCGGGGCGCCGCCTTGGCCTCCGATTGCGGCAGCCCCTGCCCCACGCTGACCGAGCCTCCGGTTCGTTCCAAAAGGGTGCGGGCGATGAAGAAGCCCAGCCCCATGCCGCCTTGGCTGGGGGCGATGGGCGGCTCGACAGTTGCGCGAGGCTTGGAGGGTCTGGCGGCGGCGGCGATCTGGGCGGCCAGGGCCTGGCGCGCCTTGCCCTGCGGCCGACTGGTCACATAGGGCTCGCCCAGCCGGGGCAGGATGTCCCCCGCAAAGCCCGGCCCATCGTCCAGAATCTCGATCTCGATCCAGCCGGCGTCCACCACCGCCTGGACCCGCACCGTCGTCTTGGCGAAATCGGCGGCGTTCTCGACCAGGGTGGACAGGCCGTGGATCACCTCGGGCATCCGGCGCACGCGCGGCGCGGGCTGACCCGGCGGCGTCTTGACCAGCACATCGAAGGCTAGGTCGAAGCCCCGGTGGGGCTCCACCACCTCTTCCAGCAGGGCCTTCAGCGAGACGTCGGCATACAGGGCGTCGTCGCCCTCGGGCTGCTGCGACAACTGGGTCAGGATGCCCCGGCACCGTTCGGCCTGTTGCAGGATCAGGGCCGCATCCTCGGCCGCGTCGCTGTCTGGGGCGGAGGCGCGCTGAAGCTCCTTGGCCACCACCTGAATGGTCGCCAGCGGCGTGCCCAGTTCGTGCGCCGCCGCCGCCGCCAGGCCGCCCAGCGCCGCCAGCCTCTGTTCGCGTTGCAGCACGTCCTGGGTGGTCGCCAGGGCCAGCTCCAGCTTCTCCGCATCGGCCGCCACCCGCCAGGCGTAGCCGGCGGTGAAGACCACGCCGGTCACCAGGGCCATGGCCATGCCGAGGCGATACAGGGTCGGCAGGTGGAAGTTCTCGTGCGGTCGCCACGGCAGGGGTTCGGACCAGAAGAACAGCACCCCCACCGCGATCAGGGCCAGCACGCCCAGCATCAGGGCCTGACGCGCCGGCAGGGCCGCCGCCGCGATGGTGACGGGCGCGACCAGCAGCAGACAGAACGGGTTCTCCAGCCCGCCGGTCAGGGCCAGCAGCACGCCCAGCTGGAAGATGTCGAAGCCCAGATGGATCGCCGTCGTGCGCCCGTCGGGCAGGCTAGCCTCCAGCCGGCGCACCCGCGCCATGGCCCCCACATTCACCGCCGCGCTGATGGCGATGACGATCAGGCACGGCCAGAGCGGCAGCGGAAAATGAAGCCCCTGATGCGCCGTCAGGATCGCGGCGCTCTGGCCGATAATCGTCAGCCAGCGCAGAACGATCAGGGTCCGCAGCGAAAACCCCCGACCGCGACGCGGCGCATCGCTCCAGCCGTTCAACGGCTCCGAAGAGGATACGCCGTGCGGCGCCATGCGGGCTTCTGTCGAGGTCACACGCCTTCTATAGACCGATCACATCCGTTTCGTGAGAGGCCGTCATGCCGCGTCGTTCCATCCTGCTGTTCGCGGGCGCCTGCATCGCCATCGCCGTGGCGCTGGCCATCATCACGGTCGTGGTGGTCAGCGGCAGGGCGCCGACGTCGGACGGCGCCGAGGTGACGTCGACCGGCCAGCCCCTGGTCGGCGGCGACTTCAAACTGGTCAATCAGGATGGACAACCCGTCGATCAGACGATGCTGAATGGCAAATGGAGCCTGGTCTTCTTCGGCTTCACCTACTGCCCCGAGTTCTGCCCGACCACCCTAGCCGAGCTGGGCGGGGTGCAGCAGCGGCTGGGCGACAAGGCGGACAATCTGCAGATCGTCTTCGTCAGCGTCGATCCCGAACGCGACACGCCCCAGGCGCTGAAGGACTATCTGTCATCCGACGGCTTTCCCAAGGGGACTATCGGCCTGACGGGCACGCCCGAACAGGTGGCCACCGCCGCCAAGGCCTACCGCGCCTTCTATCAGAAGGTCGGCGAGGGCGAGGGCTATACGATGAACCACTCCCTGACCGTTTATCTGATGGGCCCGGACGGCAAGTTCCGCACGGCCGTCGCCTATGGAATGGGACCGGACAAGACGACCAGGATCATCGAACAGGCGATGGCGCGGGGTTAGCGGCGACCCCATAATCCTTTTGCAGGGTGATGCATTATATGTTGCCCTGCACAAACGGCGCTCGGCCGTATCGGATCGTCATGCTCTACGCCTTTCATGAACTCGCCTACCAGTCGGCCCTGCCGTTCCGGGTCGGCGCGCAACTGGCCCGCAGCTTCTGGACCTCGCCGTTCAACCCGGCGGCCGACACCGCCATCGGCCGCACCGCCTACGCCTCGGCAGAACTGTTCGAGAGCGTGACGCGGCGCTACGGCAAGCCGGCCTGGAAGCTGGAAACCATCGACATCGGCGGCAAGCCGGTGCGCACCACCGAACAGGTGATCTGGCAGAGCCCGTGGTGCCGCCTGGTCCGCTTCGCCCGCAACATCGGCGACCTGAAGCGCGCCAAGAAGCCCGCCTCCGGCCCGGCCGTCCTGATCGTGGCCCCGCTGTCGGGCCACTACGCCACCCTGCTGCGCGGCACGGTCGAGGCCTTCCTTCAGGACCACGACGTCTATGTCACCGACTGGGTCAACGCCCGCCAGGTGCCGATGCTGGAAGGGCGGTTCGACTTCTTCGACTACATCGACCACGTCCGGCTGATGCTGGCCGAGATCGGCGGCCGCGCCCACGTCGTCGGCGTGTGCCAGCCCGGCCCGCCCGTTCTGGCCGCCGGCGCGGTGATGGCCGAGGACGAGGACGAAAACCGTCCCCTGTCGATGACCTTCATGGGGTCGCCCATCGACGCGCGCCTGTCGCCGACCGTCACCAACCAGCTGGCTGAGGAAAAGCCGTTCACCTGGTTCAAGTCGAACATGATCCACACGGTGCCCCTGCCCTATGCGGGCTTCGGGCGGCGCGTCTATCCGGGCTTCGTCCAGCTCTACAGCTTCATGTCGATGAACGAGGATCGCCACCGCGACGCTCACTGGAACTATTTCAACAGCCTGATCGCCGGGGACGGCGATGGGGTGGAGAAGCACGAGGAATTCTACGACGAATATCTGTCGGTGCTGGACCTCACCGAAGAGTTCTACCTCCAGACCATCGACATCGTCTTCCAGCAGCACCTGCTGGCGCGGGGCCTTTTGGAACATCGCGGGCGCAAGGTCGATCTGTCCAAGATCACCGACATCGGCCTGATGACCGTCGAGGGCGAGAAGGACGACATCTCGGGCGTTGGCCAGACCCAGGCCGCGCACGGCCTGTGCCCCAACATTCCCGAGGATCGCCGCGTCCTCTACGTCCAGCCGGGCGTGGGCCATTACGGCGTGTTCAACGGCCGGCGATTCCGTGACGAGATCTATCCCCGCGTGCGCGATTTCATCGCCCAGAACGAGGCCGCCGGTGGCGTACCGCAACGGTCAGCGGCTGCCGCTTGACGAAAGCGGGGGCGGCGCCGGTCCCGTCCTCAGACTTTCGGTCAATCCGCGTGCCCGCCGCCTATCGGTGCGGATCGATGCGCGCGCCGGCGAGGCCGTGGTCATCGCCCCGACCGAGCGCGGCCTGAGCCAGGCCGTCGCCTTCGCCCGATCCAAGGCCGTCTGGATCAGCGAACGCCTGGCCGTCCGCCCCAAGAGCCGCCCGCTGGAACCGGGCCAGGTCATTTCCCTGCGCGGCAGGCCTGTGCGGCTTGAGGCCGTGCCCGGCGCGAGCGCCGCACGCCTGGTCGAGGACGGGACCATCATCCGCTCGGGCGGCGAGGGCGAGGCCTACGCCCGCCGGGTCGAAAACCTGCTGAAGCGCGAGGCGCGCGAGACGCTTCTGGAACGCACCGACCACCATCTGCGAGCGCTGGGCCAAGGCCCGGTCAAGATGGGCATCGCCGACACCCGGTCGCGCTGGGGCTCGTGCAGCCCGCACAACCGCACCATCCGCTACTCCTGGCGCGTCATCATGGCCCCGCCCCCCGTCATCGACTACCTCGCCGCCCACGAGGTCGCCCACCTGGTCCACGCCGACCACAGCCCGGCCTACTGGTCCGTGGTCGAACGGCTGGTCGGGGATCACAAGCCTTGGCGCAAATGGCTGAAGGATTACGGCGCCGCGCTGCACGCCGTGGGGCGGTAGGCGGAAACCCCGGCGGCCGGGCGCGTTTCAACATGGCCCGTCCACTCAGGAACGTCCTATGAAAACGATGATCACCCTGTCGATCGCGCTCGGCCTCGCCGCTGCCGCCGCCTCGTCCGCCAGCGCCCAGTCGCAGGCCACGATGAACGCCAACGCCGCCCAGGAACTTCAGAGCGCCGACCGCGCGCTGAACAGCCAGTACACGACGACGATGGGACGGCTGTCGCCCGCCAGCCGCACCCTGCTGCGCACCGCCCAACGCACCTGGATCAGCTTCCGCGACCAGCAATGCCGGTTCGAGGCCTCCGGCGTTCAGGGCGGTTCCGCCTATCCGATGGTGCATTCGACCTGCCTCGCGCGGCTGACGACGGAGCGGACACGCCAGTTGCGGACCCTCAGCCAATGCCAGGAAGGCGACCTGTCCTGCCCCCGCTGACCCAGGCCTGAAATGCAGAGGGAGGCGACCGAAGGGTCGCCTCCCTTTTTTACGTGCCGTTGGCGTCGTCCTCAGAAGAACAGGGCGTCGCCCTTGCGCTCCGGCGCGGGGCGGCCCTCAGGCTGCTGCGGGTTCGGCGCATCGCGATAGCCGCCCTTGGGCGTCGCGGACCCCATCGGCTGCGGCGACGGCTGCTGGACAGGCGGCTGCTCATCCGGGACGTAAGGATCGCCGGCCAGCGGATCGACGGGTTCGATGGGCAGGCCGTTCTGGTTCAGGCCGCTCATCAGGTCGCCGACGGGATCGGGCGCCATCCAGCCCTCCGGCATGGGCGGACCGTTGGGAATGGCGGGGGCGTCCAGGCGCGGCAAGGCCGCCTCCATGAAGCCTTTCCAGATGGCGGCCGGCGACGAGCCGCCGGTCACGCCGCGCATGGCGGTGTTGTCGTCCTTGCCCACCCAGACGGCGGTGACGAAGCCGCCGGTATAGCCGACGAACCAGGCGTCCTTGTAATCCGAGGTCGTGCCGGTCTTGCCCGCCAGGTCGCGTCCCGAGATCGCGGCCGACCGCCCCGAGCCGCTGGTCACCACGCCCCGCAGCATCTGGTTCATGTAGTACAGCGACGGATTGTTGATCGCCTGACCGCTCTGGCCAGACTGGCGCTGATAGATGACGCGGCCCTGGGGCGTGCGGATGCGGCTGATGCCATAGGCGTCGACGCGGCGCCCGCCGTTGGCGAAGGCGTCATAGGCGGTGGCCATCTCGATCGGCGAGACCTCGACCGCGCCCAGCGCCATCGCCGGCTCCAGACCGATGCGGCTTTCGATGCCCAGACGCCGCGCGGCGCGGGCCACGCTGTCGCGCCCGACCTGATCGGCGACATAGGCCGCCACTGTATTGGTCGACTGGGCCACGGCCTGGGCCAGGGTCATGTTTCCGCTGAAGGTCCCGGAATAGTTGCGGGGCGACCAGTTGCCGATGGTGATCGGCTGATCGACCACCGGGGTCTGGGGCGTATAGCCGGCCTCGACCGCCGCCAGATAGACGAAGGGCTTGAAGGCCGAACCCGCCTGGCGCTTGGCGTCGACGGCGCGGTTGAACTGGCTGTCGGCATAGGAGGAGCCGCCGATCATGGCCCGCACCCGGCCGTCGCCGTCCAGGGCGACCAGGGCCGCCTGCTGCACGCCCTTGCCGGCGTCACGATCCAGGATACGGCGCACCGACCGCTCGGCCGCCGTCTGCAGCGTCAGGTCCAGGGTGGTCTCGACCACCATGTCCTCGGTCGGTTCGCCAACCAGGCTGCGGATCGACTTGTCCAGCCAGTCGATGAAATACTGGGCGTGCTGGGTCGCCAGCGTCCGCGAGACGATGACCGGCTGGGTCACGGCCTGTTCACGCTGGGCGGCGGTGATGACGCCGGCCTCTTCCATCTCGTTCAGCACGACGGTGGCGCGGGCGGCGGCGCGTTCGCTCTCGGACACCGGCGAATAGCGCGAGGGCGCCTTCAGCAGGCCCGCCAGCAGCGCGGCCTCGCCGACCGTCAGGTTCTTGGCCGACTTGTCGAAATAGCGTTGCGACGCCGCCTCGATCCCATAGGCGCCGGCGCCGAAATAGACCCGGTTCAGATAAAGGGCCAAAATCTCCTTCTTGGAGAATTTCATCTCCAGCCAGACGGCCAGCATCAGTTCCTGCACCTTGCGGCGCATGTTCTGGTCGGGCGTCAGGAACAGGTTCTTGGCCAGCTGCTGCGTCAGGGTCGAGCCCCCCTGCACCACCCGACCGGCGCGGACGTTGGTCGCCATCGCCCGCATCATGCCGATGGGGTCGAAGCCGGGGTGGCGATAGAAGCGCCGGTCCTCGATGGCGATGAAGGCGGCCGGCACATAGTCCGGCAGCGCGTCCAGATCGGCGGGCGGCGCCATCTGGGTGCCCCGCGTCGCGATCAACGCCCCATTGCGATCCAGATAGGTGATCGAGGGCTGGCGATCGACCTGGTACAGGCTGGAGGTGTCCGGCAGGCCGCGCGCGAAGACGGCGAAGAAGACGACCAGGAAGATCAGCCCCCAGACCGCCAGCACCGCGCTCCAATAGAACAACCGTCCCAGGGCCGACCGGCGGGGCTTGCCCTCCGCCTGTGGTCCGCCCGCATTCACCGGTCCCGCCATGTCCGTCCTTCAGATGCCGCGCTGGGCGAGTTCTCGTTCATCGGCTGTGTATCGCGTATGAACGCCCGCCGAAACGGTCCCGCCGACTTCACGGGATCGTGAGCAGCTATTTCGCCGAAAGAAAGGCGCGCCGGGCCAGCCACACGCCGCTTTCCGCCCCGTCGTATTCGACGCGCAATCCGGCGTCGGCCAGCAGGGCGCGATAGGCCTCTGGATCAAGACTGGCGTGATAGAGCGGCTCGCCCCGCCACTGTCCGATGGTCTCGCCGTACGCCTGGCCCGAGGTGAACATCAGCCGCCCGCCCTCGGCGACGCACGCGGCCAGCTTCGGCAGCACCTTTTTCTGATCGTCGGGGCTGAGATGAAACAGGCTGTGCCAGGCCAGAACGCCGTCGAACGGACCAAGCGGCAGGGACTCACGCATATCTCCAACCGACCAGACCCCCGCCGGCAGCGTCGCCTGCGCATGGGCGATCAGGCCCGGCGACGCATCCACGCCGATCACCTGAAGCCCGCGCTCCAGCAGGGCGGCTCCGATGGGCCAACCCGAACCGCAGCCGACATCGAGTATCGTCGCTCCTGCTGGCAAGCCCGCGGCGAAGCGATCCAGCCAGACCGCTTCGTCCACCCCGCCGTCGCCGGAATACAGGGTCGCGCCCCGATCCCGGACCCAGTCGTCGGCCTTGTCTCGGTAAAGGCCGACGATCCGTTTCGCGAACGGGTGGGTCACGGCGCCTATTTCGCCAGGAAGGCGTCCAGGTCGGCGTAGAAGGCCTGGGGCTGGTCGAACATGATGAAGTGGGCGCTGTCGTCGATCCGCTTCAGCTGGGCGTCCTTCAGATTGGCGAACGACATCCGATAGATGCTGTCGGTGATCTGGGGCGTCATGCGCGGATCGTTGAACTTGACGTACAGCACCTCGGTCGGGGCGGTGATCTTGGACAGTTCGGGACGCAGGTCCGTCGTGATCAGCTCGCGGAAGGCGGCGGCCGAGACCTTCTGGTCGCTTTCGCGCATGTCTTCCAACGCCTCGGCGCGGCGGCTTTCGGTGTTGATCATGCCGTTGATGCTGGTGGTGGCCTGGGCGACATAGGCCTCGCGCGGGCTGTTGGCCTGGGCGGCCCAGATCTGGTCCGCGACCGGCGTCACGCTTTCTGCCGAGGCGCCCGGCGCGGCGAACATCGCGCCCATGAAAGGCACCATGTCCACGACCATCAGCTTGCCGACCGCATCGGGATGGCGCGCGGCCAGCATCATGCCGATGGTCCCGCCCATCGAATGGCCGACGACGACCGGCTTGGTCAGCCCCTTTTCACGGATATAGCGGGCGATCTCTTCGGCGACCGGCGCGGCGACCGGCGACGGGGTCGCGCCCTGCGCATTGCCCTCGGCCGGCGCGCCGGCGAAGCCCTGGACATGTATGCGATGTACGCGCCAGCCGGCGCCTAGATGATCCACCGTCCCTTGCCAGACCTCTGGCGACGAGCTGAGTCCGGGGATCAGGATGATGTCACGCCCGCCGGCGTCGCCGTCGACGCGGACGTGGATGCGGTCGGACTGAAAGTCGGCGTGCTGGTGGCCATGAGCGTGACCCGTGTCGGCATGGGCGCCGTGCCCGTCCTGCGCGAAGGCCGCTGGAGCCACAGCGATAAAGGCGGCGGCCGCTGCGGCGCCGACGGCGCGGTTCAGAATGGATGCGATGGTCATGATCAAACTCCCCTTTGACGCCCGCTTATGCCGCATCAACTTTGATATGTAAAGTTCTCTGACATTCCAGACGCAGATAGCAGTCCGTCCAGCCAGCGCAAAACTCCGTCGTGCGGTCAACCTATTCAACGTCTTCCAGCCATTGTGAGACCTTCTGCCGTCCCCGCCTGCAGTCGCGGTATAATGTGGGGTTTTCGACTGATGTCATCGGCATTGGACCAATTAGACGAATTAGACTCGTTTTTATGGAGCGTCTCATTCCCCACTTCGCCGGCCCGACTTCAGACGAATTAGACGAATTAGACGGTGTTTTTGTCGCCGACCGTCTGAACGGCCGGACAGCGTTCGCGAATGCGGATGACGTCGGCCTTCGCCCCCGCTAAAGCCACTGCATGAACGATACGCCGAAAAAGGGCTGGTTCCAGCGCCTGTCCGCTGGGCTCTCGCGCTCCTCCAAACAGATGACCGATCAGGTCGTCGCCACCTTCGTCAAGGAGCCTCTGTCCGAGGCGTCGCTGGAGCAGCTGGAAGAGCATCTTCTGGAGAGCGATCTCGGCCCTGCCGCCTCGGCCCGGATCGTCGAACGCTTTCGCGGCCTGAAGTTCGGCAAGGACGCGCCCGAGCGCGAGGTCAAGGAGGCCCTGGCCGAGGCGGTCGCCGCCGAACTGTCGCCGCGCCAGGCGACCTTCGACCCCCTGTCCGGCCCCAAACCCTATGTCGTCCTGTTCGTCGGAGTGAACGGGTCGGGCAAGACCACGACCCTGGGCAAGATCGCCGCCGATCTGACGGGCAAGGGCTCCAAGGTGATGATCGTCGCCGGCGACACCTTCCGCGCCGCCGCGCGCGAACAGCTGAAGGTCTGGGCCGAGCGCGCGGGCGCCGACTTCGAGAGCCGTCGCGACGGCGCCGATGCCGCGGGCCTGGCCTTCGACGCCTATACCAAGGCGCGGGCCGAAGGCTACGACGTCGTCCTGATCGACACCGCCGGCCGGCTTCAGAACAAGTCCGCCCTGATGGACGAGCTGCTCAAGATCGTCCGCGTGCTGAAGAAGGTCGATCCCGAGGCGCCGCATGACACTCTGCTGGTGCTGGACGCCACCGTCGGCCGCAACGCCTTGGCTCAGGAACAGATCTTCGGCCGCACCGCCTTCGTGACCGGCGTGGTCATGACCAAGCTGGACGGCACCGCGCGCGGCGGCGTGCTGGTGCCGGTGGCCCAGGCGTCCGACGCCCCCCTGATGCTGATCGGCGTCGGCGAAGGGGTCGAGGATTTGCAACCGTTCGACGCCCGTGCCTTCTCCCGCTCGCTGGTGGGACTGGAAGACTGACATGACCGAGACGCCGAAAAAGGCTTCCAACATCCGCCAGGCCGTCGATTTCGGCGCGCTTGTGGCCTTCATGGCCGCCTATGCAATCAACCGGTTCGCGCGCGGTCTGGATGGGCAAGAAGCCCTGGTCCAGGCGACCTGGGTCCTGGTCGGCGCCTCGCTGATCGCCCTTATCATCGGCTATGTGGTCGAGCGTCGTCTGGCGCCCCTGCCGCTGCTGACCGGCGGCTTCGCGCTGATCTTCGGCGTGCTGACCATCGTCTTCCACGATCCGAACCTGTTGAAGATCAAGCTGTCGATCCAGAACGGCCTGCTGGCGGTCGTGCTGCTGGGGTCGCTGCCGCTGAACCGCTATCCGTTCAAATATCTGCTGGGCGAGGCGATCCGCATCACCGACGCGGGCTGGCGCGGGCTGACCCTGCGCTACGGCCTGTATTTCGCGGCCGTCTGCATAATCAACGAGATCGTCTGGCGCACCCAGTCCGACGACACATGGGTCGCCTTCCGCGGCGGCCTGTGGATCGCCTCGGCCGTATTTGGCGTCTGGCAGGTCTTCTTCATCATGAAGCACCTAATCAAGGACGACGAGCCGACGCCCGTCTCGCCCGACACGGGGCTCTAGGGCGCAAGCGGAACTGTCACGGAACCGACGCGCTTTCCCCGTCAAATCGTAAAGCAGAGCTGATACGTGTTCGGACGAAACTTCAGGGGAGCGGCGCGATGGTGAAGGCGGGAAAAGCGGCAAGGAAGGTCGGGCCCCTGGCCACCTCGCCCAGCCACCTGATGCACCGCGCCCTGCAACTGGCGCTCGATATCTATGCCGAGGAGACCGGCGCCGACGGCCTGACCCAGCGCCAGTTCGCGGTGCTGGAGGCGGTGTCGCTCAAGGCCGGCCTGACCCAGACCGAACTGGTCCGCATGACCGGCATCGACCGCTCGACTTTGGCCGATCTGGTCACGCGCATGACCAGCAAGGGCTTGCTGGAGCGGGAACGCTCGACTCTGGACGCGCGCGCCAAGGCGGTGCGTCTGTCGGCTGAGGGCGCCGCCCGTCTGGAGGCCGCGCGGCCGCTGGTCGAGGCCGCCGACAAGCGGATCATGGCCCTGCTGCCCAAGGGGCAGCGCGAGACCTTCCTCAATCAGCTGGCCGATCTGGCCGCCGCCGCCGACGCCGCTCCCGACGCCGCCAAGGCCGAGGCCAAAGCCGCCAAAAAGGCGCTGAAGGCGGCCGAGAAGGAAGCCCGGAAGGCCGAGAAGGCCGCCAAAAAGGCCGACCGTCCGGCCAAGCCCGCAAAGATCAAGAAGCCAAAGTTGAAGCTGGTGGAGCCGGCCTAGCGCGTCTTGCGCAGCCGTTTGGCGTTGGCGGTCGCCGTCTTGTGGATCGGGGCCAGCGCCTCGGCCTGGGCCTTCAGCAGTTCGCCGTTCAGGGTCATGGCCTGGGCCGCCGCCCGGCTCCACCAGCCCATGGCATAGCTGAACTGGGCCTCGGCCGCCTTGGCCGGGGTGCGGGCCTGGGCCACAGCCGCCGCCGCTCGCAGGGCATGGGCGCCCTCGTCCATCGCCACACGCCCCAGCCGCTGACCGATGGCCCCGGCGCTGGCGGCCATGGCGTCGGCAGAGGCGGACATCGCCTCGGTCTTCTCGGAGCTCATCAGCGACAGCTCCTTGAAGTCCTGCCCCTTGGCGCTGGTCAGGCCCTGCGCCATCAGGCCGGTGCGGGCCGCGATCACCTCGGCCGACGCGGCCAGAATCTCGGCGCCGACGACGGCCGCGTTGGCGGCTGTGGGGGTTTTGCGGGTCAGTTAGGACCTCCAGGTTGGGTCTCTGCGGCGAAGGCCGCGACGTCGCTCAACAGGGCGGGGACCGCCGCGTCGATGATCTGCTGGCCCTTCTCGGGGCTGGCCTGGGCCGGGTCCGAGCCGATCCGGCCGTCGGGGAAGCGGGCGCGATAGTCCAGGGCATCGCGGATCGGCCCGTTTGGCGCGATCTGCGGGCTGTAGTCGGCGGTCTTGATCCGCTCGGGATAGGCGGCCTGCGTCACCGCGATCTCGGACGGGGTGGCGTGCATGCCGTGGCCGGTCGGGAACAGGCGGTTGCACAGGCCATTGACGCCGGGCAGGTCCCACCAGTTCTTCAGCTTCAGGATGAAGGGCGGCTGAGCATATTCGCTCCCTACCGGACGACGCGCGGCGTCGCCCTGCTTGAGGGCGCCGAAGCTCCACTCGGCGTAGATTTCCGAGATCGTCGCCTCGATGGTTGCGACGTTCCCGCCGTGCCCGTTCAGGAAGTAAATCCGCTCGAACCCGTGACGGCTCAGTGACGACACCCAGTCCGTGATCGCGGCCATGAAGGTCGAGGGGCGCAAGCTGATGGTGCCGGCGAAGGCCAGGTGATGCTGGGCCATGCCGATGTTGAAGGTCGGGGCCACAATCAGGTTGGCGTCGGTCTTCTCGGCCGCGTGGGCGATGATCTCGGGGCACAGCCAGTCGGTGCCCAGAAGCCCCGTCGGTCCATGCTGCTCGTTGGAGCCGATGGGCACGATCACCGTCCTGGACAGCGGACCGCCGTCGTTCAGTCGCGCATCGATTTCGGGCCAGGAGGACAGGTGGATCAGCATGAAGGCGGTCTCAAGCGACAGGTTGGAGCGACTGTAGCGCGCCGGGCTCAGGAAGTCTTGGCGGCCGTGGCGGGCGGATGGGCGGCCATGAAGATGCGGGCGGCCTCTTTGGCGCGGCCTGCGCGTTTGTCGGCCTCCAGCTGCGGCACGTCCAGCATGGCGCGCAGGTGGCCGTGGCCGAGCACAAGGCCGGCGAACATCTCGGCCGCCTCTTCCGGATCGGCGACATTCAACCGGCCCAACCGCGTCTGTTCGGCCAGCCAGGCGCCCAGTTCGCGCAGGCTGCGACGCGGGCCGGCCTCATAGATGGCGTGGGCGATCTCGGGCGCCTCGACCGAGACCAGGGCGACCCCGCGCATCGAGCCGACCTTGTCGGCGCTGCACACCCGGTTCAGCAGGGTCAGGGCCAAGGTCTCCAGCACCGTCTGCGGATCGCCGGCGCCGCGCAGGGGGGCGACGATGTCCTCGACCCGCTTGGACGCCAGGGCCTGGGCGATCTCCAGCTTGGAGGCGAAGCGGTTATAGACCGTCTGTTTGGAGACGCCGGCCAGTTTGGCGATCTCGTCCATCTTGGCCTGCAGCCCCTTGTCGGCGAACAGGGTCGCGGCGGCGTCCAGGATCGCCTCGCTCTTTCGTTCGTCGACCTGTCCGCGACGGCGCGCCATCAGTGGACGTCCGAGGGCGGGGCGCCGACCTGGGCCTTCACCGGCTGGGCGGCCAGGGTGACGAAGGCTGCGCCTGCACACAGGATGGCCAGCAGGGCGAAGGCGTCGCCGAACGCCATCGTCGTCGCCTGCTTCTGCAACATCCCATAGATGGCCTTCATCGCCGAGGCGGCCGGGTCGATGGAGCCGGCGAACCGCTGGGCCATGCCGGCCATCATGTTGCGCATCGCCTGATCCCCCTGACCGATGGCGCTGGTCAGTTCGCTCATGTGCAGGGCGGTGTTGGACGTCAGGCTGGTGTTCAGGATCGCCAGGCCGAAGGCGCCGCCGACGTTGCGCGACAGGTTCACCAGCCCCGAGGCGTTCTTGACCATGTGCGGCGGCAGGGTCGCCATCGTCACCTGCTGGGAAGCGATCATGGCCAGCATCACGCCGACGCCGCGGAAGGCCTGGACCGAGGCGAAGTTCCAGAAGCCCCAGTCGTCGGTGACGACGCGCGCCTCCCACATGCCCCAGGCGCACAGCATGAAGCCGCCGAACATCAGCACCCGCGCATCCAGCTTGCGCACCAGTCGTCCAGCGAAGGGGCCGGTGGCGAACATGGCCAGACCCGATACGACCATGGTGGTGCCGACCTCGGACGACGAATAGCCGAGCACGCGGCCCAGGAAGAGTGGCAGAAGGAAGGTGCCTCCGAACAGGGCGAACCCGACGATGAAGGTCATGATGAACCCGACCAGGAAGTTGCGATTGCCGAATGCGCGCAACTCCACGATCGGCTGGCGATAGGTCAGGGACCGCCAGATGAAGATCGGTCCGGCGACCGCCGCCACGACGGTCAGCAACAGGATGTGGGTGTCGTCGAACCAGTCGTTCTTGGCGCCCTCTTCCAGCACGAACTGCATCGACATCAGAAAGGCGGCCATCAGGCCCAGGCCCCACCAGTCGAAGCCCTTGGCCAGCGACGGGTCGCCCTTGTCGAAGTTGCCGTACCGCCCGACCAGGAACAGCACCAGCAGGCCCGGCCCCACGTTGATGAAGAACAGCCAGCGCCAGCTCAGCCACTCCGTCAGGTGCCCGCCCAGCGTGGGTCCGACGGTCGGCGCCAGGGTGACGATCAGCCCCATGACCACGCTGGCGGTGACGCGCTTGTCGGGTGGGAAGGCGGTGAAGGCGACGGCGAAGACGGTCGGGATCATGGCCCCGCCCACGAAGCCTTGGATGGCCCGGAACAGGATCATCATGTCGATCGACGACGACAGGCCCGTGGCGACGCTCATTAGCACAAAGCCGGCGCAGGAGACCAGAAACAGCCGCTGCGTCCCCCACAGCCGCGACAGGAAACCCGACAGCGGGATCATCACCACCTCGGGGATCAGATAGGCGGTCTGGATCCAGCTGATCTCGTCGGCCGAGGCGCCGACGCCCGCCTGGATCTGGGGCAGGGAGGCGGCGACGATCTGGATGTCCAGAATGGCCATGAACTGGCCGACCACCATGCCGGCGAAGCCCAGCAGCAGCATGGTCCAGTTGATCTCGGGATGGCCGGCGACGGGACCCTTTTGCGCGACAGGGGCCCCGCCATCCGCGGCGGGGTTGGCGGCGGTCACTGGCCTGCGGCTCCCGTCGTCGTGGCAGCTTCGGCGAAGCTCTGGCCGCCCTCGCTCTTCAAGTCGATCTTGACGTCCACCGACAGGCCGGGACGCAGGGCCAGGCTGCGGTCTGCGCCGCTGACGACGATGCGGACGGGCACGCGCTGGGTGATCTTGGTGAAGTTGCCCGTGGCGTTCTCGACCGGGATCAGGGCGAACTCCGACCCAGTGGCGGGGGCGAAGCTGTCGACGCGGCCCTCGATCTTGCGGCCGGGGAAGGCGTCGGCGGAAATCTCGACGGTCTGGCCCAGGCGCACCTTGTCCAGCTGCGTCTCCTTGAAGTTGGCGACGATGTAGGTGTTGGTCAGGGGCACGACCGACAGCAGTTGCGTGCCGGCGTTGACGTATTGGCCGGGCCGCACGCTGCGGGCGCCGACGACGCCGGCGACCGGAGCGCGGATGACGGTGCGCTCCAGCGCGATGCGAGCCTGATCGACGACGGCGCGGGCCTGTTCGACGGCGGCGACGCTCTGCTGACGGGTCGAGCCCAGCACGCCGGCGGTGCGTTGTTCGGCGACCAGGGCGGCCTGGGCCTGCTGGACGCTGGCGGCGGCGGTGGCGGCCGAGGCGCGCTCGGTCTGGATGCGCTGTTGCGAAACCCAGCCCTGTTCGGCCAGCTTGCCGTAACGATCGACCTCGGCGCGGGCCAGACCGGCCTGGGCGTTGGCCTGGGCGACGGAGGCGGCTCGGGCGGCGATGGTGGCCTGTTCCTGCTCGGCCTGGGCGTCGACATGGCCGACAGCGGCGATGGCGGCGGCCAAATTGGCCTCGGCCTGTGCCAGTTGGGCCTTCTGGTCGGAATCGTCCAACTTGACCAAGATCTGGCCCGCCGCGACCCGCTGGTTGTCGCCCACCAGAACCTCGGTGACCCGGCCGGACAGTTGCGGGCTGACCAGGGTGGTGTCCGCCTGGACGAAGGCATTGTCGGTGCTTTCCCAACGCTGGCCGTTCACCCACCAGACGATGCCGCCCACGATCAGGGCCAGGCCGACGAGGGCGGCCGCGAACAGCGGCAGGCGTTTCTTGAGTTCAGGCGACATGGAAAATCCGGGGGAGGTGCGGCGTTTTGAAGCGGCGCTAAAATGGACCCCGCCGTCCAAAAATCAATAGGCGATCGGGACGGCGCCGATCACGACCGGTTTTCGTGTATGTCCTGACGCCATGAACGCCCGCATCTCCGCTTCCCAGCCGCTGCCGTCACAGGTCGATGTCGTGGTGATCGGCGCAGGTGCCGCCGGCATCGCCGCAGCGCGCCGTCTGCTGCGGCCCGGCCTGTCGGTTCTGGTGCTGGAGGCCCGTGACCGGATCGGCGGGCGCGCCTGGACGGTTCGGGCTGAGGGCGAAGGGCTGGATATGGGGTGCGGCTGGCTGCATTCGGCCGACGACAATGTGCTGGCCGGACGGGTCGAGGCCGAGGGGCTGACGCTGGACCAGACGCCGCCGCCCTGGCGCACCCAGGCCTTCGATCACGAGATGACCCGAGCGGATCAGGCCGCGTTCGGCGAGGCCTTCGCCGCCTTCGACCAGCGGGTGACCGAGGCGGCGGCCCTCGTCCGCGCGGGTTTGGGTGAGGATCGCCCGGCGTCGGCCTTCTTCGATCCCGACTGTCGCTGGAACCCGCGCATGGACGCCATCTCCGGCGCCCTGAACGGCGCACGGTTCGCCGAGGTGTCCAGCCTCGATTACGACGCCTATGGCGACACCGGCGTGAACTGGCGGGTGCGCGAGGGCTATGGCCGCCTGATCGCTCGGCTGGGCGAGGCTGTGTCGCCCATCACGATCACGGACTGCGCCGTCAGCCGCATCGACCGTTCCGGACCTGTGCTGCGCTTGGAGACCAATCGCGGCGAGTTGACCGCGCGAATCGTCATCCTGACCGTGCCCAACAGCCTGATCGCCAGCGAGACGATCCGCATCGATCCGCCGGTTCCGGCGCTGCTCGAGGCGACGACGGGCGTGCCGCTGGGCCTGGCGTCCAAGGTGCATATGACCGTGCGCGGCGCGGAAGATTTCCAGCCCGACACCCAGTTGTGGACCCGCACCGATACGGCCGAGACCGGCGGCTATCACCTGCGGCCGTTCGGGCGGCCGATGATCGAGGCCTATTTCGGCGCAGACCTGGCCTGGGGGCTGGAGGCGAAAGGTCCGGCCGCCCTGTTCGACTTCGCCGTGTCCGAACTGGTCGCGGCCCTGGGGTCGGACATGCGCCGGCGGCTGGAAGCGGTCGCGGTCAGCGGCTGGGGCGTCGATCCCTGGTCGCGCGGGGCCTATTCCCACGCCTTGCCGGGCCATGCGGCGGACCGGGCCAAGCTGCGCACATCGGTCGAGGACCGCATTTTCCTGGCCGGCGAGGCGACGGCGCCGGTCTATTACGGCACGGCCCACGGCGCCTGGATGGAGGGCGAGCGCGCCGCCGACGCTACCCTGACTGCCCTGGGTCTTGACCCGCGTCGCCCCGAGGACGACAGCGAGGCATGAAGCCCGCCAAGGCCAGAAAGCCCGCCGCCAAGCCTGCCAAACGCCCGGCCGTGATGACCGGAGCGGCCATCCCCGTGCTGCGCTGGCCGCCTGACGAAGATCGGGTCGAGGCGATCTTCGAACGCCTGTCCGGCGTGATGCCGGAGCCCAAGACCGAGCTGGATTTCTCCAATCCCTTCACCCTGGTTGTCGCCGTCGCCCTGTCGGCCCAGGCGACGGACGTCTCGGTCAACAAGGCGACCGAGCGCTTGTTCAAAGTCGCTGACACGCCGGAGAAGATGCTGGCCTTGGGCGAGGAGGGGCTGATCCCCTACATCGCCTCCATCGGCCTTTACCGCGGCAAGGCGCGGAACGTCATCGCGCTGAGCCGCATCGTGCTGGAGCAGCATGGGGGCGAGATCCCGCTAAACCGCGCCGATCTTCAGGCCCTGCCCGGCGTGGGTCGCAAGACGGCCTCGGTGGTCTTGAACGAGCTTGGGATTGAGGCGGCCATCGCCGTGGACACCCACGTCTTTCGCGTCTCGCACCGGCTGGGGCTGGCCAATGCAGGCACGCCGGACAAGGTCGAGGCCCAGTTGTTCAAGGTCGTGCCGGAGGACTGGCTGCCCAAGGCGCACCACTGGCTGATCCTGCACGGCCGCTACACCTGCACGGCGCGCAAACCCAAATGCCTGTCTTGCATCATCGCCGACCTGTGTCCCTCGCGGGCGGGCCTGATGGCGCTAGGCGAGGTGGGCTAGGGCCGCGTCGCGCCTTCTGGCCCTTCCGCCAATTTATCGGCCACGGCGTTCATCACCCTGACCACGGTGGCCAGGTCGTCTTCCGGAATGCCCTCAAAGACCCTCTGCCGCATGGCGGCGGCATGGACTTCGAACGCCTGCATCTCCGCGCGACCGGCCGGTTCCATGATGATGAGCCACGATCGCCATCACCGATCATGCGATGGCGACTGACGAAGCCGTCGCGTTCGAGCCTCTGCACCAATCGCGTCAAGGATGCGCCTGACAACTCCATCCTGACCGACAGTTCGGAAAGCGTCAGCCCCTTTGGCTCATCGGCCAGGTGATAGAGGACAACGATCGGAGCGCCGGTATGGCCTGCGTTCCGAAACATCTCGCCCATCCAGAGTTTCCATCGCCGCGCGGTCAGCATGACCTGCATGGCGACCTTCAGCTGCAAGGCCTCGCGCGAGAGGCTGGGCGACAAGGCGTGGATGTTGGGCACAGCGTCCTCGGAGAGCCGTCCGACGGCCCGTCGTTTTGAGTGGCAACAATGAACGCAAACACGAAGACCACACTCGTCGTGGTTGAGCCTTAGCATGCTAACCAGGGCCATAGTCCTTCTAAAGGGGTTGTGTGGGATTAAGCTTGAAAAATCTATAGGGAGGCCAAAGGGATGCGCGTTTTTGGTAAGCCTCGGGACGACAGCAAGCTTGTCGAGTTGCAAGCCATGTTGACCGCGGTGGATCGGTCTCAGGCGGTGATCCAGTTCGACCTGGATGGGACGGTGCGCGAGGCGAATGCGAACTTCCTGTCGGTCATCGGCTATGAGCTCGGCGAGATCGTGGGGCGGCATCACCGTATGTTCGTCGATCCGTCGGAGGCGCAGAGCCCTGCCTATGCCGAGTTCTGGCGTCGGTTGAACGCCGGCGAGTTCGTCGCCGACAAGTTCGTGCGCTACGGCAAGGGCGGCAAGCGCGTCGTGATCGAGGCGAGCTACAATCCGATCCTCGACAAGGACGGCCGCCCCTACAAGGTGGTCAAGTTCGCCATGGACGTGACTGCGGTGGAGCAGGAGCGCGAGCGCCGCGCCGAGATCGAGCGCGAGGCCGCCCAGGTCCAGGCCGCGGTCGTCGCGGGCACGGCCAAGGGCCTGTCGGCCATGGCGGCGGGCGACCTGTCCTATCGCATCCAGGATGAGTTCCCCGGCGACTACGCCGTCCTGCGCGCCAACTTCAACCAGGCCATGGGCGCTCTGGACGAGGCGGTCGGGGTGATCGGAACGAACGCCGGATCGATGCAGTCGGGCGCACAGGAGATCAGCAGCGCCGCCGAGGACCTGTCGCGCCGCACCGAACAACAGGCCGCCAGCCTGGAGGAAACCGCCGCCGCGCTGGACCAGATCACCGCGACCGTGCGCAAGACCGCCGAGAACGCCCAGGCGGCGGACGGGGTCGTCACCCAAGGACGCAGCCAGGCCGAAACCGGCGGCGTGGTCGTGCAGAAGGCCGTCGCCGCCATGGGCGAGATCGAGCGTTCGTCGGATCAGATCAGCCAGATCATCGGCGTGATCGACGAGATCGCCTTCCAGACCAACCTTCTGGCCCTGAACGCCGGGGTCGAGGCCGCCCGCGCGGGCGAGGCCGGTCGCGGCTTCGCCGTCGTCGCCTCGGAAGTGCGCGCCCTGGCCCAGCGTTCGGCGGACTCGGCCAAGGAGATCAAGACGCTCATCTCGGCCAGCTCCAGCCAGGTCAAGGACGGGGTGGTTCTGGTCCGCCAGTCGGGCGAGGCCCTGACGGGCATTGCGGGCCGGATCGAGGAGATCACCACCCTGATGAGCGAGATCCGCGCCTCGACCCAGGAGCAGGCGGTGGGTCTGGCCGAGGTCAACACCGCCGTGAACCAGATGGACCAGGTCACCCAGCAGAACGCGGCCATGGTCGAACAGTCGACCGCCGCCAGCCTGAGCCTGAGCCGCGAGGCCGCCGAACTGGCCGAACTGGTCGGCCGCTTCGAGACCAGCCAGGTCGCCGCCAAGGCCCCGACGCCGACCCGTCAGCCCGCCGTCCAGCAGATGAAGGCGCGCGTCGAAAGCTTCGCCCGCGCCCACGCCGCCCCCGCCCGCGCCCGCATGGCCGCCGGCGGCGGACAGGCCGCCATCGCCGCCGTTCAGTCGGACTGGGAGGAGTTCTGATGCCAAACCGCACAGTTGGCAAAAGAGAACTGGTCGGTTTCCGCGTGGGTGACCAGGCCTTCTGCATCGACATCACCTCGGTGCTTGAAATCCGGGGCTGGACAGCGACCACGCCCCTTCCCGGCGCGCCGGCCTATATGAAGGGCGTGGTCAACCTGCGCGGGACGGTCCTGCCGATCATCGACCTCGCGGTCAGGCTGGGCCTGCCCACGACCGAGCCGTCCGCGCGCCACGCCATCGTGGTCGTCCGCTGCGGCGAACGCACTGTCGGCCTGCTGGTCGAGGGGGTGTCCGACATCATGCAGTTGGACGAAGCCGCGAGGCAGGACCCGCCGAACATGGGCGACGGTCACGTCGCAGGCGTGGTGTCGGGCGTCTTCGCCGTCGACAGCGCGCTGATCAGCTTGCTCGACCTGGACGCTCTGCTGCCGCCCGTGCGCGAGGCGGCCTAGGCCTCAAGGCGCACTTTGACGGCGTCGGCGAAGCCCGCGCCCTTCTGCGGATCGTGGTCCAGATAGAAGTCCGGCTCGATCAGTTCGGCCTCCATCAGCACCCATCGGCCGTCGTCGTCGTGGGCCATGTCGATGCGGGCGTAGAGCAACGGCTCGTCGATGACGGCCAGCGCCTGCTGCGCCAGGGCCATCGCCGCCGCGTCCGGCTTGACGGCCCGATAGAGGCCGCCGAACTGGACCTGGATGCGGAAGTCGCCGGGAACCGGCCGTTTGTTGACCGCATGGCTGACCCGGCCGCCGAAGAACAGCAGCGAGGTCTCTCCCTCGGTCTCGATGGATTTCAGATAGGGCTGGATCATCGCCGCACCCTCGGGCGCATCGCTCAAAACCTCGCCCGGCGTCAGGCGCAGGGTGCGAAACGCCCCGGCCGACACCGTGGGTTTGACGATCAGCACCGGCGCGCCCGTCTCGGCGAAGGCGGCGTCCACCTGATCCTGGGTCACGCGGTCGGTCCAGCGCGTCGGCGGGATCGGCACGCCCCTGTCCGCCAGTCGCGCCAGATAGGTTTTGTCGGAGTTCCAGCGCAGCACCTCGGCCGGATTGGCGACCGCCAGGCCGGCCGCGCTCCACGTCGCGCAAGCCTTCAGCCAGCGGCCATGATCGCGGTGATAGCCCCAGGCGATGACCGGCAGGATCAGATCATAGGTCCCAAGGCCCGACGCGTCCTCGACATGATCGGTCCAAGGCGTTGCCGTGACCGTCGCGCCCGTGCTCTCCAGCGTCGCCTTCAACCGTTCCAGCACCTCGGGCCAGCGGCCGATGTAGGATTTGTCAGCGCGATCGGGGGTCAGGACGGCGATCTGGGTCATTCGGTCCTCATACCGAAGCGACGCGGACCATATAAGGGCTTCCTTATATGATTTCGGATGACGCGCGGTCATGGACCGGCTAAGGCGCGGCCATGACCCAGAACACCGCCCAATATGACGTCTGCGCCGTCGGCAACGCCATCGTCGATGTCCTCAGCCCCTGCGACGCCGCCTTCCTGACCGCCCAGGACCTGGCGCCCAACTCCATGCAGTTGGTCGACGCCGCACGCAGCGCCGCCCTGTATGACGCCATGGCGCCGGGCGTGGAGGCTTCGGGCGGTTCGGCCGGCAACACGGTGGCGGGCGTCGGCTCGTTCGGCGGCCGCGCGGCCTATATCGGCAAGGTCGCCGACGATACGCTGGGCCAGGTCTTCACCCACGACATCCGCGCCGCCGGCGTTCACTTCGACACCCCGGTCCTGACCGGCGGGGCGGATCAGGGCTTCGGCACGGGCCGTTGCCTGATCAACGTCCTGTCGGACGGCGCGCGCACCATGGCGACCTTCCTGGGGGCCGCGAACCAGCTGTATGCCGACGACATCGACGAGACCCTGATCGGCGCCAGCGAGATCGTGTATCTGGAAGGCTATCTGTTCGATCCGGCGCCTGCCCGCGCCGCCTTCGAACGCGCCGCCGCCGCCGCGCACAAGGCCGGCCGCAAGGTGGCCATCACCCTGTCGGACACCTTCGTCGTCGCCCGCTGGCGCGCCGAACTGCTGGACTTCATCACCCAGTCCGCCGACATCGTCCTGGCCAATGAGGCCGAACTGGGCGCCCTGTTCGAAACCGAAGACTTCGACGCCGCCGCCGCGCAACTGGCCGCCATCGTCGAGATCGCCGCCGTCACGCGCGGCGAGCACGGCTCGGTCGTGATCAAGGGCGACGAGCGCGTTGTCGTCGCCGCCTATCCGGTCGCCAAGGTGATCGACACCACGGGCGCCGGCGACCAGTACGCCGCCGGCTTCCTGCTGGGCCTCGCGCGCAATCTGACGCTGGAAGAGGCCGGCAAGCTGGGCTCGCTGGCGGCGTCGGAAGTCATCGCCCACTGGGGCCCGCGCCCGATGGTGAAGCTGGTCGACCTGGCCAAGGAGAACGGGCTGAAGCTGTAAGACCCAGTGTCTCCTCCCCACGCAGTGGGGAGGTGGCGCGGCGCGTCTTCAGCGCCGTGACGGAGGGGGGCTTTGGCACCCTAGGCGCGGCGAGGCTTCAAGAGCCCCTCCACCGCTTCGCGGTCCCCCTCCCCACACAGTGGGGAGGAGACGAGGCGTCAGCTCTTCCACCTTAGCGTCGTCGGCTGGATCGGGTTCGCGAACGGGCGCGCCTCGGCGCGGCTCTTGGCCCATTCGCGCTTCAACTGCTGATACCATTTGGCCTGTTTGTCGGCGTCGTCGATCCAGATCAGGGCGGGGTCGTAGCGCAGGCCTTCGTTCTGAAGGTTCACCATGCCGCCGTCCTGTTTCAGGAAGGCCACCACCCCCATGCGCAGGAAGGGCTTGGCCAGGCCGAACACCCAGTGGTCGGACCAGAAGATCTGGGTGATCCGCGTCTTGGTGTCGGTGATCGGCGTCAGGCAGGTCAGGGCCAGGACCTGTTTTTCGCCCACCTGGATGTGCTCCCAGCGGAAGCCGGGCAGGCGGAAGGTGATCTCGGTCGCGGGCGCGCCGCCCAGGATCTTGTAGAGGCGGCTGTTCGACGAGGGGGCGTGGCGCACCATGGCCCAGCCGAATTCGGTCGGGGCGAAGGCCTTGGATTTCTCGTGCATCGAATGTTCGGACCGCCACCACCATTGCTGGTGGACGTAGGGGCCGTGGGCGGGGTCCATCAGGCCGACGACGGCGTGGTCGATATGGCTGTCGAAATCCATCGCCTCGACCAGCTTGGCCTCGCCTCCAACGACGCCGGGGAAGACCGGCGGTTCGTGGTCCGGCTCTATCGGGTTGCGGGCGTCCGACGCCATCCAGACGAAGACGATCCCCTGGCTCTCGCGCACCGGATAGGACCGCACGCGAATGCGGTTCGCCTCGAACGCCTGATCCTCGACCAGTGAAGGAATGGCGGCGCAGACGCCGTCGGGACGGAAGCGCCAGCCATGATAGGGGCATTCGACGGTCTCGCCCTCGCCGGGCTTCTCGACCAGCTTGCCGGCCGACAGGGGCGCGGCGCGGTGGGGACAGATGTCGCGCATCGCATAGACCTGGCCTGCGCGGGTGCGGCCGATCAGCACCGGCTCGCCCATGATCTCGTAGCGTTTCAGACTGGCCGGGGCGACGTCGCGGCCCAGGGCGACGAAATACCAGGCGTCGGCGACGAAGCCCTTGCCGAACGGGCTGACGCCCGCCTTGGACGGGGCAGGTTCAGCTTGGGGCGGTGGCACAGGAGCGACGGTCATCTGCGCTGTTTAACAGCGGCGGACAGGCGAGGCCATCATCCGAGCCGGCCTCAACAATATGGCTTGTCGTTCTAGCGATATGATATACGAAACATATCTGTTTCATGTAGTCGGGAGCCAGCGGGTGGGCATCGTCAATATCGAGGACGAACTGCACGAGCAGTTGCGGCGCGCTGCGAAGGCGTCCTATCGGTCGATTAACGCTCAGGCGGCGTTCTGGATCAGGATCGGCATGTTGTGTGAGATGCATCCCGGCGTGACGTTCCAGGAACTGGTGGCGCGCGAGTTGCGGGCGGCGGGCGTCGATGCGTCCGTGCCGACGGGCACCGCCGCGTGATCAAGACGCCGGCCGAGATTGCGCTGATGGCCGAAGCGGGGCGACTGCTGGCCTCGGTCTTCACCCATCTGAATGCGATGACCCTCGAGGGATTGAGCACGCTGGAAATCGACCGACGGGTCGAGGGCTTCATCGTCGACGAGCTGAAGGCGCGGCCGGCCAGCAAGGGTCAGTACGGCTATGGCTTCGTCCTGAACAGCTCGATCAACCAGATCGTCTGCCACGGCGTGCCCTCGGCGGACGACATCCTGAAGAGCGGCGACATCGTCAATCTGGACATCACGCTGGAGAAGGACGGCTTCATCGCCGATTCCTCCAAGACCTATCTCATCGGCTCGGTGGGACCGCAGGCCCGGCGGCTGGTGCGCACCACATATGAGGCCATGTGGAAGGGCATTCAGGCGGTGCGTTCGGGCGCGAAACTGGGCGATATCGGTTTCGCCATCGAAAAACACGCCAAGCAGGCCGGCTATTCGGTGGTGCGCGACTATTGCGGGCACGGCATCGGGCGCGAGATGCATGAAGAGCCGCAGGTGCTGCATTTCGGCAAGGCCGGGACCGGCGTAACCCTGCGCGAAGGAATGACCTTCACCATCGAACCGATGCTGAACCAGGGCGTGCGCACGGTCCTGACCGAGGACGACGGCTGGACCGTGGTCACCTCCGACGGAAAACTGTCGGCTCAGTTCGAACATACGGTGGCGGTGACGAAGGACGGCGTGCGGGTCCTGACCCTGAGGCCGGACGAGAAGCGGGGCGCATAGACGCGCTAAGGAGAGTTTCCGTCCCTTCATCATTCGCGCCTATATGAAGGCCGACGACCGGCGCGGGCCGGGTGATGCGGACGATCCGATGGCTGATGCATTGTTCCATTCTCCCAAGACCCACGGCTTCGTGCGCGTGGCGGCGGCGACGCCGGTCAGTCATGTGGGCGACCCCAGGGCGAACGGGCAAGAGCACATCGCCCTGATCCGTCAGGCGGGCGAGCAGGGCGTGGACCTGATGGTCTTCCCCGAGCTGTCGCTGTCGGCCTATGCGATCGACGATCTGCATATGCAGGCTGCGCTACTGGACGAGGTGGAGCGGCAGATCGCCGTAGTGGCCGAGGCGACGGTCGAGGCGGATGTCGTGGCGGTGGTCGGGGCGCCGATCCGCAACGGCGACGCCCTGTATAATTGCGCGGTGGTGATCGGGGCGGGCGAGGTGCTGGGCGTCGTGCCAAAGACCTATCTGCCCAACTACCGCGAATACTATGAGAAACGCTGGTTCGCGCCGGCGACGGCGCGCGCCGAGGACGTGATCGCGCTGAATGGCGAGACAGTGGACTTCGCGCCGGGTCTGTTGTTCGAGGCCGTCAATCGGCCCGGCTTCGCCTTCTCGGTCGAGATCTGCGAGGACTATTGGGCGCCGCTGCCGCCCTCGACGCGGGCGGCGCTGGCGGGTGCGCGGATCCTGCTGAACCTGTCGGCGTCCAACATCGTCATCGGCAAGGCGGACGAGCGGGCGATGCTGAGCGCCAGCCATTCGGCCCGCACCCTGTCGGCCTATGTCTTCGCCGCCTCGGGCTGGGGCGAGAGCACCACCGACCTGGCCTGGGACGGTCAGGCGACGATCCATGAGTTGGGGTCGAAACTGGCCGAGGGCGAGCGGTTCGCGACGGATAGCCATCTGACGATCGCCGATGTGGACGTGGACCGGATCGGACTGGACCGGTTGCGCAACGGCACCTTCGCCGAGTGTGCGAGAAACGAAGGCGAGCCGGCGATGGTCGTGCCCTTCATGGCGCGCGAGGATCATGAGGCCAGCGAGCTGATCCGGCCGCTGGACCGGTTCCCCTTCGTGCCGGACGACGCCGGGCGGCTGGATCAGGACTGCTATGAGGCGTTCAATATCCAGGTCCAGGGGCTGATGCGCCGGATGACGGCGACGGGCGCCAAGTCGCTGGTGGTCGGCGTGTCCGGCGGGCTGGATTCGACCCAGGCCCTGCTGGTCGCGTGCCGCGCCTTCGACCGGCTGGATCTGCCGCGGACCAATATCCTGGGCTTCACCATGCCGGGGTTCGCCACCTCGGACGGGACCAAGTCCAATGCCTGGGCCCTGATGACCGCGTTGGGCGTCACGGGCGCAGAGATCGACATCCGCCCCGCCGCCGAACAGATGTTCAAGGACATCGGCCACCCCTATGCCGAGGGTCAGCCGGTGCACGACATCACCTTCGAGAACGTGCAGGCGGGTTTGCGGACCGACTATCTTTTCCGGCTGGCCAATCAGCACAGGGCCTTCGTTCTGGGGACGGGGGACCTGTCGGAACTGGCGCTGGGCTGGGCCACCTATGGCGTCGGCGACCATATGAGCCATTACAACGTCAACGGCGGGGTGGCGAAGACGTTGATCCGGCACCTGATCCGATGGGTGGCGGCGGGCGACCTGATCGGCGCGGGCGCGCGCGACACGCTGCACGCCATTCTGGACACCGAGATTTCGCCCGAGCTGGTGCCGGCCAAGGACGGGGTGATCCAATCGACGGAAAGCACCGTCGGCCCCTATGCGCTGAACGACTTCTTCCTGTTCTACATCAGCCGGTTCGGGATGACGCCGTCCAAGGTCGCCTTCCTGGCGCATCAGGCCTGGGGCGATGCGGGCGCAGGGCATTGGCCGGCGAATACGCCGGACGACGAAAAGGTCGAATACGATCTGGCGACGATCAAGCGCTGGCTGAGGAAGTTCCTGATCCGCTTCTTCCAGACCGCCCAGTTCAAGCGCTCGGCCCTGCCGAACGGGCCCAAGGTGGTCACCGGCGGATCGCTGTCGCCGCGCGGCGACTGGCGCGCGCCGTCGGACGGCAATGCGCGGGTGTGGCTGGACGAACTGGACGCGAACGTGCCGGACTGATCGTCTCCTCCCCGCTTTGCGGGGAGGTGGCTCGAAGCGTAGCGGAGAGACGGAGGGGCTCTTGGCTGTGTGGGTAGAAGAACCCCTCCACCACTTCGTGGTCCCCCCCCCATTGCATGGGGAGGAGACGCGGCACTAGAAGCTTCGCCATGACCGACGACGTGACCAAAGATTCCAACGGCAATATCCTGGCTGACGGCGACAGCGTGACCCTGATCAAGGACCTGAAGGTCAAGGGATCGGGCGGGGTGACGCTGAAGCGCGGGACGCTGGTCAAGAACATCCGCCTGACCGGCGATCCGGACGAGATCGAGGCCAATGTGGAGAAGGTGCGCGGCCTGGTCCTGCGCACCGAGTTCGTGAAGAAGGCCTGACCCTCTTCCCTTCGCGCGATGCAGCCGCCATCTAGCGGCCTATGACCGACACCCTCGCCGCCCCGACCTCGACTGCCGCAACGAACGGCAAGATTCCCGTCACCGTCCTGACCGGCTATCTCGGCGCGGGCAAGACCACGCTGCTGAACCGGATCCTGACCGAGGATCACGGCAAGCGCTACGCCGTCATCGTCAACGAGTTCGGCGAGATCGGCATCGACAACGACCTGGTGGTCGGCGCCGACGAGGACGTGTTCGAGATGAATAACGGCTGCGTCTGCTGCACGGTGCGGGGCGACCTGATCCGCGTGGTCGCCGGCCTGATGAAGCGCCAGCGTCCCGGCAAGCCGGCCTTCGACGCCATCATCGTGGAGACGACGGGCCTGGCCGACCCTGGTCCGGTGGCCCAGACCTTCTTCGTGGACGAGGACGTCAAGGCCAAGACCCAGTTGGACAGCGTCACGACCCTGGTCGACGCCAAACATGTGATGGCGCGCCTGGACGACTCCAGGGAGGCGCGCGAGCAGGTGGCCTTCGCCGACCGGATCATCCTGAACAAGGTCGATCTGGCGACGGCTGACGAACTGGACGCGGTCGAGGCGCGTCTACGGGCGCTGAACCCGCTGGCGCCCATCGTGCGGGCAGAGCGGTCGAACGTGCCGCTGGATCAGGTGCTGGGCCTGGGAGCCTTCGATCTGGACCGGATCCTGGAGGTCAAGCCGGACTTCGTAAACCCGCCGCACGGCGCGGACGGCCATGTCCATGATGAACACTGCGGGCACGACCACCATAATCATGACCATGATCACCACGACCATGCGCATGATCACGGCCACGACGCCCATTCTCACGGAGTCAGGGGTCACGCCCACCAGGACGACATCAAGGGCATCTCCCTGTCGCTGGATCGGCCGCTGGACGGCGCCAAGTTCACCGCCTGGCTTGACCGGCTGCTGGGCGAGCAGGGTCAGAACATCCTGCGCGCCAAGGGCATCATCGACGTCAAGGGCGAGAACCGCCGCCTGGTCTTCCAGGCCGTGCACATGATCCTGGAAGGCGACCTGCAACGCGAATGGGGCGCCGCCGAACGCCGCTGGAGCCGCGCGGTCTTCATCGGCCGCGATCTGGACGAAGCCGCGCTGAAGGCGGGCTTCGAGGCCTGCGCCGCCTGATCTGAAAGGTGGACTGACAGACAAAAGGCCGGCGGAGCAATCCACCGGCCTTTTTCTTTGTTCAGCCCTTCCCGAACAACTTGTTCCAGCGGCGCTTGTCGCGGGCCTTCCAGGCGCCGCGGTGGTAGGCGTCGGAGCCGATCAGGGGGACGACCGTGGTGGCCTCGGCGAAAACCATCTGTTCGTGGGTGGTCTGGACCTTGCCCCACGAGGCCGCCTCTTTCAGCGTCGAGGACGAGCAGGCGCCGTCGCGCACGTCGGCGACGGTGATCTGAACCGCATAGCGGTGCATCTCGGCCTCGACGCCGAGGATTTCGGCGCAGACGACGGTGTCCTGCGCGAAGTTCTTGGGCACGCCGCCGCCAACCATGAACAGGCCGGTCACGCCGGCGGCGATCTTGATGTCGGTCAGTTCGCGGAAGTCGGCGATGGCGTCCAGCATCAGATAGGGCTGGCCGGCGGCCGCGCGTTCCTTCTGGTGCTTGACCAGACCGAAACCGGCCGAGGAGTCCACGAAGGCCGGGCAGAAGATCGGCACGCCCTCTTCATAGGCGGTCTGGATCAATGAGCCGGGCTTCTTGGCGTTGCCCTCGCTCAGCCATTTGCCCATTTCCCAGATAAACTCGCGGCTGGAATAGCCGCGCGGCTCCAGTCGATTGGCGATCTCCAAGATGGTGTGGTCGCAGGCCTGGAGCTCTTCCTCGTCGATATAGGTGTCGTAGATCCGGTCGATGTAGTTGTCGCGCAGGACGTTGTCGTCCACCTCGCCGGCCGCCTGATAGTGTTTGAAGCCCAAGGCCTCGAAGAAGTCCATGTCGACGATCGAGGCGCCGGTGGCGACCACGGCGTCGACCATGCCGAACTTCACCATGTCGCGGTAGACGTGCATGCAGCCGCCGGCCGAGGTCGAACCGGCCAGGATCAGCCAGGGCGAGCAGCCCTTGTCCTCGATGGCCATCGAGAAGATGTCCGCAGCGCGGGCGGTGTCGCGCGACGAGAAGGACATCTTGCGCATCGAGGCGATGATCGGGCGCGCGTCGAAGCTGGTGATGTCGACGTGCTCGACGACATTCTGCAGCAGTTGGGCCTTGGTGTTCGAGTGAACGGGAGCGTTCATTTCGGCGGTTTCCCTGTGATTTGAGCGCCCGTCGAACAAGCAGACGTGCCGGGACGGAGCGACCGACAGGACCGATAGACGCCCAACCATCGGCCGTCACCCTCGGACTTGATCCGAGGGTCGGACGTTCCGCCGCGCGTTCCTCGCAAGGAAGACGCAGAGGGGGCCGATCCTCGGGTCGAGCCCGAGGATGACGATTACAGGTGCGGGCGTCCTACTTCCGGCGCGACTTGCGCTGACCGGCCTTACCCTTGGGGCGTGACAGGCGCACGACCTTGCGGGCGTTCTCTTCCGCCGTGGTGCGCACGGTGGGGATGGAACGCGGGGCCAGGCCGTAGAGCGAGGCCATCGGAGCGTCCTCGACTGCGGCGATGTCGTGTTCGCCATAGCCGTTGAAGCCCGTCGACATGGCCACGCCATAAGCGCCCAGCATGCCGATCTCGATGAAGTCGCCTTCGCGCACATCGGCCGGCAGCCAGAAGGGCCCCGGCATGTGGTCGATGGAATCGCAGGTCGGGCCGTAGAATTGAAACGCCTTAAGATCGCCCGCGCTTTCGCCGTCCCGGACCAGCTTGGTCGGGAAGGGCCAGCGCGAGTGGGTCGCGTCGAACAGCGAGCCGTAGGAGCCGTCGTTCAGATACAGGGCGTCGCCCTTGCGCAGGTCGACACGGGCCAGGATCGACGAGCTTTCGGCGACCAGCGCCCGGCCAGGCTCGCACCACAGCTCGGTCGTTTCCGACACCGGCATCTCGTTGAAGCCGCGATGGATGGCGTCGGCGTATTCGCTCATGTCCGGCGGGACCATGCCCGGATAGACGGACGGGAAGCCGCCGCCGACATCGACGATATCGACGATCACGCCCGCACGGCTGATCGATCGGCCGACCTGGGCCATGGCGGCCTGATAGGCGGTCGGGCGCATGCACTGGCTGCCGACGTGGAAGGAGACGCCCATCAGGCCGTCCTTGACCGCCTGGCGCGTGGCCATCAGCAGGGCCGGCGCCTGATCCGACGAGACGCCGAACTTGCCCGACAGCGTATAGGCGGCGCCGTCGGCCGAGACGGCCATGCGCACGATCAGGTTGAGGTCGTCCGCGCCGCCGGTGGCGTCGAGGATTTTGTTCAGCTCGTCGATGCAGTCGAGCGAGAAGGTGCGCACGCCGTGATCGAAATAGGCCTTGGTGATTGCAGAGCGGCTCTTGACCGGGTGCATGAAGGCCAGGCGCACGTCATGGCTGACCGAGCGAACCAGCTCGATCTCGGCGATGGACGCCACGTCGAAGCCGCGAACGCCGGCCTCGATCAGGGTTTCGACGACCCAGCGCGAAGGGTTGGCCTTCACAGCGTAGAAGACGTCGGCCTTTAGATTATCCTGGAACCAGCGCGCCGCTACGGAAACCGAACGCGGCCGCACGAGGGCGACGGGACGTTCAGGGGACCGCTCACGGACCAGGTCCAGGGGAAGCTGATACGTGCGCAATTCACGTAACCCCCTGCTAATTGTTAAACCCAGACCGGCGTTAGCGGCGCAGACAGGACCTACGGGGTCCGCCGGAGAGCGCGATATGGGGACGCGGGACTGTCATGTAAAGAGGTTTTTTCGTGGCAGGGCCTAGGTTTGACTGTCACAAATCCGCTCTGCGCCCTCCACGACACGATCCGACGGCAACCTTGACCTTTCTATGCCGTTGCCATGGTCGGAGGGTTTCATGAACCGATGGCTGTTCTTTTGGCGCAAGATGCGGCGTCAGCTGTGGGTGCGCGCCACGGCCTATGCCGCCGCAGGCGTCGCCGCAGCCTTGCTGGCCGCCGCCCTGGCCCCTTGGGTGCCGCAGGAGATGGCCGAGCGTCTGGGCGGCGAGTCTGTGGAATCGATCCTGACGATCCTGGCGTCCAGCCTGCTGGGTGTGGCGACCTTTTCAGTCGGCGCCATGGTCACGGCCTATACGTCGGTGTCGTCGGCGGCCAGTCCGCGCGTCGCGGCCCTGGTGACCAGCGATGACGAGACCCAGAAATCGCTGGCGACCTTCGTCGGGGCCTTCCTCTACGCCATCGTCGCCGTCACCGCGATCAATGCCCACTACTACGGTCAGAACGGTCGGGCGATCCTGTTCCTGATCAGCTTGGCCATGGTGGGTCTGGTGGCGTTTCGCCTCCTGGCCTGGATCAACCGTCTGTCCAGCCTGGCGCGGGTCGGTCACATGATCGATCTGGTCGAGGCCCGGGCGCGCGAGGCGCTGGAACAGCGGCGCGACAATCCGTTTCTGGGCGGGCGCGGGGGCCATCTGCAAAACGGCGCGGACGTGACGGCGCCGGAAACCGGCTACGTCCAGAACGTCGATCCCGATCGCCTGCAGGCCATGGCCGAAAAGCGGGATTGCCATGTCGAGGTGGTCGCTGCGCCGGGCGCCTTCGTGCGACGCGGCGAGGTCCTCGCCCGGGTCAGCCTGCCGGCCTGCGACAAAGAGGCCCAGGACGCCTTCTGCTCCGCCTTCGCGATCGGAGACTCGCGCTCCTATGATCAAGACCCCCGCTTTGGCCTGATCGTTCTGGGCGAGATCGCCGCCAAGGCCCTGTCGCCTGGTATCAACGATCCCGGAACGGCCATTCAGGTGGTGTCGACCGGCGTGAGGCTGATGGACATCTGGGCCCGACACGGCGGGGAAGACGAGAAGCGGACCCTGCGCGATCGCCTGATGATGCCGGGCGTCTCCGAAGACGATCTGCTCGACGATCTGTTCGGCCCGATCGCCCGTTATGGGGCCGGCGACGTTGCGGTCGCCATCAGACTGCAAAAAGGCCTGAGGGCGCTGGCCTCGATCCCTTGTCTGGCCGCACCAGTCCGGACGATGGCCGATCAGGCGCTTGAGCGATCGCGCGCCGCCTTGCCGATTCCGGCAGACTACGTCCGGGTGAAGGGTGCGGCAGAAGGCTCCTGAACGGCTCGGGTCTGGACGAGATTGCGCCCGACGTGCGATTAGGACTTGCCCGAGCGCGATTTCAGCTTATTGCGGCGCCCCTTCGCCATAGCCTCCTAGCGAGTTCATGAGTTCATCCGCAGCCGCCGCCGCCCCTGGGCTAGTCCTGGCGCGTGACGTGTCGAAGACCTTCGGATCGCGAAAGGCGCTGGACGGCGTCTCGATTTCCGTGGCCTCCGGCGAAATGGTCGCCCTGATCGGTCCGTCCGGTTCGGGCAAGTCCACCCTGCTCCGCTCCATCACCGGTCTGCAGTCGATCGACGCCGGCGCCGGTACGATCCAGGTGTTCGGCGAGACCGTGCAGAAGGACGGCCGGGTCACCGGCGCCGTGCGCAAGGCGCGCAGCAAGCTGGGCATGATCTTCCAGCAGTTCAATCTGGTCGGTCGCCTGAGCCTGTTCTCCAACGTCATGCTGGGCGCGCTGGGGCGTCTGCCCGGATGGAAGGGCCTGCTGGGCCTGTGGCCCCAAGCGGACAAGGACAAGGCCATGGCGGCCCTGCACCGCGTCGGCGTCAGCGACTACGCCGCCCAGCGCGCCAACACCCTGTCCGGCGGTCAGCAGCAGCGCGGGGCCATCGCCCGCGCCATCGTGCAGGGCGCCAAGGCCATTCTGGCCGACGAACCCGTCGCCTCGCTGGACCCGGTGTCCGCCCGCAAGGTCATGGAACTGCTGGTCGAGCTGAACAAGCGCGACGGCATGGGGGTGATCGTCACCCTGCACCAGGTCGATTACGCCATCCGCTACTGCGACCGCGTCATCGCCCTGCAAGGCGGCAAGATCGTCTATGACGGCCCGTCCACGGCGCTGGACCAAAAGCGCCTGATCGAAATCTACGGTCCCGAGTTCGAGGACGCGTTCTGGGAGACCAAGGCATGAGCCTGTCACGCATTTCCCCCGCACCCAAGGCTTTTGGCCGCCTGTTCGCTGCGGCCGGCGCCGCCGTCATGATCCTGGGCCTGGCGGCCTGCGGCGGCGGCGAGGACAAGAAGGCTGCGGGCGGCGCGCCCAGCGAGATCACCTTCTCGATCCTGTCCGCCGAAGGCCAGGCCTCGGCCGGCCCGCTGTGGCAGCCGCTGCTGGACGACATGTCCAAGGCCATCGGCGTGCCGGTGAAGCCCTATTTCGGCTCGAACTACACCGTTCTGGTCGAGGCCATGCGCGGCAACCACACCCAGGTGGGCTGGTTCTCGGCCAAGCCTGAGGTCGAGGCCATCGACCGCGCCAAGGCCGAAGTCATCGCCCGCACCGTCAACCGCGAGGGTCTGGACAGCTATCAGTCCACCCTGATCGTCAAGAAGGGGTCAGGCATCACGCTGGATCAGGTCATGGCGTGCGGCAAGAAGTACAACTTCGGCATCGGCGACGCCCAGTCGACATCGGGCACCCTGGCCCCGCTGACCTTCCTGTTCAATCCCCGCGGCGTCGTCCCCAGCCAGTGCTTCAAGACCGTGCGCTCGGCCAACCACCAGGCCAACGCCTTCGGCGTGGCGACCGGCGTGATCGACGTGGCGACCTCCAACAGCGTGAACACTATCTTCATGCGCAAGGAAAACCCGCAGCTGGCCGGCCAGATCGAGGAGATCTGGACTTCGCCGCCCATTCCCGAGAGCGGCATCGTCGTGCGCGAGGACCTGGATCCGGCGCTGAAGGAAAAGATCCGCAGCTTCTTCCTGACCTATGGCCAGGGCGAAGGCGCCGAGGCCGAGCGTCAGCGCAAAATCCTGGCGGACCTGGAATATTCCCGCTTCACCGCCGCTGACGACAGCTATCTGGACCCGATCCGCGAGATGATCGCCGACCAGAAGCTGGGCGAGGCCCGCGCCAAGGGCGATACGGCCGCCGCCGCCGCCGCCGAGCGCGAGCTTCAACGCCTGCGCAGCCTGCGTGAGGTCCGGCCTTGACCGCAGTCGCGTCTCCCGCCGTCGCGATTCCGGCGGCGCCCAAGAAGTCCGCCCTCGCCTGGGTCGCCGACGTCCTCGTCTGGGGCGGCGTCGCCGCTGTCCTGCTGTACAGCATCGACGCGGTCGATCTGGGCAATATCTCGCGGCTGTTCGCCGGCAACGACAGCACCCAGCTGTTCGTCCACGACCTGCTGCGTCCCGACTTCAGCGACTGGAAGATGTTCGTCGCCAAGATGTGGGAGACGGTGCAGATCGCGCTGTGGGGCACCTTCCTGGCCGTGATCCTGGGTATCCCGCTGGGTCTGGCGGCGGCACGCAACATCGCGCCCGTCTGGGTCGTGACGCCGGTGCGCTGGATCATGAACCTGCTGCGTTCGGTGCCGGATCTGGTGATCGGCCTGCTGTTCGTCACCGCCGTCGGCCTTGGGCCGCTGGCAGGCGTCCTGGCCATCACCCTGAATACGGCCGGGGTTCTGGCCAAGCTGTTCTCGGAAGCGGTAGAGTCGATCGACAAGGGTCCGGTCGAGGGCGTGCGCGCCACCGGCGCGGGCAAGTTGCATGAGATCGTCTGGGGCGT
Organism: Brevundimonas vesicularis; assembly: GCF_900445985.1. GTDB lineage: Bacteria > Pseudomonadota > Alphaproteobacteria > Caulobacterales > Caulobacteraceae > Brevundimonas > Brevundimonas vesicularis_D. Next base: position 236,974 of record NZ_UAQP01000014.1, read on the forward strand.
CCTGCCTCAGGTCGCGCCGCTGTGGACCTCGTTCGCCCTGTACCGTTTCGAATCCAACAGCCGGTCCGCGACCGTGCTGGGTCTGATCGGCGCGGGCGGCATCGGCCAGGTGCTGTTCGACAGCATGAACGCGTTCGATTTCCGCGCCGTCTCGGCCATCGTGATCGTCGTCGTGGTCGCCGTGACCCTGATCGACACCCTGTCGCAGGTGATGCGCCGCCGCCTGCTGTAGCGGCGGCGGTCCCTTTCGCGGGCCCATTCTCGGGACTGTCATAATCCTCTGCTCTAAGCATCGCGAAATCGATGCTCAGGGAGAGCCTTGGATGATCCGCACACTGAAACTGGCGGCTTCGGCCGCCGCCCTTCTGGCCCTGGCGGCCTGTGGCGACAACGGCGGGGGCGGCTCCGCCTCCGGCGCGCGCTCCGGCATCTGGGCGGCCGGTTCGTCGACCGTCTTCCCCTTCGCCACGCGGGTCGCCGAGACCTTCGCGCGCGGTTCGGGCGGCGCGGCGCCGCGCGTCGAATCGCTGGGCACCGGCGGCGGCATCCAAGCCTTCTGCCAGGGCGTCGGACCGACCACTCCGGACATCGCCAACGCCTCGCGTCAGATGAAGCAGTCCGAGTTCGACCTGTGCGCCAAGAACGGCGTCACCGACATCGTCGAGATCAAGATCGGCTTCGACGGCATCGTCATCGCCACGGCCCGTAACGGCAACGGCTTCAACTTCGAACTGAATGACCTGTACGAAGGCCTGGCCAAGGAAGTGCCGGGCACCAACGGTCAGTTTGTCGCCAATCCGGCCAAGACCTGGAACCAGGTCAACGCCGGCCTGCCGAACCAGCGCATCCAGGTCTATGGCCCGCCGCCCACCTCGGGCACGCGCGACGCCTTCTTGGAGCTGGGCATGACGCCGGGCGCCAAGCTGGTGCCGGCGGTCAAGGCGATCGAAGGCGACAAGGACCGGTTCGAAGCCATCGCCCACACCCTGCGCGAAGACGGCGCCTGGATCGATTCGGGCGAGAACGACAACGCCATCGTCCAGACCCTGACCCGCACGCCGGGTTCGCTGGGCGTGTTCGGCTATTCGTTCCTGGAGCAGAACCTGGACACGGTGAAGGCCGAGACCATCGACGGCGTCGCCCCGACCGCCGACACCATCGCCAGCGGTGAATATCCGCTGTCGCGCAGCCTCTACATCTATGTGAAGAAGGCCCATATCGGCGTCATTCCGGGCCTGCAGCAGTTCGTGCAGGAGTTCCTGTCGGAAGGCGCCGCCGGCAAGGGCGGCTATCTGGCCGACCGCGGCCTGATCCCGCTGCCGGAAGACCAACTGCTGGCCCAGCGCGCGACCATCGCCGCCATGACGCCGATGGCCCGCCCCGCCAAATAAGGCGGAACCCGACCGCCGTTCCGCCCCTTCTTTCACCGGTTCGCCCCGTTGAAGCGCGAAGCGCTTCAACTGAAGCGCACGAGGCCGTAGAAGGGGCGGGATAGCTGTCAGGATGATTTGATGACCACCACGCCCGCGCGCCTGCGCAAGGCCGTACTGCCCGTCGCGGGCCTCGGCACCCGGGTCCTGCCCGGCACCAAGACGACCCCCAAGGAACTGCTGAACGTCGTCGACCGGCCAATCCTGTCCTACATCGTCGAAGAGGCGCGCGAAGCCGGGATCGAGCACATCGTCTTCGTCACCGGCCGCTCCAAGGGCGCCATCGAGGACTATTTCGATCACCAGATCGAGCTGGAAGCCCAGCTTCTGGCCAAGGGCAAGACTGACATTCTGGAGATGATGAACGCCGAACTGGCCTCGGCCGGGGAGATGAGCTTCACCCGCCAGATGCAGCCCAAGGGCCTGGGCCACGCCGTCTGGTGCGCGCGCGATATCATCGGCCACGAGCCGTTCGCCGTCATCCTGCCCGACGTCATCGTGGATTCTCAGCCCGGCGCCCTGAAGCAGTTGGCCGAGGTCTATGCCGAGACCGGCGGCAACATCATCGGCGTGGAATCCGTCCCCGAAGATCAGACCCACAAATACGGCATTGTCGATCCGGTGAGCCGCGACGGTTCGCGCATCGTCATGAAGGGCATGGTCGAAAAGCCCGCCGCAGGAACCGCGCCGTCCAACCTGTCGATCTCGGGCCGTTACATCCTGCAGCCGGAAATCTTCGACCTGTTGGCGACGCAGGAAAAAGGTGCGGGCGGCGAGATCCAGCTGACCGACGCCATGGCGCGGCTGATGGCGGACCAGAGCTTCACCGCCGTCGAGTACGAAGGCGTCACCCACGACTGCGGCGACAAGATCGGCCTGCTGCGCGCCAACGTCGCCCTGGCCCTGAAACGCCCCGATCTGGGCGACGCGGCGCGCGAGGCGATCGCGGGCCTCCTCTGACGCAAGGGAAGGCGGCGGGGGTTCCGGTTTACGCCCGCCCCTGCTAACCCTCCGCGCAAATCATCAGGAGACGAACCATGGCGACTTCCGAAGGCTGGGACATGCCGACCGGCGACCTCATGAAGGGCAAGAAGGGCCTGATCATGGGCGTGGCCAACTCCAGCTCCATCGCCTGGGGCATCGCCTCGCAGCTGGCCGCCCAGGGCGCCGAGCTGGCCTTCACCTATTTGGGCGAAAGCCTGGAGCGCCGCGTGCGTCCCCTGGCCGAAAGCGTCGGCGCCAAGCTGCTGATCCCGGCCGACGTCACGGACGACGCCTCGATGGATGCGGCCTTCGCCGAGTTGGAAAAGACTTTCGGCACGATCGACTTCGTTGTTCACTCAGTGGCCTTCGCCAACAAGGACGAGTTGAAGGGCAGCTTCGTGGACAACACCACGCGCGACAGCTTCCTTCTGGCCATGAACATCTCGGCCTTCAGCTTCGTGGACGTGTCCAAGCGCGCGGCCAAGCTGATGCCGAACGGCGGCAGCCTGATCACCCTCACCTATCTGGGGTCCGAGCGGGTCATTCCGAACTACAACACCATGGGCGTGGCCAAGGCCGCACTGGAAGCCGCGACCCGCTATATCGCGCGCGACCTGGGTCCCAAGAACATCCGCGTCAACGCCATCTCGGCCGGCGCCATGCGCACCCTGTCGCTGGCCGGCATCTCCGGCGGGCGCGGCCTGCACTCCAAGTCGGCGCAGTTCTCGCTGATCAAGGAAGAGACCTCGATGGAGGGCGTCGCGGGCGCGGCCCTGTGGCTGTGTTCGGACCTGGGCCGTTCGACCACGGGCGAAGTCGTCCACGTCGATGCGGGCTTCCACGCCGTGGGCCTGCCGGAAGACATCGAAGGCTGATCAAGGAGGGCTGATCTCAGCCTTCCGCCATCCGAGACGACGGTTTAAGGCCGGGGCATGACTGCTCCGGCCTTTTCCATGCGCGCCCTGCCCGCCTCGGCCTTTTCGTCCGCCGCCGTGGCGACGGTGATCGGATTTGGCGGGACGGTCGCCCTGGTGGTTCAGGCGGGCCAGGCCTTGGGCGCGGACGCGGGCCAGATCGGGTCGATGGTGACGGCCCTGTGCCTGGGCATCGGGGCGCCGGGCGCCTTTCTGAGCTGGCGGCTGAAGATCCCCGTGGTGCTGGCCTGGTCCACGCCGGGGGCGGCCCTGCTGGCGGCCTCTACCCTGGGCCTGTCCTGGCCCACGGCCATCGGCGCCTTCGTCTTCGCCGCCTTGCTGATGATCCTGACCGGCCTGATCCCGGTGCTGGGGCGGCTGGCGGCGCGGATATCGGCGGCCATCGCCTCGGCCATGCTGGCGGGGGTGCTGCTGCCCTTCGTGCTGAGACTGTTCAAGGTCGTGCCGGACGAGACGGCCTTGGTCGTCGGGCTGATCGCGGTGTTCCTGATCTTCAGACGGCTGTGGCCGACCTGGGCCTTGCCCGCCGTGCTGGCGGCGGCCTTTGCGGTGCTGGCGATGCGGGGGCAACTGGCCCTGCCCGCCGGGACCGACCTGTTCGGGCATCTGGAGCCGGTCGCGCCCGTCTTCGATTGGAAGGCGGCGGTCAGCCTGGGCTTTCCGTTGTTTCTGGTGACGCTGGCGGCGCAGAACCTGCCCGGGCTGGTGGTCCTGCAGAGCGCCGGTTATCCGCCGCCCGCAAACCGGTTGATCTTGTCGACCGGCGTCGCCAGCCTGCTGATCGCGCCGTTCGGCGGGCATGGGGTCAATCTGGCGGCGATCACGGCGGCGATCTGCACCGGGCCGGACGCGCACCCCGACGTCGCCAAGAGGTGGATCGTGGGCGTGATCTACGGCGGTCTTTATCTGGTGGTGACCCTGTTCGCCGCGCCGCTGGCGGGCCTGTTCACCGCCATGCCGCCGGCCGTGCTGGCGGCGGTGACGGGTCTGGCGCTGATCGCGCCGCTGACCGGCGCGCTGCAAAACATGATGACGGAGGTCGGATCGCGCGATGCGGCCGTGCTGACGTTTGCGGCGACGGCGTCAGGCCTGACCCTGTTCGGCGTCGGGTCGGCCTTCTGGGGTCTGGTGGTAGGGTTTGCGGCGCTGGCCGCGATGCGCTGGATCAGACCGCGGGCCTGATCCAGCGAGAGGGATTAGTCCCGCAGCGAGGCCGGCACCTGACCGCCGTTTTCGGCCAGCTTCTTCCAGACCGCCTTGGACAGGGCGATGTTCTGTTCGGCCGAGCCGTGCTGGCCGGCGTGGACGTTCAGTTCCTCGGCCAGCTCCTTGCGGGCGGCCAGGCTGGAATCCAGATCCAGCAGCTTCAGAAGATCGACGATCGAGGTCCGCCAGTTGCCGCCGCCGCCCTTCGACGCCGCCAGATCGCTGAGCACCGCCTCGACATCGACGGGCGGCAGGGCCGGCGTCGGAGCGGGGGCGGCGCCGGGCCCGGGTTGGGCGCTGGGCGCCGGGGTCGGCTGCGGGGCCGCCTTGGGCTTGTGGCCCGTGATCTTGTTCCAGATCGAAGAGAAGATACCCATAGGTCGCGCTCCAGTTGATGCCGTCAGATAATGCCCGTGGGCGGCGACGGTTCAGTGACGCGCCGGAATCTCCAGGCCGCGCTGCACGGCGGGGCGCGCCAGCCCGCGCTCCAACCAGGCGGCGACGCGCGGGAAGTCGGCGAAGCCCACGATCTCACCCGCCTCATAGAAGCCGATCAGGTTGCGGACCCAGCCCAGGGTGGCGACATCGGCGATGGAATAGTCGCCGACAAGCCAGTCGCGGGGGTCTCCCCCGTCATTGGCAAGCCGCGTCTCCAGCACGCCCAGCAGGCGGCGGCTTTCGGCGACGTAGCGGTCGCGCGGGCGCTTGTCCTCGTAGTCCTTGCCGGCGAAGCGGTGGAAGAAGCCCAGCTGGCCGAACATCGGGCCGATCGCGCCCATCTGGAACATGACCCACTGGATCGTCTCGTAGCGGGTCGCCGGGTCGGCCGAGAGCAGTTTGCCGGTCTTTTCCGCCAGATAGATCAGGATGGCGCCGGATTCGAATAGGGCCAGCGGCTTTCCGTTCGGGCCGTTCGGATCGAGGATGGCGGGGATCTTGCCGTTGGGGTTCAGCGACAAAAACTCCGGCCCCCAGGTCTCGTTCTTGGTGATGTCGACCAGGTGCGGCTCATATGCCAGGCCGACCTCCTCCAGCATGATCGAGACCTTCACGCCGTTGGGCGTCGGCAGGGAATACAACTGGATGCGATCGGGGTGCTGGGCCGGCCAGCGTTGCGTGATCGGGAAGGCGGACAGGTCGGTCATGGCGGGCCTCTGCGGGTTTCTGTCCTTATGTTGGCGCGGTCTGCAGGCTTCGCAACAGTCACCGGCGCCATTTGATCGCGGGCTTGTGTCTGGAACCGTACGGCTGGCGATGCCAGCTTGGCCGTGACCGATCGACGGTCGCAGTCAGGGGAACGCCCGATGGCGCACAAGTTCGAAGTCTATCAGGACAAGGCCGGCGAATACCGCGTCCGCTTCAAATACAATTCCGAGGTCATCTTCTCGACCGAGGGCTATGCCGACAAGTCGGGCGCCAAGCGGGCGATCGAATCGATCAAGAAGCACGTCGGCGACGCGCCCGTAGAGGACGCCTAGTCGGGCTCGCGCTCGCCCACCTCGGTCGGCGGCACGGCAATGAGCCAGCCGTCGGCCAGGTGCAGTTCCGGCGTCGCTTCCTTGGTGAAGGGCAGATACCAAGTCGGGCCGCCGGCGGCGGGCGCAATCTCCAGCATGTCGTCGGCGCCGAAGTTCTGAACCGATTTCACCGTGCCCATGACGGCACCCGCCGTGTCGCGGACCTGAACGCCCAAGAGGTCGGCGAGGTAGAATTCGTCTTCATCCGGCTCGGGGAACCGGTCGCGGGGAACGTGCAGCTTCAGGCCGCGTAGGGCGTCGGCCTGTTCCTTTGTGGCGATCTCCTTGGCCCGGCCGACGACGCCGTTCTTGTCGGGCCGCGTCGAGGTCAGGGTCAGGGCCACGGTCCCATCGGCGCGCAGCAGAGGGCCATAGGCGGTCAGGGCCAGGGGATCGGCGGTGAAGGCGGTCACCCGCACCTCGCCCCGCACGCCGAAGCCGCCGCCGATCTGGCCGACGAGGATCAATCTGCTGTCCGTGGTCATGCGTGTTCTTAACCCATGAAAAAGGCGGCGTCGAAAGACGCCGCCCTGATCATCGTCAAACCGAAAGGCTTAGCCTTCGGCCTTTTCCTCGGTCGCTTCAGCAGCCGGGGCTTCCTCGGCGGCGGCGTCAGCGGCCGGAGCCTCTTCGGCAGGCGCTTCTTCAGCAGCGGGAGCGTTCTTGGCGGCTTCGGCGGCGGCGGCGGCCTCTTCCTTGGCGCGGGCGGCGGCTTCAGCGGCCTCGACCTTGGCGGCGGCTTCGGCTTCCAGGCGGTCGGCTTCGCGCTGGGCGCGCTCGGCGGCGCGCTCTTGCGCCTTCTTGCCCGGAGCGCCCTTGTTCGGATTGTTCGACTGGGTCCACTTGACCTTCTGGCCCAGGGTCTCGTCCTGCGACAGGAAGCGGGCGACGCGGTCGGTCGGCTGGGCGCCCTTGCCGAGCCATTCGGCGATGCGCTCGACCTTCAGGGCGACGCGCGGCGTGGCGCCGTCCTTGGGCAGCATCGGGTTGTAGCTGCCGACCTTCTCGATGAACTTGCCGTCGCGCGGCGAGTGCGAGTCGGCGATGACGATGTGGTAGTAGGGGCGCTTCTTGGCGCCGCCGCGGGCCAGACGAATCTTCAGCATTTCAGGTCTCTTTCTAGAAAATCGTTATTTCTTGGGAGGGAAGCCCGGCAGGCCAGGAAGACCTCCCGGAAGTTGTCCGCCGCCCAGTCCGGCGAGCCGGTCCTGGATGGCTTTCAGATCGTCGGCGGAGGGTTCGGCCATCTTGCCGCCGCCCAGCGCCTTGAGGCGGGCCATGTCGGGGCCGCTGCCCATTCCGGGCACGCCGCTGCCGCCGCCGAGGCCGCCCAGCATGGCGGCCATCTGCTGCATCTTCTTGGGTCCGCCGCGCGCCATCGACTTGACCACGTCAGCCATCTGGCGGTGCTGCTTCAGAACCCGGTTCACGTCCTGCACATCGACGCCGGCGCCGGCGGCGATCCGCTTCTTGCGCGAGGCGTTCAGCAGGTCGGGCTTCTTGCGCTCGGCCTTGGTCATCGAGGAGATGATGGCTTCCTGACGCAGGATCATCCGGTCGTCGATGCCGCTTTCGGCCATCTGACCCTTCATCTTGGCCACGCCGGGCAGCATGCCCATGATGCCCTGAAGCCCGCCCATCCGCTTCATCTGCTGAAGCTGGCCGGCAAGGTCATCCAGATCGAACTGACCCTTGGCCAGTTTGCGGGCCATCTTCTCGGCCTTGGCCTGGTCCAGATCCTGGCTGGCCTTTTCGACCAGGGCGACGATATCGCCCTGACCCAGGATGCGGCCGGCGACGCGACGGGCGTCGAACACGTCCAGCGCATCGACCTTTTCGCCGGCGCCCAGATATTTGATCGGCAGGCCGGTGACGGCGCGCATCGAAAGCATGGCGCCGCCGCGACCGTCGCCGTCGGCGCGGGTCAAGACGAGGCCGGTCAGGGGCAGGCGCTCGTGGAAGGCCTTAGCGGTGCGCACCGCGTCCTGGCCGGTCAGGCTGTCGGCGACCAGCAGGGTCTCGACGGGCCTGGCGATGTCGGCGACCTCGGCGACCTCGTTCATCAGCCCTTCGTCCAGGGTGATGCGGCCAGCGGTGTCGAGGATCAGGACGTCGAAACCCTGAAGCTTGGCCGATTGCAGCGCCCGGCGCGTGATCTGGACGGCGCTTTCGCCCGGCACGATCGGCAGGGTGGCGACCTCGATCTGCTTGCCCAGGGTGGCCAGCTGTTCCATCGCGGCCGGACGACGCGTGTCCAGCGAGGCCATCATGACCTTCTTGCGATCGAACTTGGTCAGGCGCAGCGCCAGCTTGGCCGAGGTCGTGGTCTTGCCCGAGCCCTGAAGGCCGGCCATCAGCACCACGGCGGGCGGGTTGGCGTTGGTGTTCAGCGGGACCGGCTCTTCGCCGCCCAGCATCTCGATCAGGCCGTCATAGACGATCTTGACCACCTGATCGGCCGGCTTGACCGAACGGATGACCTCTTCGCCCGTCGCGCGCTCGGTGGCGAAGGCGATGAATTCCTTGACGACCGGCAGGGCGACGTCGGCCTCGAGCAGGGCCACGCGCACTTCGCGCATCGCCTCGGCGACATCCTTTTCGGACAGGGCGCCGCGCCCGGTGATCCGGTCGAAGACGCCTGTCAGCCGCTCGTTCAGAGCCTCGAACATTCACTACCTCATAGCGACGGGTGAAACGGCTCCATACGACAACGGCCCCCGGCGACGATCACGTCGGCGGAGGGTTCTCGCCGGGCTCGTTCTCTTTTGCGGGCTATCGGCCTTGCGGCCTACTTGAGCCCGCATGGGCTGTGCTCAAGTAGCGCGGAGCGCGTTAGCACGACAAAAAAGCTGTCGTCCCGGTGGAGACGCAGGTTCACTTGCGTCGGAAGCGGCGGCTTATGGCGGAAAAACCGCACAAAGGCAACCGGACCGATCCGGTCACGCTATAACAGCCAATATCGGCGCAGGGATTTAGCGGATTGTCATCATCGTGCTAAGAGCCGCGCCCTTTATAGGGGCGGCGCTGTCGCCAGGGTTTCAGACTTCGGGAGAAGCACAGATGAGCAAGGTGCTGGTTATCGGCGCAGGCGGCGTCAGTTCGGTGGCCGTCCACAAGATGGCGATGAACGCGGACATCTTCTCGCATATCACCCTGGCGAGCCGCACCAAGTCCAAGTGCGATGCGATCGCCCAGTCCGTGAAGTCGCGCCTCGGCGTCGACATCGACACGGCGGCCATTGACGCTGACGACGTGGCGGCGACCACGGCGCTGATCCAGAAGGTGCAGCCCGAGTTGGTCGTGAACCTGGCCCTGCCCTATCAGGACCTGTCGATCATGGACGCCTGCCTGGCCGCCGGCGTCGACTATCTGGACACCGCCAACTACGAGCCGCGCGACGAGGCCAAGTTCGAATACAAGTGGCAGTGGGCCTATCAGGACCGTTTCAAGGACGCCGGCCTGATGGCGCTGCTGGGTTCGGGCTTCGACCCCGGCGTGACCTCGGTCTTCACCACCTACATCAAGAAGCATCTGCTGGATTCCATCGAGACGCTGGACATCCTGGACTGCAACGGCGGCGACACCGGCCTGCCCTTCGCGACCAACTTCAACCCCGAGATCAATCTGCGTGAAGTGACGGCGAACTCGCGTCACTGGGAGAACGGCCAGTGGGTCGAAGGCCCGGCGCTGAGCCACAAACAGACCTTCGACTTCGAAGGCGTGGGTCCCAAGAACATGTACCTCATGTACCATGAGGAGCTGGAATCGCTGGCGAGGTTCTATCCCGAGATCAAACGCATCCGCTTCTGGATGACGTTCGGCGACAGCTATCTGAAGCACCTCGAAGTGCTGGAAAACATCGGCATGACCTCGATCGAGCCGATGTCGTTCCAGGGCCGCGAGATCATTCCGATCGAGTTCCTGAAGGCCCTGCTGCCCGAGCCGGCCTCGCTGGGTCCGATCACCAAGGGCAAGACCAACATCGGCGTCATCGCCACCGGCCTGAAGAACGGGGTCAAGAAGACGGTCTACGTCAACAACATCTGCGACCACGAAGATGCCTATGCCGAGACCGGCAACCAGGCCGTCAGCTACACCACCGGCGTGCCGGCCATGATCGGCGCGGCCCTGATGGTGACCGGCCAGTGGAAGGGCGACGGCGTGTTCAACATGGAGCAGCTGGACCCAGACCCCTTCATGGACATGCTGAACAAGCACGGCCTGCCGTGGAAGGTTCAGGACCTGGACGCCCCTCTGGACTTCTGATCGGACCGACTGAATGCAGACCCAGGCCGGCGATCCGGGCGCCTTTGCGCATTTCGACCTGAACCGCGTCGCCTCGCCCGCCTTCGTGGTGGACGAGGCGGCCATCCGTCGCAATCTGTCCGTGCTGAAAGGCGTGCGCGACGGGGCGGAGGCGCGCGTGCTTCTGGCGCTGAAGGCGTTTTCGATGTGGTCGCTGGCCGATGTGGTCGGCGAATACCTCGACGGGGTCTGCGCCTCGGGTCTGTGGGAGGCGCGGCTGGCGCGCGAGTTCTACAAGGGCGAGCTCACCACCTATTCGCCGGCCTATACGGCGCAGGACCTGCCCGAGATCCTGCGTCTGTCGGATCACGTCATCTTCAACAACCCGGCCCAGATCGCCCGTTTCGCCGACCTGATCGCGACGGCGCGCGCGGACGGCGAGACGTTCGAGATCGGCCTGCGGCTGAACCCCGAACATTCCGAAGGCGAGGTCGCCAAATACGACCCGGCCCAGCCCTGCTCGCGCCTAGGCTTTCCGGTGTCGCAACTGACGGCCGACCATCTGATCGGCGTCGATGGTCTGCATATCCATGCGCTGTGCGAACAGGACTTCCAGCCGCTGTCGCGCATCTGGGCGGCGGTGGAGCCGAAGCTGGCGCCGCTGCTGGACGGGATCAAATGGCTGAACCTGGGCGGGGGGCATCACATCACCCGCGCCGACTATCAGACCGACGATCTGATCGCCTTTGTGCGCGATCTGCAGGCCCGGCACGGGGTCCAAGTCTATCTGGAGCCGGGCGAGGCCGTGGCGCTGGACGCCGGCATCCTGATCGGCGAGGTGCTGGACGTCTTCGACAACGGCATGCCCATCGGCATCACCGACATCTCGGCCACCTGCCATATGCCCGATGTGATCGAGGCGCCCTATCGCCCCGCGCTGCTGAAAGAGCCCGAACATGGGGTGACGGTGCGGCTGGGCGGGCCGTCGTGCCTGGCCGGGGACATCATCGGCGACTACGTCTTCGCCGAGCGGCCGACGCCGGGGACGCGCATCGCGTTTCTGGACCAGGCCCACTATTCGATGGTGAAGACCAACACCTTCAACGGCGTGCCGCTGCCGTCCATCGTGCTGTGGAACTCCCAGACGGATGCGCTGAGAACGGTGCGCGCGTTCGACTATTCGGCCTTCCGCGACCGACTGTCCTGATCGCAAAGAAAAGGGCGGCTCGCGCCGCCCTTCCCTGACCTATTCTTCTTTCGGCTCGTCCGCCGCCGGCTCGGCGTCGGGCTTGGGCGTCGAGCCGGGTTCGGTGACGACGATGCCTTCGGGCGGGGGCGACAGTTTCGACAGGTCGCCGCCGGCGCGCAGGACGTCCAGCGCGCGCTGAAGCTGATAGTCCTTGTCCTTGTCGAACTTTTCGCCCGGGGCTTCGCGCGGGGTGTGCGGACCCTTGCGCTCGGCGCCGATGGAGGCGTCCAGGGCCGTGGCGTAGGCGGCCTCGGAATAGATGAAGCTGGAGCGCGAGACGATGCGGGCCTCGGCCTCGTTGCGGGCGACTTCCAGATCCGGCTCGATGCCGATCTTCTGAATCGAGGCGCCCGAAGGGGTGTAGTAGCGCGCGGTCGTGATCGACAAGGCGCCGTCCTGACCCTGACGCAGCGGGATCACGGTCTGGACCGAACCCTTGCCGAAGCTGGTCAGGCCCACGATGGTCGCGCGCTGGTGATCCTTCAGGGCGCCGGCGACGATTTCCGACGCCGAGGCCGAGCCATAGTTGACCAGCACGACCAGCGGCAGGCCGCCGGTGACGTCGCCGGGCTTGGCGGAATAGCGCTGGATCTGCTCGGGCTTCCTGCCCCGCTGGCTGACGATCTCGCCGCGTTCCAGGAAGGCGTCGGAGACGTCGATGGCGGCGTTCAGCAGGCCGCCGCCGTTGTTGCGCAGGTCCAGGACATAGCCCTTCACGCCCGGCTTTTCGGCCTTGATCTTGGCGATGGCCTCGTTCAACTCGCGGCCGGTGTTCTCGTTGAAGGTCGAGACGCGCAGATAACCGAAGTCACCCTCGACCCGGCCGGTGACCGACTGAACCTTGATGACCTCGCGGGTTAGGGTCACTTCCAGCGGGTCTGAGCCGTCGCGCAGGAAGGTCACCTTGACGCTGGTGCCCACGGCGCCGCGCAGCTTTTCGGACACTTGGCTGACCGTCAGGCCCGCCGCGTTCTGGCCCTCGATCGAAGAGATCACGTCGCCCGCCTGAACCCCGGCCCTGGCGGCAGGGCTGTCGTCCATCGGCGAGATGACCTTCACCATGCCGCCGTCGGCGCTGATGGTCAGACCGACGCCCGAATACTGGCCCTCGGTGCGTTCGCGCAGGTCGTCGTAGTTGGAGGGCGGCAGATAGTTGGAGTGCGGGTCCAGGGCCGTCATCATGCCGGCCAGCGCGGCCTCGATCAGCTTCTTGTTGTCGACCGGGACGACGTAGGCCTGCTCGACGATGCCCACCACGTCGCCGAACAGCTCCAGCATCCGGAAGGTTTCGTTTCGGGGGGTCTGGCTGCTGACAGCAGCGGCGGATCCGCCGAGCACCAGAGCGGCGCAGCCGACGAGGAGCAGTTTACGCATTCGGTCTCTTTCGGTCGGGCCGATCACTGTGGGCGCCCGTGGGAAGGTTAAGGCCCCGCAGTCACGACCAAATCGTGGCGACGCGGCGTCCCGCCGATAAAATCAGCGTCAGACGAGAATGCAAAGGACTATTGCGGGTTCAACGCAACCACGGTCCCGGATCGATCGGCCGTTCGTCGCGACGCAGTTCGAAATAGACATCGCCGTCCGGGCCGCTGCGCCCCAGGGTCTGGCCGTCCGAGACCCGGGCGTCCGGACCGACATCGACGCTTTCCAGGCCGGCGATGACGGCGCGCCAGCCGGGGCCGAGATCCAGCACCACCACATTGCCCCACCCCGTCAGCGGCCCGGCGTAGGCGACCTTGGCGTCGGCGGGCGCGGTGACGGCCGCGCGGTCAGCCCGCCAGCGCCAGCCGGAGGTTCCGGCGCCCCAAGTCTGGCTGGGCGCGCCGGCGACGGGCGAACTGAGGCGGCCGCGTCCGGCCGGAAGGCGAGCGGTCGGCGTCTCTTCGGCCTGGGTGGTCGGGACCGCGCCGCCCAGTTCGCGAATGCGGCGCTCCAGCACGGCGGCGGCGCGTTCGGCGGCGCGGGCCTCAGCGTTCAGGACGGCGGTCAGGGCGGTCTTGCGCGCCGTCAGCCCCTCGATCTCGCCGCGCCGGTCGCCTTGCTCGCTCTCGGTCGTCAGCAGTCGCTCCGAGGACAGGACGGCGAGGCGGCGGATGCGCATGATCTCGGCTTGACGAGCGGCCAGCACCTTGGCGCGGCCTTCCAGATCCGGCGTCATGGCCTTGAGCAGGATGGAGGCGCGCACGGTGTCGATGGCCTTGTCGGCGGGCACCAGCAAGGGCGGCGGCGGCCGGCGGCTCATCATCTGCAGCGCGCTGAGCAGACGGCCCTGGGCGCCGCGCTCACGCGCCAGGTCCGTGACCAGTTCGGCCTCGCGTTCGGTCAGTTGCTGCAGGCGGGCGCGCTGATCGTCGATCTGACGGTCGCCGGTCTGTTCGTCGGCCCGCAGCGAGGCCAGGCGGCGCTCCAACTGAGCCAGTTCGGTCTTGGCGGCGTCGGCGTCAGCGCGCAGACGACGGGCGCGCACCGTCTCGTCGCGGTATTCGGCCTGAATGCGCGACAGTTCGCTCTCGGGCGCCTGGTTGCTCATCGCCGGGGCGGCGCAGACGAAACCCGTCAGCAGGGCCAGCGATAAGGGTATGGCGCGACGCATGTCAGTCGCGATGATAGGGCGATCCGGCCAGGATGGTCACGGCCCGATACAACTGTTCGGCCAGCATGGCGCGCGCCAGGGCGTGGGGCCAGGTCTGGGGACCGAAGGCCAGGGTCGAGGACGCAGCGTCGCGCACGCTGGCGTCCAGCCCGTCCGCCCCGCCGATAGCGAAGACCAGGCGACGCTCGCCCTGATCCCGCAGTTTGGCGATGTGGTCGGCGAAGGCGCGCGAGGAATAGGTCTTGCCGCGCTCGTCGCAGGCGATCAGGTGCGCGCCCTCTGCGGCAGCGAGGATCAGCTCAGCCTCCGGCGCCTTGCCGGGTCTGCGGGCTTCCAGATCGATCAGTTCGAGGGGACCGAGGCCAAGCGCGCGTCCCGACAGGGTGGCGCGCTTGGCGTAGTCGTCGGCGAGCGTCGCTTCAGGCCCCCGGCCCGGTCGGCCGATGGCGACGATGCTCAGCTTCATGGTGTCAGTCGCGGACCATGCGGTGGGCGGAGTCGACCGCCCAGATCTTTTCGATGTTGTAGAAGGTGCGCACTTCCGGGCGGAACAGGTGCACGATCACATCGCCGGCGTCGATCAGAACCCAGTCGCAGTGCGGCAGGCCCTCGACCTTGGCCTTGCCGAGGCCCTGTTCCTTGAGCGTGCGCAGCAGGTGGTCAGCGATGGCGCCGACGTGACGGTGCGAACGACCGGACGCCACGATCATGGTGTCGGCCATGGCGCTTTTGCCCTTCAGGTCGATCAGGACCATGTCCTGGGCCTTGTCCTCGTCGAGGCGGCTCAGCAGGGCTTCTTCCAGCGGCGTGGAGCCGACGGGGCGGGGAGCGGAATCGTCGAAGCCGCGCGGGGAGGCGTCGGATTCAAAGCCGTCTTCGGAATGGAGAGGTTCGATAGGGTCCATCTCGTGCGCCGTATTCGAGACGGCGGCGTCTTGCGTATCATACGCGGGCGAGGGGGTCAGCGGAGGGCTCCGGGAGCGTTGACTAAAGAAGCCCTCTAGCACGGATGGGCCGCAACGTGAACCGCCGCCCGAATCATCCGGCGATCACGAGGTCGCGCGCACGCCCTTGCCGGTCCTGATCGCCGTGGACGAAAGGGGATTGAGCGGCGCCGTCAGATAGGTCCAGGCGGGCGCCTGAAGCGTCGGCAGAAGCCCCGCCTGCTGGGCCGGAATGCGGAAACCGGCGAAGCGGGCGGCGGCCGGCGCCGTACGGCTGTCCAGCAGCGAACCAGGCCGGGCGATGACCGCCACCGGCATCAACCGCATGATGTCGGTCCAGCCTCTCCAGCGGTGGAAGCTGGCCAGATTGTCCGACCCCATCAGCCAGACGAAATGCACGCCGGGATGCCGCGCGACCAGAAGGCGCAGGGTGTCGACGGTCCAAGCGACGCCGGCCCGGCTCTCGAAGTCCGAGACGATCATCGACGGACCACGCGCATGCTGACGCGCCGAGGCCATGCGGTCCGCCAGCGGCGCGCTATGGCGGGCGTCCTTCAAAGGGTTCTGCGGAGAGACCAGCCAGACGACCCGGTCGAGATCCAGACGGCGCATGGCGGTCTCGGCGACATGGGCGTGACCGTCGTGGGCGGGATTGAAGGAGCCGCCGAACAGACCGACCTTCATGCCTGGAGCAAGGATCAAACCGTCGCGCAGCGCCCCGGAGCGGGGGCCGGCGCCTTTGGGCGCGGGACCGGCGTGGAAGAAGGACAAGCGGCGTCTCGGGCGGCGGGCGTTATGCTCAGCGGCGCCCTTATAGCGCGCGCCCATGCTCCGCCTACAGAATTCGTTCTCAGACGGCGGCGTCGAACAGGGCGTCGCGCGCCACGTCGGCATGGGTCATGGGGAACAGGTGCCCGCCGCCGGACACGACCTCGACCGAGACATTGGGCAGGCCTCGGGGCTGGACCGGCACATGGGTCAGGGCGCCGTGTTCGGCTTTCAGGATGCGGACCGGCCCGGGATAGCGTTTCATGGCCCGCCACGGATCGTGCGCCTGGGCGGCGTAGTTGGCCGCCTCCCAGGCCGGCGCGGCGGTCAGGCTGAACCCGCCGTCGCCTTCGTTCAGGCCTTCGGACAGGTAGTCGGCCAGAACCATGTCGGGCCAACCCTTGAAGGCGCCGCGCCCGCGATAGGCGGCCATCGCCTGTTCGCGGCTGTCGAACTGGCTGCGACGGCGCAAGGTGGCCTTGGCGATGGGGATCGCCTTCATCAGCTTGTGGGCGAAGGGCAGGTTGAAGGCGAAGACCGCCGAGCGTTTCCAGATCACCGGATCGAGCAGCACCAGGCTGGACACCCGATCCGGCCGAACGGCAGCCGCCAGAAGCGAGGCCGTGCCGCCCATCGAATGGCCGGCCATGACCACGGGCGGGCCGTCGATGGCCTCCAGCAGCGCCAGCAGGTCGTCGCGGTGGTCCAGCCAGCTGGTCTTGGGTCGCGCGAAGGTCGGCAGCGCAGACCGGCCATGGCCGCGCAGATCCGGCGCCCAGATCCGCAAGGACGCCGACAGCGGCGACAAGAGGCTGCGATAGGTGGCGGCGTTGAAGCCGTTGGCGTGAGAGAAGATCAGATCGACCGGCCGGTTCGGATCGCCGAAATCCAGTACGGCCATCTCGCCGGCGCCCCAGCGATTGTCGATCGGCACGGACAGGCGACGCGGTGGGGACATCAACGCCGCATCCATGGTCATGCGACGTCGCGACAGGCGGCGCAGCGACCGTGCGCCTCGATCGTCGTGCGGACGATGGCGTAACCGGCGGCTGAGGCGGCGGCGTTCATGGCGCTCTGGTCCGGGCCGCTGACCTCGCGCGTCGCGCCGCAGCAGTCGCAGATCAAGAAGGCGGCCGCGTGGGCGGCCTCGCCATCGTCGGTGCAGGCGACATAGGCGCTGATGGAGGCGATGCGGTGGACCATGCCCAGCCGTTCCAGAAACTCCAGCGCGCGATAGACGGTCGGCGGCTTCGCGGCCTGACCGTCTTCTCCGAAGCGCGCGATTAGATCGTAGGCCTTCACCGGCTCGCCGCTTTCCAGCAGCAGGGCCAGGACGCGCCGGCGCTGGGCGGTCATCCGCTCGCCCTGCTGGAGCGCGCGCGCCTCGGCCGCCGCCAGGGCGCGGTCCAGCGCCCCGCCGTTCAGGCCGGAGTGGTCATGGTCGTGATCGCAGGCGGAACCCATACGCCACAGCTAATGGCTGGCGACCCCCACTGCAACCGACGCATCGCGGGTTTGCCGGTTGCGCGGCGTTGGGCTAGAAGGCGCGCCTCCGATCTTTAACCAGAGCGTCCTCGCTTCATGACCGACACGAACAATTCGCCGCTTGAAGGCAACGTCCTCTTCTACACCAACCCTGAGCCGTTGGACGCCGGCCTTCATGCCTCGCTTGGCGTCAACCCGGCCGAGAAGCCTTATGCGTTCGTCGGCAAGACCAATATCGTCCCGCTGACGGTCACCGAATTCGCCCCGGCGGCGTTGTCCTACCCAATCATCTTCATCGGAGACCAGAAGCTGCCCATGGCAGTCATGGGTCTGCGTCAGGGCGACAACCTTTTTGTGTCCGCGGCAGGCGACTTCCGCCCTGACGCCTACGTTCCTGCCTACGTGCGCCGCTATCCCTTCGTCTTCGCTGACGACAAGCAGAATGAGCGCATGGTCCTTTGCATCGATCGCGATGCAGAGATCGTCGTAGAGGGCGGCGAAAACCCCTTGTTCGTTGATGGACAAGCGAGCGAATACACGCAAATGGCGATGGATTTCTGCAACAATTTTGAACAGGAGCGTCTTCGCACGGAAGCCTTCCTGGCTCTTGTGAACGAGCTCGACCTGCTGGATGTGCGCGACGCGACCTTTACTCCACGCAACGCCGACGGCACGCCAGCGCAGCCGCAGAAGATTGCCGAATATTACGCGGTGTCAGAAGACAAGCTGCGCGCTCTTTCGGCCGAGAAACTGGTCGAACTGCGAGACAACGGGGCTCTGGGCCAAATCTATGCCCATCTAGTCTCTCTGCTGGGTTGGGAGCGCTTGATCGCTCTCGCCTTCCAACGCCAAGCCGAGGCGCCGGCTTCAGTAAACTGATCGCGAGACGCCGACCAGATACCCGCCCCGCCGGTTCGCCGGCGGGGCGTTTTTCGTTTCAGCGGCGCGAGAACAGCGCCCGGGTCAGGCAGGAAAAGACCAGACGACCGGCCTCGTCCAGCAGGTCATGCGAGGCGATGACGATGCCCTTTTCGTCGCCGACCGGATCCTTGCCCATCACCGTCATGCGACCCCGCAGCAGT
Organism: Brevundimonas vesicularis; assembly: GCF_900445985.1. Lineage (GTDB taxonomy): Bacteria > Pseudomonadota > Alphaproteobacteria > Caulobacterales > Caulobacteraceae > Brevundimonas > Brevundimonas vesicularis_D. The sequence continues at coordinate 255,412 of NZ_UAQP01000014.1, forward strand.
TCGCCCGCCGGGGGATTGCGCATGTAACGCAGCCCATCGACGGCCAGGACTTTCGTCTGGGCCCAGCCGCCGGACTTGTCGGCCGCCAGTCGGCTCCACAGCACATAGACCATGGCGTCCGGCGCGCCATAGGCCACGTCCCAGCCGGGCGAGAACCGCTCGATGAAAACGTCCAGCGCCCCCTGATCGACCGCACAGGCGCCCAGCGGCACGACCTGCCCCACCTCCAGGTCTTCGAAATGGATGTGCAGCGGATCGCTCATGCGCAGACCTTGGGTTCAGGCGGGTTCTTCGGAAACGCGAACCAGCAGCTTGCCGTCGTGATCGCCCGTGAACAAGCGATTCAACGATCCCACCGCGCCTTCCAGCCCGTCGTCGACGTGAACCTTCCATTTGACCCGGCCGTCCGCCAGCCACGGGCCCATCTCCGCCACCATCTCGCGAGCGCGCGGGGCGTAGTCCAGGACCAGGAAACCCTGGACGTGCAAGCGATGGGTGATGATGCGCGCGAAGTTCGGCGACGGCGGCGCCTTGGTCGCATTGTAGGAGGACACCAGGCCGCAGACCGCCATCCGGCCGTGGACCTTCAGACGGTTGAACACCGCGATCATGATGTCGCCGCCGACATTCTCGAAGTTCAGATCGACGCCGTCGGGGGCCAGACGGTCCAGCGCCTCGCCGACATCCTCGTTCTTGTAATCGATGGCCGCGTCGAAGCCGAGTTCGTCGGTCAGCCAGGCGCACTTCTGCGGACCGCCCGCGATGCCGATGACGCGACACCCGCGCTGTTTGGCGATCTGCCCCGCGATGGAGCCCACCGCGCCGGCAGCCGCCGAGATGACGATGGTCTCGCCTTCCTTGGCCTTCAGCACATCGGTGACGCCGAAATAGGCGGTCAGACCGGTCATGCCGAGCACGGACATATTGGCCGTCAACGGCAGGCCGGGCGCGCGGTGGACCGGGCGCAGGCCGCCTTCCGGCACGACCGCATAGTCGGCCCAGCCGCCCGAGGTCGGCATGACGACATCGCCGGCCTTGAAGCGGCTGGATCGCGAGGCTTCGACCACGCCCAGCGTCAGGCCGCGCATGACCTCCCCTAGGCCGACCGGCGGCAGATAGCCCTCGGAATCGTTCATCCAGGTGCGATTTGTCGGGTCCAGCGACAGATAGACGGTGCGGACCAGCACCTCGTTCTCCTGCAGATCAGGGATGGCCGTCTCGACCAGTTCCAGATCGCCGGGCTGGATCAGGCCCTTGGGGCGCTGGCGCAGCACCCATTGACGGTTCGTCTTGCCGCTTGTCGAAGCCATTGGCGTCTCTCCGTGCGTTTTCTTTGGCCACCATCTTGGCCGCGACGGCGGCCTCGGTCGAGGTGTGCGCCAAGAAAAAAGCGACCCTTTCGGATCGCTTTGAAGTGGCATCATCGAGAATGAGGCGCGGAGGCGGCATGATCGGCTTTCGCAGATCAAGTCGGGGGGCGTCGCCGCCTCCACGGACCGATAACGACGGCGCCCGAAGCCGGTTCCCGTCCTCGATCGCTTTTTTTGCGCTTTCGTACCTTGGCCCATCAATGCCGGCGCAAACCAAAGAAAAGGCCTCGATCCCGAGGGACCGAGGCCGATCTTGTCGTCAACGAAAGATCGCGTTTTAAGCGGCTTCCTTCTGGCGCGACGGGTGGAAGAACAGCGCCTGGCTGATCGCCGCCTTCACCGTTTCCGGCTGGAAGGGCTTGGTGATCAGGAAGGTCGGCTCGGGGCGCTCGCCGGTCAGCAAACGTTCCGGGAAGGCGGTGATGAAGATCACCGGCACGTCCATGGTTTTCAGGATATCCTTGACCGCATCGATGCCCGACGAGCCGTCGGCCAACTGAATGTCGGCCAGAACCAGACCCGGCTTGTGGCGGGCGACGGCGTCGATCGCCTCGTCGTGCGTCGTGGCGGTGCCGGTGACGCGGTGACCCAGTTCGGTCACCAGGCTCTGGATGTCGGCCGAAATGATGGCCTCGTCCTCGATGACCAGAACATCAGTCGCCAGTTCGGCGTCGATGTCCGCCTGGGCGTCGGCGATCAGACGCTCCACGTCGCGCGGATCGGCGGACAGGATTTGCGCGGCTTCCGATGGGGTGAAGCCTTCAAGCGCGGTCAGCAGGAAGGCCTGGCGCGAACGCGGCGCGATGCGCAGCAGACGCTGCGAGGCGTCGCTGCCCGTGGTTTCCAGCGTGCCGGTTTCCAGCTGCGCGCCGGTCGAGGACCAGATGGCGTGGAAGACATGATAAAGAGCGACCCGCGGCGTCATCTCGGCCGACAGCTGCTGCTCGCCGGCGGCCAAGGCCTCCAGAGCGACGCGGACATAGTTGTCGCCCGTCGATTGATCGCCGGTCAGGGCGCGTGCGTAGCGGCGCACATAAGGAAGGTGCGGCGCGAGTCTGGCCAGAAGGCTCATTCAGATAGTCCCCGACAAATCACAGCCCGGCCGGCAAGGCGGGGCGCTACATCAGCCCTAAACGTCACATTCGCATCACGGTTCCGCCGTGGCGAACAAGCTTTAGCATTAAAAACCGGTCATGCAGGAACCCGGCCGGTCTGATGACGTTTGAGACCGACATCTTCTCGCGATGACAGTTGGGTGGGCTTGGCTCTGTCTATGATCGATTCTCCGGACTCCTCTCGTCCCAAAGGCGAACAGAAGGGGGAGGCAGGGCTTGAAGAAGCTCGCCTTCGCCAACAGGCCATTGGCGTCAAGCTGCGGCACATGTTCGACGAGGTCGTCAACGAACCCGTGCCCGATGAGTTTCTCGATATTCTGAAACGCGCCGACGCCAAGTCTTCGGACAGCGCCGCATGAGCACTTCACGCCTGGGCGCCGCCCCCAAACCCGCGTCGGCCGACGACGAGGGCTTCAAGCGCGAACTGGTCCTGCTGATTCCGCATCTGCGCGCCTTCGCCCGGACCTTGACCGGCGACCCGACCGCGGCCGACGACCTGGCGCAGGACGCCATGATGAAGGCCTGGGACGCGCGCGCCAGCTATCAGATGGGCACCAACATGAAGGCCTGGACCTTCATGATCCTGCGCAACCAGTTCTATTCCGAAAAGCGCCGCTCGTGGCGCCAGTCGCAGCTGGATCAGGAAGCCGCCGAGCGGACCTTGGTCGCCGTGGACGATCCCGAGGCGCCCGTTGCTCTGGACGAACTGCGTCAGGCTCTGAAGACCCTGCCCGAGGAGCAGCGCGAGGCCTTGATCCTGGTCGGCGCCGGCGGCTTCGCCTATGAAGAAGCGGCCGAGATTTGCGGCTGCGCCGTCGGCACGGTGAAGAGCCGCGTCAGCCGCGCACGCCGGGCCTTGCAAGCCACCCTGGAGCGGGGCGGTTACGGCCGCGACGGTGAAGCGGCCGGCGACGCCATGCGCACGATCCTGGGCGAGGCCGACAGGCTGGCCGGCGCCCGGAGCTAAGCGGCGGTGAACGACACGAGCAGGGAGGCCTCCAGGTCGCGGCTCGGTCGCACGTGGAAATCGGATCGCTTTCAGGGCATCCGGTTTCGACTGGGCGCGGCCATGGCCATGGCCCTGCTGCCGATCTTCGTTCTCAGCCTGATCCAGACCCAGGCGGACTTTCAAAGACAGGCCGACGACCGGCAGGTGGACCTTCAACTGGCGGCCGAACGCAGCGCCTCCAGCGCCAAGGCCAAGCTGGACAGCGCCCAGGTGCTGTTGCGCGCGCTCAGCCCCGATGCGGTCGGCCCCTATTGCGCGCCGCGCCTGACGGCGCTGGTCGGACGTCTGGAAGGCTACGAGGGCCTCTATCGCATCAGCCCGACTGGCGAGGCGGTCTGCGCCTCTGGCCGGACAGACGGCGTAAGATCCGGGGTCGCGCCCGCCGCACAGGCGACGTGGTTCCAGCGGCTGCGCAACGGCGAAGAGCTTGTCGTCATGCGCGCGCCCGACGGCGCCGGCTATGAAGGCGCGCTGATCGTCGCCACCCGCGCCGAACGGCCGATGGGCCGGTTCGACGGCGCCATGGTCGCCGTGATCCCCTTCTCCGCCCTGCAGCCCGATGTCACCGATCCCGCCCTGCCCTCGGGTGCACAAGCGGCCCTGACCGACGGCGCCGGACGTATACTGACGGCCAGTGATCCCGACGTGTTCAAACTGTCGGCCGGAGACGACATCGCCGGGTGGGTGGCCCGCGCGCGCGACCAGGGATCGGCGGTGTTCGAGGCCAAGGATTCGCAGAACCGCCGCCGCGACTATGCGGGCGCGGCCCTGGCCGGCGGCGACCTTTACGCCCTGCTGTCGGCCCCGGCGCCCGGGTGGCTGTCCTGGGCGCGGCTCAACCCGATCGGCACCCTGTTGCTGCCGCTGGGGGCGTGGCTGACGGCGTTCGCGGCGGTCATGCTGCTGTCCGAGCGCATCTTCATCCGCTGGCTGGATTATCTGGAGCGGGTCGCGGGCATTTACGCCAAGGGCCGGTTCTCGGTGCGTCCGTTGCAGGCGATGAACGCCCCGTCTGAAATTCGCACCATGGCGCGCACTCTGGATGAGATGGCCGAGGCCATCACCGTGCGTGACCGTGAACTGACCGACGCCCTGACGGAAAAAGACGCGCTGATGCGCGAAATCCATCATCGGGTGAAGAACAATCTTCAGATCATCTCGTCCCTGCTGTCGATGCAGCAGCGCGCCCTGACCGATGCGCCGGCCAAGGCGGCGCTGGGCGACACACGCCAGCGCATCTCGGCCTTGGCCCTGATCTACCGCACCCTTTATCAGAGCAACGACATCCGCCACGCTGACGCGCGCGAGTTCCTGAACGAACTGGTCGGACAACTGATCGCTAGCGAAGCGGGGCGCGGACCGGTGGTCATCAGCTCGGTGGACGCCGATTCCCTGCACGTCGATCCCGACAAGCTGGCGCCCCTTGCGCTGTGGCTGGTCGAGGCGGTGACAAACGCCCAGAAGCACGCCTTCGCCGGCAGCGGCGGGGAGCTGAAGGTGCGCTTCCGCGTCCAGGGCGAGACATCGGTTCTCGAAGTCGAGGACAACGGGCCCGGCGCCCAGGCCGGCGCCGAGGTCGGGGTGGGCCGCACCCTGATGAGCGCCTTCGCCAAACAGTTGCGCGGGGAGACCGAGTTCGCCACCCCGACCGGCGGCGGCACCATCGCCCGCATGATCTTCGCCACGCCAGAAGCGCTCGCGCCGGTCGATCCGGCGGACAAGACGCCCGGAACCGCAGCGCTGGCGTCGCGTTGATGAGGCGAGACCGGCGGAGTTTCACCCCGGCCAACCCTGGAGCTTCCCCTATGCGCAAGATTTTCGTTCTGGTCGCCGCCGCCGCCGCCCTGACCACCGCCGCCTGCAACACCGTTGAAGGCGTGGGCCGCGACACCCAGGCCGCCGGCCAGGCCGTGACCGGCGCCGCCCAAGACGCCAAGAACTAATCGACGGCCGCAGCCCAGGCTGCAGCATTCGACCGGCAAGGCCCCGCATCGTCGGGGCCTTGTTCGTTTTAGGACCGCGACAGGAGCCATCCCGTGCACCACACCGCCCGCGACGCCGGCCTCAAACTCTTGCGCCAGCACGCCCTGATCGCCGGCAAGGTCATTCCGGCCAACGGCGGCGGCATCGCCGTCGATGATCCGGCGACAGGCGATGTGATCGGCCATGTCCCCGATCTGGGCGCCGCCGAGACCGAACAGGCCATCGCGGCGGCGAGCGAGACGTTCAAGGCCTGGTCGAGATCCGATCCGCACGCGCGTGCGACCTTCCTGCGCAAATGGGCGGCGCTGATCGACGACAATCTGGAGGGTCTCGGCGCCCTGATGGCGCTGGAAAACGGCAAGCCGTTAGATGAGGCCAAGGGCGAGGTCACCTACGCCAACGGCTTCCTGAAATGGTTCGCGGGCCAGGCTGAGCGGCTGATCGGCGAGACCCAGGACAGTCCGCTGGGCCATCTGATCCTGACCTATCGCGAGGCGGTCGGGCCCTGCGCCCTGATCACGCCCTGGAACTTCCCCGCCGCCATGCTGACGCGAAAGCTGGGGCCGGCGTTCGCGGCAGGCTGCACCGCCGTGGTCAAGCCTGCCAGCCAGACGCCGTTCACCGCCATCGCCCTGGCCGAACTGGCCTATGAAGCCGGCCTGCCGAAAGGCGCCCTGTCGATCGTCACCGGGGACGCCGCCACCATCGGCAAGGCGCTGACCGACAGCCCGGACATCCGCAAACTGTCCTTCACCGGCTCGACCGGCGTGGGCCGCAAGCTGGCCGAGCAATGTGCCGGAACGCTGAAACGGGTGTCGATGGAGCTGGGCGGTGCGGCGCCCCTGATCGTCTTTGCCGACGCCGATTTGGATCTGGCGGTCGCTGAAACCATCAAGGGCAAATTCAGGAACTCAGGCCAGACCTGCGTCTGCCCCAACCGCGTCTATGTCGAGCGGTCGGTCGCCGAAAGCTATGCCGAGAAACTGGCCGCCGAGGTGGCCAAGATCGTGGTCGGTCCCGCCTTCGACGACGGCGTGAAGGTCGGGCCTCTGATCGAGGACAAGGCCATCGACAAGGTCGAAAAGCATGTGGCGGCGATCAAGGCCGACGGCGGCCGGGTCCTCACCGGCGGGTCGCGCCACGATCTGGGCGGCCGCTTCTTCCAGCCGACCGTGACCCTGGGCGGCGATGACGCCCTGTTCCGCGAGGAAGAGACGTTCGGCCCCATGATCCCCGTCTTCGCCTTCGACACGGAGGAAGAGGCGCTGGAGAAGGCCAACGCCAGCGACTACGGCTTGGCCTCCTATCTGTTCACCCGCGACCTGGACCGTGCGATGCGATTCAGCCGGCGGATCGAGGCGGGGATGTGCGGGGTCAACACCGGTCTCATCTCCACCGCCGTCGCGCCGTTCGGCGGGGTCAAACAGTCGGGCTATGGGCGCGAAGGCTCGATCCACGGCATCGACGAATATGTGGACGTCAAGACGGTGACGCTGGCGCTGAAGTAGCGCCGGGTCGCCGGGCCTGTAATTCGCCGCGCTTCTGCGGCATAAGCCCGCGATGAAGTTCCTCGACCAGGCCAAGATCTATATCCGCTCCGGCAACGGCGGCGCGGGCTCCGTGTCGTTTCGACGCGAGAAATTCATCCCCAATGGCGGGCCGGACGGCGGCGACGGCGGCAAAGGCGGGGATGTCTGGATCGAGGCGGTCGAGGGTCTGAACACCCTGATCGACTATCGCTATCAGCAGCATTTCAAGGCCCAGACCGGCCACCACGGCCAGGGGCGCCAGATGCACGGCGGCAAGGGCGAGGACGTGCATCTGAAGGTGCCCGTCGGCACCCAGGTGCTGGACGAGGACAAGGAAACCGTCCTGCTGGACATGGACACGCCGGGCAAGATGGAGCTGCTGCTGAAGGGCGGCAACGGCGGCTGGGGCAACGTGCGCTTCAAGGGGCCGACCAACCAGGCGCCGACCTACGCCAACCCTGGTCAGGAGGGGCAGGAGCGCTGGATCTGGCTGCGGCTGAAGCTGATCGCCGACATCGGTCTGGCGGGTCTTCCAAACGCCGGCAAATCGACCTTCCTGTCGGCCGCGAGCGCCGCCAAGCCCAAGATCGCCGACTATCCGTTCACCACCCTGGCGCCGAACCTGGGGATGGTGGACCTGTCGCCGTCCGAGCGGTTCGTCATCGCCGACATTCCCGGCCTGATTGAGGGCGCCAGCGAGGGCGCGGGCCTCGGCACGCGCTTTCTGGGCCACGTAGAACGCTCGGCCAGCCTGATTCACCTGATCGACGGCACGCAGGACGACGTGGTCGAGGCCTACCGCATTATCCGGGGCGAGCTGGAAGCCTATGGCGAGGGTCTGGCGGACAAGGCCGAGATCCTGGCCCTGAACAAGATCGACGCCCTGACGCCGGAGGCGCGCGAGGAGAAGGCCGCCGAACTGGAGGCCGTCGCCGGTCGCCGTCCCATGCTGGTGTCCGGCGTGTCGGGCGAGGGCGTGCCCGCCCTGCTGCGCGCGGCCTGGGCCGAGGTGAAGAAGACGCGCGGCGCCCTGGCCGGCGACAGCGACGCGGACCAGATCAGCGGCTGGCAGCCCTGATCAAGCCTCCGCTGCGGTCTTCGGATTGGGCTTGCGGCGGGTCGCTTTCGGCTTGTCGGTCGTCTTGCCCTCGTTGGCATAGGGCTCGCCGTCGCCCGACAGCAGGATCGCCATCCAGCGCGAGCCCTTGAACTCGGCCAGGATCGCCATGGCCATGACCGCCAGCGGCGTGGACAGGAACATGCCGACCACGCCCCACAGCTTGCCCCAGAAGGCCAGGGCAAGCAGCACCACGACCGGGTCAATGTTCTGGTTGTCGCCCTGCATGCGCGGCTGGATGAAGTTGCCGACGACGAACAGGATCACCTGCAACCCGACCAGCAGGATGGCGGCGGGCCAGTAACTTTCGAACTGGACCAGGGCGAACAGCGGCGGTGCAAGGCCCGCGACGGCCCCGCCCAGCACGGGGATGAAGCCGACGATGAAGATGACGAAGGTCCAGAACTCGGCGTTCTGAAGCCCGACCGCCCGCATCAGGATCCAGGCGACGACGCAGATCATCCCCCCTGTGACCGACTGCACCCAGATATAGCCCTCGACCCCGCCGCGTACGCGCTGGAACACCGCAACCGCCTCGTCGCGCTGGGCCTCGGACGGGAACATGGCGACGATCTTGCGCCGGAAGCCGACTTGGGAGGCCAGCAGAAAGCCCAGATAGATCAGGACGAAGAAGGCGCCCGAGGCGATGCCCTGCACCTGGAACGCCATGGAGGTCAGCCAGCCGCGCACATCGACGCCGTTGATCAGATCCTGCGCCGTGGGCGGATTGGCCAGGCGCACCAGCCCGTAGGCGTCGCGAATGATCTGATCGATGCGCGGGCCGATGTTGGCCGACACGCCGGACGCCTCGCCGAAGAAGCCCGCCGCCCCGTTCACGATGATGGCGATGGAGGCGAAGAAGGCCAGCACCACCAGCGTCAGGGCCGCGATCCCGGCCATGCGGCTGTTCAACGGCGTGCGCGCCTCGACCGACCGCTTCACCCCATCGATCATGATCAAGAGGAAGATGGCCATCGCCAGCGGCGTCAGGATATCCCGCAGCCAGTAGATCGCCGCCCCGGCCGCGACTGTGGCGATGACGCCGAGGGCATTGCGAGCGGCGACCGAGGATGGCGTGGCGATGGGGTTTTTCATGATCGTGTTGTCGAACCGCCCGCCGTCGCCGTCAATCGCTGTTCCGAGCGCGCGGGGAACGCGCTAGACCTTTGCCGGAGACGCCATCGGAGACCCCAATGCCCGACGCCCTGCCCGGCCTTTTCCTCGGCCAGTCCGACGCCGCCCAGCCGGAAAACCTGCTGTTTAACCGCGCCAACCGCCACGGCGTCGTCGCCGGCGCGACCGGCACCGGCAAGACGGTCACGCTGCAGATCATGGCCCAGGGCTTTTCCGACGCCGGGGTGCCGGTCTTCTGCGCCGATGTGAAGGGGGACCTGTCGGGCATCTCTCAGGTGGGTGCGCCGAACGAGAAGCTGATCGCCCGCGCAGCCGAGATGGGCCTGACCCTGACGCCGCGCGCCGCCCCCACCGTCTTTTGGGACCTGTACGGGCAAAAGGGACATCCGATCCGGACCACGGTGTCGGAAATCGGTCCGGTGCTGATGGCGCGGATGCTGAACCTGAACGAGGTGCAGGAGGGCGTTCTGACCGTCGTCTTCCACGTCGCGGACAAGGAAGGTCTGCTGCTGCTGGACCTCGACGATCTGAGGAGCTTGCTGGTCTATGTCGGCGAGAACGCCGAGCGGATCGGGCGCGAGGTCGGCAATGTCGCCCCCGCCTCCATCGCCGCCATCCAGCGCGCGCTGTTGCAGGTCGAGCAACAGGGCGGCGACGCCTTCTTCGGCGAGCCGGCGCTGAAGCTGGAAGACATGATCCGCGTCGGTCTTGACGGCCGGGGCCAGGTCAATGTGCTGGACTCGACCCGGCTGATGAACAGTCCGCGTCTGTACGCGGCCTTCCTGCTGTGGCTGCTGTCGGAGCTGTTCGAACAGCTGCCCGAGGTGGGCGATCCGGAAAAGCCGCGCCTGGTCTTCTTCTTCGACGAGGCGCACCTGCTGTTCAACGACGCCCCGCGCGCCCTGCTGGAAAAGGTCGAACAGGTCGTGCGCCTGATCCGGTCGAAAGGCGTCGGGGTCTATTTCGTGACGCAAAACCCGGCCGATATTCCCGACAGCGTCCTGGCCCAACTGGGCAACCGCATTCAGCATGCGCTGCGCGCCTATACGCCGTCCGAACAGAAGGGGCTGAAGGCCGCCTCGCAGAGTTTCCGCGCCAACGCCGCCTTCGACACGGCCGAGGCCATTCAGGCTCTGGGCGTGGGCGAGGCCCTGGTGTCGGTGCTGGACGAAAAGGGCGCGCCGACCATCGTGGCCCGCACCAAGATTCGCCCGCCGGCCTCGCGCCTGGGTCCGGCGACCGATACCGAGCGCGCCGCCGTCATGGCCGCCAGTCCGGTGCGGGGCCTTTACGAGCAGGTGCTGAACCGCGAATCCGCCGCGGAAATCTTGGCCAATCGCCACAGCGCCGCCGATCAGGCTGAAGTTCAGGCCCAAATCCAGGCCAAGGCGCAGGCCGAGGCCGACAAGGCCGCCGCCGCTCAGGCCAAGGCTGATCAGAAGGCTGCCGAAGCGCGGGCGAAGGCTCAAGCTCAGGCCGAAGCGCGGGCGGCGCGCGAAGCCGCAAAGCCTGCGCGCCGGTCCACCCGCGAAACGCCGGTCGAGGCCCTGACCAAATCGGTCCTGCGCACGGCCGGATCGACCCTGACCCGCGAACTGATGCGCGGTCTGCTGGGCGGGCTGAAGCGGCGCTAGGTTCCGCTCGGGTCTTGCAACGGGGCGGGGGCGAGCGCATCTCCCGCCCATGTTCATCCAGACCGAACCCACGCCCAATCCGAACGTGCTGAAGTTTCTGCCCGGCCGCGACGTGTCGCCGACCGCCGCGCTGGAATACCGCACCATCGACGAGGCGACGGCCTCTCCGCTGGCGGAGGCCTTGTTCGAGCTGGAAGGCGTCGACGGCGTCTTCTTCGGCGCGGACTATGTTTCGGTGACCCGCCAGCCGCAGGGTCCGGAGTGGTCCGAGATGAAGGCGCCGATCCTGGGCGTCGTGATGGATCACTTCGTCTCGGGTCAGCCGCTGACGCGCGGCGCTGGCGGCGAAACCGACGGCCATGGCGAGGACGACAGCGAGATCGTCGCCGAGATCAAGGCCCTGCTGGACAGCCGCATCCGCCCCGCCGTGGCCCAGGACGGCGGCGACATCCTGTTCGATTCCTTCGACGAAGCGACCGGCGTTCTGAACCTGCGGATGCGCGGCGCCTGCGCCGGCTGCCCGTCGTCGTCGGCGACCTTGAAGGCCGGGGTCGAGCAGATGATGCGCCACTATGTGCCCGAGGTGACGCGGGTCGAGCAGACCCTCTGATCCGGACGCGGTGGCGGTTCTGCAACGCGCCGCCTAGAAGACGCCCATGAGACTTCTGGTGATCGATACGGCGCTCGGCGCCTGCACGGCGGCGGTGTTCGAGGACGATCGCGCGCTCGCCGTGCGCTTCGAGCCGATGACCAAGGGACATCAGGAACGGATCGGCGGCCTGGTGCGCGACGTCATGGCCGAGGCGGGCGGCGGTTTCGACAGCCTGGACCGGATCGGCGTCACGGTCGGACCGGGCTCGTTCACTGGTCTGCGCGTCGGTCTGGCCTTTGCTCAGGGTCTGGGCGCGGCGCTGGATCGGCCGGTCGTCGGTCTGTCGGCGCTGGACGCCCTCGCCGGCTCGCTCGCCAATCATGACGGCCCGATCGCAGCCCTGATCGATGCGCGGCGCGGTCAGGTCTATGCGCGCCTCTTCGCCGACGGTGGGCCGCCTGGCCCCGAGGAAGCGTTGTCGCTGGAAGAGGCCGCGCGGCGGATCGCCGAAATCGGACCGGGCGTCGCCCTGGTCGGCAATGGCGCGGCGGTCGTGACCCAGGCCTTCCCCGATCTGCCCTTCGCCCAGTTGGACGACCGGGTGGCGCCGTCGCCGGAGGCGCTGGCCCGCCTGGCCGCCGCGGCCGATCCGGCGACCCAGCCGCCCCGTCCGCTCTATCTGCGCGCGCCCGACGCCACACCGCCCAGCCGCCTGCCGGGCCAGCCGCGCCAGCCTGCGTCATGACGGCGGCGGACCCCGCCTCACTCGCCGCCCTGCACGCCCAGGCCTTTGCCACGCCGTGGAGCGCCGACACCTTCGCCGATCTGCTGTCGCAGCCAGGCGTACTGGCGGTCAGCGAGCCCGACGGCTTCATCCTGATCCGGACCGTCGTCGACGAGGCGGAAATCCTGACCCTGGCCGTGGTCCCGTCTGCGCGCCGCCACGGACTGGGGCGACGTCTGGTCGAGGCGGCGGCCGTCGCTGCGGTCCAGGCCGGCGCGACGCGGCTGTTCCTGGAGGTCGCCGACGACAATATCGCCGCGCGCGGCCTGTATGAGCGGACCGGGTTCGATCCGATCGGTCGCCGCAAAGCCTATTATGCGAGCGCCGACGGATCGCGGACCGATGCGGTGGTGATGAGCCGCGACCTCTGTGCGCCTGACGCCAACCTGACGCTTCCCTGATGCGATCCAAGCCCCTATTCTAGGCGCATGGACCGGATCGAAAAACTCTGCGCCGAGCGCGGCATGCGTATGACCGAACAGCGCCGGGTGATCGCCCGGGTGCTGTCCAACGCCGCGGACCACCCGGATGTGGAAGAGCTTTATCGTCGCGCCTCGGCCATCGATCCGCACATCTCGATCGCCACCGTCTATCGCACCGTGCGCCTGTTCGAAGAGGCGGGCGTGGTCGAGAAGCACGACTTTGGCGACGGCCGCAGCCGCTATGAAGAGGCCGGCGACGATCACCACGACCACCTGATCGACACCAAGTCGGGCGAGGTGATCGAATTCTTTGACGCCGAGATCGAGCGGTTGAAGAACGAGATCGCGGAACGGCTGGGCTTCCAGCTGATCGGCCACAAGCTGGAGCTCTATGGCGTTGCGATCGAGGGCGCCGAGCCGTCCAAGCGCGAAGGCCTGATCTTCACACGCCATGCGGCGCGGGTCGATCCCGCCGATGTGGATGCGGGCTGACGCTCGGCTTGTCGCGGCGCTTGCGGGCGATCATAAGCCCACGATGACCGAGACCCTGGTTCCTCAAGTCGAGACGGCGCCCCAAAAACGTCTGTTCATCAAGACCTACGGCTGTCAGATGAACGTCTATGACTCCGAGCGCATGGCCGATGTGCTGCGCCCGCTGGGCTATGGCGTCACCGACGACGTGAAGGCCGCCGACTTCGTCATCCTGAACACCTGCCACATCCGCGAGAAGGCGGCCGAGAAGATCTATTCCGAGCTCGGCAAGCTGCGCGAGATGCGCGATATCCGGCGCGAGACCGGCGGGGACCTGACCATCGCCGTCGCCGGCTGCGTCGCCCAGGCCGAGGGCGAAGAGATCATGCGGCGTCAGCCGGCCGTCGATATCGTCGTCGGCCCCCAGGCCTATCACCAGTTGCCCGAGCTTCTGACCCGCACGGCGCGGGCGCGGGGCGAGCGGATCGGCGCCGACTTCGCTCCCGACGACAAGTTCGACGCCCTGCCCGCAGCCCGCTTCACCGAGGGGCCGACCGCCTTCCTGACGGTGCAGGAGGGCTGCGACAAGTTCTGCACCTTCTGCGTCGTGCCCTATACGCGCGGCGCCGAATGGTCGCGACCGATGGCGGCGGTGCTGGAAGAGGCGCGGCAGTTGGCGGATCGAGGCGTGCGCGAGGTCACCCTGCTGGGCCAGAACGTCAACGCCTATGACGGCGAGCGGCCGGACGGGCGCAAGGCGACCCTGGCCGAACTGGCCTATGCCTTGGCCGAGATCCCCGGCCTGGACCGCATCCGCTATACGACCAGCCATCCCAACGACATGGCCGATGAGTTGATCGCCGCGCATGGCGATCTGGACGCCTTGATGCCCTATCTGCACCTTCCGGTTCAGGCGGGGTCGGATCGGATTTTGCGGGCGATGAACCGCAAACACGGGCGTCAGAAATATTTCGACCTGATCGACCGGATCCGCGTCGCGCGGCCGGATATCGCCATCGCGGGCGACTTCATCGTCGGCTTCCCCGGTGAAACGGATCGGGAGTTCGAGGACACGCTGGATCTGGTGCGGCGTGTGAACTACGCCGGGGCGTTCGCCTTCGCCTATTCGCCGCGACCGGGCACGCCGGCAGCGGGCATGGGCAAACAGGTGGAGCCGGACGTCGTCAAAGACCGACTGCATCGCCTGATCGCCCTGCTGACGGAACAGCAGACCGACTTCAACGCCGCCCAAGCCGGCCGGACGCTGAACGTGCTGTTCGACAAGCCGGGACGGCACGGCCACCGTCGCCAAGCGATCGGTCGATCCCCATATCTTCAATCGGTCCACGTCGATGACGCGGATCATCTGATCGGGCAGATCGTTCCGGTCGAGATCATCTCCGGCCAGCAGAACAGTCTGTCAGGCCGGCTCATAGCAGACGGGCTCAAGCAGCCGGGTCCCGCAGGCTCGGCGATAGCCCAAAAAGAAAAGGCCGCTTGATGGCGCGTGAGTCTGAATTCGTCCCCTTGAACGATGCCGAACTGCGAGCGGTCATCGGGCCGAACAGTCGCCACGTCGCCCTGATCGAGGACGCGTTCAAGGTCCTGGTCGAGGCTCCGGGCGGCGGGGTCTCCGTCAACGGCGGCGCACGCGACCGCACGGACGCCCGCCAGGTGATCGAGGACCTGGCCAAGCGCGCGGCCTTGGGCGCCGAAGTCACCGAGGCCGACGTGCGAGCGGCTCTGGGCCAAGCGCGCGGCGGTCGGGGCACGCCCGGCATGGCGGCGGCGGGCGTGTCGCTGCCGGGCGGCAAGCGCGGCGCCATCGTGCCCAAGACCAAGGCGCAGGCCGCCTATCTGGACATGCTGGGCCGGTGCGAACTGAGCTTCGGCGTCGGCCCCGCGGGCACCGGCAAGACCTTTTTGGCGGCGGCCTATGGCGCATCGCTTCTGCGGCGCGGGCAGGTGGACCGGCTGGTCATCACTCGTCCGGCGGTCGAGGCGGGCGAGAAGCTGGGCTTCCTGCCCGGCGACCTGAACGAAAAGGTCGATCCCTATCTGGCGCCGATCTGGGAGGCGCTGAACGACATTCTGGGCGCCGAGGACGTGCAGCGTCGCCGCGACAAGGGCGAGATCGAAGCCGCCCCGATCGCCTTCATGCGCGGCCGCACGCTGAGCCATGCCTTCGTCATTGTCGATGAAGCCCAGAACACCAGCCGCCTGCAGATGAAGATGGTGCTGACGCGCCTGGGCGAGGGCGCACGGATGGTGGTGACCGGCGATCCATCGCAGATCGACCTGCTGAACCCGCGCGATTCCGGTCTGGCCCACGCCCTGCGGATCTTGGACGGGGTTCAGGGCGTCGGCATCCTGAAGTTCGAGGCTTCCGACGTCGTGCGTCACGCCATGGTCGAGCGGATCGTGCGCGCCTATGACGCCGACGCCGCCAATTCTCGCCAGGATGGCGGACGCCCCGCCCCGGACCTCGAAGACCTCGCATGATCGAGATTGAAATCGAGGCCGAGGCCTGGACCGCCGCCCTACCGGACACCGAGGCCGTCGTCGAACGCGCGGCGCAAGCGTCGCTGGGCACGGTGGAGGGCGACATCGTCGTCCTGCTGACCGACGACGATGCCGTGCGCGAGCTGAACGGCCGGTTTCGCGACAAGGACAGGCCGACCAATGTCCTTTCCTTCCCGGCGCCGGAAAACGCGTTTCCGCATCTGGGCGACATCGTCCTGGCCTACGGCGTCTGCGCGACCGAGGCCGAGGCGCAGGGCAAGACCCTGGCCGATCATCTGAGCCATCTGGTCGTCCACGGCGTGCTGCACCTCTTGGGCCGCGACCACGAAGACGACGCCGAGGCCGAGGAGATGGAGGCCGAGGAGCGCGAAATCCTGGCCCAGATCGGCGTCGCCGACCCCTATATCGCCGAGCAGGACTGACCCGATGTTCCCCGACGCCCTGCTGGACCGTTTCGCGGCCCCGATCCGCGCCCTGCCCGACAGGAAACGCGCCCTGACGTGGCGGCTGATCCGCATCGTTCTGGCGCTGCTGGCCGGCGCCGGGACGGCCTTCGCCCATCCGCCGTTCGGAGTGCTGATCGGGCTTTTGGGCTATCCGCTGCTTATGATCCTGTCGGAGCGGTCCGACACGGCGCGCGGCGCCTTCTGGATGGGGTGGCTGGCGGGGTTCGCCTATTTCTTCGTCGGCTGCTGGTGGGTGGCCGAGGCGTTTTTCGTCAATCCCGAACAGGCGTGGATGGCGCCGTTCGCGGCCAGCCTGCTGCCGGCGGGCCTGGGTCTGTTCTGGGGGACGGCCTGCGCCCTCTATCGTCGGTTCGCGCCGCTGGGAGCCGTGCGGGTGCTGCTGTTCGCCGCCCTGTTCTGCGCGGCCGAATGGTTGCGCGGCCATGTGCTGACCGGCTTTCCTTGGAATCCGGCCGGCGCGACCTGGCGCGCGGGCGGCGGCATGTCCCAGTTCGCCTCGGTCGTCGGCGTCTATGGGCTGAGCCTCGTGACGGTCGCGGCCACGGCGGCCTTCGCGCCCTTGATCGGGCCGGGCGACAAGCGCAGCCGCCTGATCTCTGCGGGCTTGGGCGCCTTGGCCCTGATCGCCGTCGGCGGCTTCGGCGCCGTCAGGCTGGCGCAGTCGGATCTTCAGTTCACCGACACAGTCGTGCGCTTGGTTCAGGCTGATGTGAAGCAGGAAACCAAATGGTCGCCCGAGGCCTATCGCTCCATCGTCGATCGCTATGTCGCCCTGACGGGTCAGGCGGCGGCGCGGACGCCCAATGTCGTGGTCTGGCCCGAAGGCGCCCTGCCCGCCTCGGCCAACGACGTCTTCGCCTCGGCCGACGCCCAGGCCATCGCGGGCGCCCTGCGTCCCGGACAGACCTTGCTGATGGGTCTGGCGCGCGGCGAGCCGGACCTGACCGCGCCCGAGGGCGCGCGCTATTACAACAGCCTGTTCGCCCTGGCCGACGAAGGCGGGGCGGGTCTTCGGGTCGCCGCCGTCTATGACAAGCACCGGCTGGTGCCGTTCGGCGAATACCTGCCCTTGGGGTCGATCATGACCTCCATCGGCCTGCGCAGCCTGGTGCATATGCCCAGCGACTTTTCCGCCGGACCGACGCCGGCCCCGATTTCGGTTCCGGGCGCTCCGCCAGCCCAGGTTCTGATCTGCTACGAGAGCCTCTATCCCGGCTTCACGCCCGGCGCGGCAGGGCGGCCCGAGTGGATCGTCAATGCGTCGAACGACGCCTGGTTCGGCGCGACCTCGGGCCCGCGCCAGCATCTGAATCTGGCCAGCTATCGCGCCATCGAGACCGGCTTGCCCATCGCGCGGGCCACCCCGACCGGCATTTCGGCCATGATCGACCCGTGGGGCCGGATCGTCGAGGGCCAACGGCTGGAGCCCGGCGTCATGGGCGTTATCGACGCACCCCTGCCCCGTCCGACGGGCGTCACGCCCTATGGTCGGTTCGGCGACCTTCTGTTCTTCATCGGCCTTGCGGCAGCGCTCGTCCTATCCTTGTGGCCGTTGATTTTACGATCTAGGGTTCGCTCAAACGGCGCAGCGATTTGAGCATTTCCGGGGGACGTCATGGCGCGTGAAAAGGACGAGGATCCGCATCCCGTCGATCGCCATGTCGGCCGGCGCGTTCAGGAAAAGCGTCTCGACCTTGGCTTGACTCAGACCGCCCTGGCCAAGGCCGTCGGCGTCAGCTTCCAGCAGGTGCAGAAGTACGAAAAGGGCACGAACCGCGTCTCGGCCTCGAAACTGTTCGAGATGGCCGAGTTCATGAAGGTCGGCATCCCCTTCTTCTTCGACGGCTACAGCAGCGCGACGGTGGGCGTCGCCGAAGAGGCGCCCGCCTTCGACCACGAACACCGTCCGACCAAGACCAGCGTCGAGATCACGCGCCTGGCGCCGCGCCTGCCTGCGCGCAAGCAGAAGCTGATCCTGGACATGATGCGGGATATGCTGGGCGACGACGACGCCCAGAACTGAGGTCTAGCCGACCGCGACGATCTCGGCCGACTGACCGGCCACCGTCACCTCGTCGCCGACCCTTTTGCCCATGACGGCGCGGGCGAGGGGCGAGACATGGCTGACCGAGCCTGCGGCCGGATCGGCCTCGTCTTCGCCGACGATGCGCCAGGTTTGGGCGCGCCCATCCTCGCGCTCGATGGATACCGAACCCCCGAACCGCACGGCCCCATCGTCCTCGGTCGGCGCGATCAGTTGGGCCGAGGCGCGCCGTGCGGACCAGTAGCGGAGGTCCCGCGTCGCCCGCGCAATGGCGGTGCGATCGCTCTCGATCGAGCCTTGCACCTGGGCGGCCGTATAGGCGGCGCGGGCCGAGGCCAGTTCGGCCTCGATCGCGGCCAGCCCCTCGGGCGTGACCAGATTGGGATGGGGAGAGATCGGGCGGTCCGCCAGGTCGGCGGCGGTGGCTTCCAGATCTTCTTCGCGGGTGAAGGCAACGCTCATGGTCAGCAACATAGCGATGACGGCGCCTATAGCCAGCACGACAGCAACCGGGCAAAGCGGGCCGATGATCAAATCGCCCCGTCAGGTTCACGTGATCGGCGCCGGTCCCGCCGGATTGATGGCGGCCGAACGGCTGGCGAAGGCGGGGGCGACGGTCGTGGTGCACGACCGGATGCCGTCCGTGGCCCGCAAGCTGCTGATGGCCGGGCGCGGCGGGCTGAACCTGACCCACTCGGAACCGCTGGACCGGTTCATGACCCGCTATGGTCCAGCCCAGCCGACGGCCGCTGGCTGGATCGATCGGTTCACGCCTGCCGACCTGACCGTCTGGGTCGAGGCCCTGGGGCAGGAAACCTTCGTCGGCTCAAGCGGGCGAGTGTTTCCGAAGGCCATGAAGGCGTCGCCCCTGGTGCGGGCCTGGCTCGCGCGGCTTGAGACGCAGGGGGTCGATATCCGCACGCGCTCGCGCTGGACTGGTTGGCGCGACGGGGCGCTGGCGTTCGAGACGCCGGAGGGCGAGCGGCTGGAACGGCCCGACGCCGTGGTTCTGGCTCTGGGCGGCGCCAGCTGGCCGCGTCTGGGTTCGGACGGGGCCTGGGCGCCGTGGCTGGAAGCGCAGGGCGCCGCCGTGTCGCCGTTCCGGCCGGCCAATGTCGGCTTCGACGTGGCCTGGTCGGCGCTGTTCCGCGATCGGTTCGCGGGCCAGCCGCTGAAAGGCGTCGCTGTCACCCATGGCGACCGGACGGCGCGGGGCGAGGCGATGATCGCCCGCTACGGCATCGAGGGCGGCGCCATCTATGCGCTGTCTGCGGCGCTGAGGACGACGGTCGAGACGGCGGGGCGCGCCGAGATCCAGATCGACCTGAAGCCCGATGTGGCGATCGGAAAACTGACCGACCGTCTGTCCAAGCCGCGCGGCAAGGCCAGCCTGTCGAACCATCTGCGCAAGGTGGTCGGACTGGAGGCGGCCGCCGTCGCCCTGCTGTATGAGGCCGGCCCCCTGCCCGCCTCGCCTCGGGCCTTGGCCGAGCGGATCAAGGCCATGCCGCTGACCCTGACCGGCGTACAGGGACTGGAGCGGGCGATCTCCTCGGCGGGCGGCGTCGAACTGGACGCCGTGGACGAGCGGCTGATGCTGGTCGCGCGACCGGGTGTCTTCGTCGCGGGCGAGATGCTGGATTGGGAGGCGCCGACCGGCGGCTATTTGCTTCAGGCCAGCTTCGCCTCCGCCGTCGTCGCGGCCGAGGGCGTCATCGATTGGCTCGACAGCCGGGACTGAGAAAGGCAGGGTCGCGCGGTTCGATCAGGAGTATCCGATGCGCCACGCCCTCCCCGCTGCTTCCATCCTGGCCTTGATGATAGCCTGCTCTCCAACTCTGGCGCAGGAGACGGCGCCGAACATCGACGCCGCGCGGATGAATGAGTCGGTTCGGGTTCTGGCGTCGGACGATTTCGAAGGCCGCGCGCCCGCCTCGGCCGGCGAGGAAAAGACCGTCGCCTGGCTGGTCGAACAGTTCAAGGCGGCGGGGGCCGAGGGCGGCGGGCCGGACGGCGCCTTCGTCCAGGTCGCCCATCTGTCGCGCACGCGCCAGGACGGTCCGGCGACCGTCGCCGCGACCGTTGGCGGCAAGACCATCAGCCTGCAGCGCGGTCCCGACGTTCTGGTGTCCAGCGACCGGCCGACCAACCACATCACGGTGACCGACGCTCCCGTGGTCTTCGTGGGCTATGGCGCGACGGCGCCCGAGCGCCAGTGGGACGATTTCAAGGACGTGGACGTGCGCGGCAAGGTCATCGTCGTCCTGGTCAACGATCCTGACTTCCAGGCGCCCGACGGGGATCCGGTCGCGGGCAAGTTCGACGGAAACGCCATGACCTTCTATGGCCGCTGGACCTACAAGTTCCAGGAGGCGGGTCGTCGCGGCGCGGCGGGCGTTCTGGTGGTGCATGAGACGGCTGGCGCGGGCTATCCCTGGTCGACGCTGCAGAACTCATCGGCCGCGCCCAAGTTCGACATCGTGCGCGCCAACCCCGACGCCGAGCGCGCGGCGTTCCAGGGCTGGATCCAGCGCGCCAAGGCGGAAGAGCTGTTCACCGCCGCCGGCCTCGACTTCGCCGCCCTGAAGGACAGCGCGCGCAGCGCCGATTTCAAGCCCGTCGTCCTGCCCGGCCTGACGATGAGCGTCGACTTCGGCCAGATCGCCGACAAGGTGGAAACCAAGAACGTCATCGCCCGCATTCCCGGCTCCGAACGCCCGGACGAAACCGTCATGTACGGGGCCCATTGGGACGGCTACGGCGTCGGCACGCCGAACGCCCAGGGCGACAAGATCTATAATGCGGCGGTGGACAATGCGACCGGCGTCGCGGCCCTGCTGGAACTGGCCCACGCCTTCGCCGGAGGTCCGCGCCCGAAACGATCGGTCGTCTTCGCCGCCTGGTCAGGCGAGGAGGCGGGCCTGCTGGGTTCGACCTATTACGCCGCCAATCCGGTCTGGCCGCTGGAGACGACGGTCGCCAACATCAACGTCGACAGCCTGCTGCCGGGCACGGAGATCGACCCCAACGTCGTCGTCATCGGCAAGGGCAAGAACCAGCTGGACGACATTCTGGCGCGCCACGCGACCGAGACGGGCCGCACCCTGATCGCCGATCCGGCGCCCCAGGCCGGGGCCTTCTATCGTTCGGACCACTTCCCCCTGGCGCTGAAGGGCGTACCGGCCCTGTTCCCGGCGGCGGGCTTTACCGGCGCCAGCGCGGCCAGCCGAGACTATGTCCAGAACCGCTATCATCAGCCTACGGACGAATGGGATTCGACCTGGACGATGGACGCCGCCGCCGCCGATGTGGCCCTGATCTATGCCGTCGGTCGCGAGCTGGCAGACGGGGATCAGTGGCCGGAATGGAACGCCGGCGCCGAGTTCGGCCCGGCGCGGGACACCTCGAAGGCCTCGCGGCGCTAGATTTCCAGCTGAAGCTCGGGCGCGGCGGCGGTCGTCGCGGCGCCCAGCGGCAGATGCAGGATGAAGGCGGCGCCCTTGCCCGGCTCGCTTTCGACCTCGGCCCAGCCACCGTGCAGTTCGACCAGGGCCTTGACCAGAGCCAGACCCACGCCGGGACCGCCGCGCTCCCGCCGCACGAAGCGGTCGAAGACGTGGGCCTGCAAATGATAGGGGATTCCGCGCCCGGTATCGGACACCGTCAGGCGGATTTCGGACGGGCCGGTCTCGGCCTTCAGCTCGACCGCCCCGCCTTCGGACACGGCGCGCGCCGCATTCTCCAGCAGATGATCCAGCGCCTGGCCGATCCTGTGTTCATCGGCGCGGATGGGTTTGAGATCGGCGGGACAGGACACGGTCAGGGTGGCGCCGCGCCCCTCGACCCGCGCCCGGACCTTTTCGGCGGCCTGGCTCAGCAGGTCGCAGACGCGCAGATCGCCCAGCGACAGCTCCATCTCTCCGGCGTCGATCTGGGCCATGTCCAACACGTCGTCGATGGAGCGGGCAAGCTGGCTGGCGGCTATGCGGATGGCGCCCGCGTGCTGGCGGCTGCGCTCGGGCAGGTCGCCCATCGTCTCCAGCAGTTCGGAATAACCGACGATGGTCGTCAGCGGCGTGCGCAGCTCATAGGAGACGCTGCCCACGAACTCGCGCTTCAGCGCCTGGCTTTCAGCCAGGGCCTGTTCGCGCTGCACAAGCGCCTGCTCCAGCCCGCGTCGGGCCGTCACGTCCGAGAAAGCGACCAGGGTCGCGCCGTCCGGCAGGGGGCGGGTCTGCCAGGCGGCGACGCGACCGTCCACGGTCCGGCCCTCGCCGGAGATGGCGACGCGGCTTTCGGGATCGGGATCGGCGACGCGCGCCTTCAGCCCCAGCCACAGGGCGGGATCGGGCAGCACGGCCTTGCACAGTTCGGCCAGGGCGTCGAAGTCCGAGGCCGTCGCGATCTTGTCCGCCGACAGGTTCCAGAAGGTCTCAAACGCCTCATTGTGCAGCCGCAGTCGGCCGTCCGAGCCGAACACCGCGACCGCGTCGTTCAGCTTGTCCAGCGTCGCGCGCTGGACCTGGATCTGGGCGTTGAAGCGGCTGCGCAGCTTCAGCTCGTCGGTGATGTCCGAGAAGATCAGCAGAATGCCGCCCAGCGGGTGCGGCTGGCGCACGACGCGCAAGGTGCGCCCGTCCGGCAGGGACCAGCTGTCGTCCGGCGAAGCCTCCGATGCGCCATAGAACTCCAGCTCCCGCGCCTTCCAGCCGGCGTAGTCGACGACCTCGGGCAGGCTGCGACGCTGGCGCAGGCGGTCCAGCAGCTCGGCATGGGTCGGACGTTCGTCCAGCCAGGCCGCGTCGATGTCGAACAGGGTCTGGAAGGCGGTATTGTGGAAGGCCAGCCGCTTTTGCGGGCCGAAGATGGCCACGGCGTCGGCCAGGTGGTTCAGCGTTTCGTCATGGGCGTCGACGTGGCGGCGCAGGGTATCGCGCGTCTCTTCCGCCTCGGTCACCTCGATGGCGAAGGCGGTGACGGCGCCGCCGCCCGCCGGCTCGGCGATGATGCGCCAGGCGCGCCGCGCGCCCCCGCCGGTCGTCCAGCGGAAGCCCTCCTGGCGCACGCCCAGCCGCGCGGCCTCGGCGACCAGGGCGTCGGCGCCGCGGTCGAAGGACACGCCCTTTTCGACGGCGTCGTCGATGCTCTCGGCATTGGTCTCGTTCAGCCAGGCGCGGTTGGCCCAGGCCAGTTTGCCGGTCCCGTCCACGACCCAGGTCGGGGTGGGCGAGGCGTCGCCCAGCAGGGCCAGGCCGCTCTCGGTCGCATCCGCCCCGGTCAGGGTGAAGCGCGACGCGGGCGACAGCCGCAGCCAGGCCGAACCGCCCGCGACCCGTCCCTCGATCCGCCAGGGCTCCACATCGTCCAGCGCGACCAGACCTTCGAACGCCTGACCTTCGTGAACCAGGGCGTCGATCAGCGCGCCGTGGGTGATCCGGAGTTTGTTCAGGACGGCGGCCCCGGCCTCGGCGTCTTCACCCGCCAGCCGCGCGATCAGTTCGGCCGAACCGATCGGCAGACCAGCCGCCTGCCCGTCCGGCGTCAGGGCCAGGCTGACGTCGTCGAAGGCGCGCAGCATGGCGTCATGGCGGCTGAGGTCGGCCAGGGCCTCGACCCGCTCGCGCTCGGCGGCGACGGCGGTCTCGTGCAACCGCCCACGCAGCAGCAAGGCCCAGGCGCTGACGGCCATGGCCAGTCCGGCTGCGCCCGCTGTGGCGACATAGGCGATGTCGGCCTCGGCCATTCGTGTCCCTGGAGAAGAGTCTCAGCCCCGATTCGCTAACCATACTCCAAGCGCGCGAAAAAGCGGCAGTCTCGTAATCGCGTCATCGCGCCCCGTTGCGGCAGAGCGTCGGGGCGGCGATATCGCGGCCATGACCGACCCGATCGCCCCCTCTCTCGATGACTTCGCCCGCCTGGCTCAAGAGGCGTTCGACGCCCTGCCCGGACCGTTTAAAGATGCGGCGGGCGAGGTGGTCATCCGCATCGACGACTTCGCCGACGAAGCGACGCTGGCGGAGATGGAGATCGAGGATCCGTTCGAGCTGACGGGCCTGTACCATGGCGTGGACATCGGCCAGCGCGACAGCCTGGGACCGGCGGCCGAGCCGTCGCGGGTCTTCCTCTATCGCCGCCCTATCCTGGACGAATGGTGCGAGCGCGGCGACGTGGGGATCGGCGAACTGATCGCCCACGTCCTGATCCACGAGATCGGTCACCATCTGGGCCTGACGGACGACGACATCCACGCCATCGAGGACGAGGCGGACTGACGTCTTATTTGGTCGCCGGATAGGGCGTCGTCACCGCGCCGGAGATCATGCCGGGGATTGCCTCGCCCAGGCCCAGCAGGATGAACTGGATCGCCAGGGCGCACAGGATCAGGCCCAGCACCTTGACGATGATCGCCATGCCGACCTCGCCCAGCAGGCGGCTGAGCGACCCGGTCAGGGCGAAACAGACGAAGGAGACGGCGCAGGCCGCCGCGATCGCCACCAGCGACCCCATGGTCCCGGCGTAGCCCAGCTTGGCCGCCTCCCCCGCTTGGATGATGACCGCCGAAATGGCGCCGGGGCCGATCATCAGCGGAATGGCGAAGGGCACGACCAGACGCTGGAAACGTCGGCGGGCATAGCCGCGCACGTCCTTGGAATCGGCCAGCGCATCCTTGTCGGCGAACATGGCCAGGAAGTCGCCGCGGGCCATGTCCAGCCCCAGAAACAGCAGCAATATGCCGCCCGCGATGCGGAACGCCGCCAGCGAAATGCCGAAGAACTGCAACAGACCCAGGCCCGTGAACAAGAAGAAGGCCAGGAAAACGGCGGCGAAGGCGCAGATCAGGGCCGAGACCGAAATCCGCTGACGCAGGGTCGCCCCGGCTGTTGCGGCGGCGAAGATCGGCAGATTGCCGATCGGGTCCAGCAGGGCGAACAGGGTCACGAACAGGTTGACACCCAAATCGACTGCGTTCATCGCCTGCCCTCGCCCTCAATCCATCACGCCGCCCTGCCGACGCGCCCTCGTGTCCGGCATAGCCGCTCAGCGCGAGTCCGTCGATGACCGATCCCCAAACCCCGTCCAATCGTGCGCCCGACGAGCGGATCGTCTGCGCCCTGGACGTGCCGACGACGGCCGAGGCGGCCGCTCTGGCCGAGCGGATCGGCGACGCGATCGGCTTCTACAAGGTCGGACTGCAACTGTTCGCGGTCGACGGCATGGCGCTGGCGCGTGAGCTGAAGGCGCAGGGGCGAAAGATCTTCCTGGACTGGAAACTGCACGACATCGGCGCGACCGTGGAGAAGGCGACGGCCAATCTGGCGGGCGCCGACTGCGACCTGCTGACGGTCCATGCGCGACCCCAGGTCATGGCGGCGGCGGCGCGCGGCGCGGCGGGTTCGAAGATGAAGGTGCTGGGGGTTACGGTCCTGACCAGCCTGACGACCGAGGACCTGTCCGCCGACGACCACAGCCTGTCGCCGGCCGATCTGGTCGAGCGGCGCGTGCGGCAGGCGCTTGAGGCCGGGATCGACGGCGTCGTCTCCAGCCCGCATGAGGCGGCGCGTGCTCGGGCTCTGGCGGTCGAGGCGGGCCGGCCCGACTTCCTGATCGTCACGCCCGGCGTGCGACCCGTCGGCGCCGCGCTGGACGACCAGGCGCGGGCGGCGACGCCACAGGCGGCGCTTGAAGCCGGTGCGACCCATCTGGTCATCGGTCGGCCGATCACGGCGTCGAGCGATCCGCGCGTGGCCGCGCAAGAGATCGCACAGCAGATCGCCCTGATCTGAGACAGACCAGGGCGACCGTTCGTCTTCGGTTAATTTAGCGCGAGGCGATCAGCCGCGCTCACCCGGTTCCTGGGCATAGCCGTGACGCGGCGGGGCGTGAGGCGCGGGCGCCTCGGGCGGCGGCAGGTCGCCGTAGTAGCCCGACGGCGGAGGCGGGGGCGGAGGAGGCGGCGGGGCCGTGTTCACTTCCGGCGGCGCGACGTAGACCTGGGCCGGGGCCACATTGACCGGCGCGGACTGCACATAGACCGGCGACTGATCGACATAGACCGGGCCGCCGACCTCGACCTGGGCAGGCGCGACATTGACCTGGGCCGGGGCGACCTGAACGCGTTGCGGGCCGATGTTGACGGGCGCCGACTGCACATAGACCGGGGCCTGATCGACATAGACGGGCGGGCCGACATCGACCTGGGCCGGGGCCAGGTTGACCTGCGACGGAGCCACTTGGACGCGCTGCGGCCCGATGTTCACCGGCGGCGCCTGCACATAGATGGGCGGCTGTTCGATATAGGTGGGCGGTCCCATCTCGATCTGGGGCGGCGCCATGCTGACCTGCGAAGGCGCGACATAGATGCGCTGCGGCGCGATCTGGACGGGCGGCGCCTGGACATAGACCGGCGGCTGATCGACGTAGCTCTGCTCGTAACGCTGCTCATAGCGGTGTTCGTAGCGAACCGGCGGGCGAACGGGCGGACGGCAGTTGCAGTCGACCGGACGGCCCGGATATGGACGCCAGCCGATGTAGTCACGGCCGAACCCATAGACCGGATAGCCGACTGGAGCGCTGACCGGAGGGCGACCGACCAGGACCGAGGTTGCGCTGACGCCGCCGACATAGCCGCCGCCGTAATAGCCGTCCGAATAGCCGCCGCTTCCGACGTAGGTCGTGCCGCCGCCGACATAGCCGCGTTGGAAGCTGGACGCGCTGGAATAGGATCGGGCGCTGCTCGCCGAATAGCTTGAGGCGCTCGCATAGGCGTTGGCGTTGGCATTGGCGTAGGCGCCGCCGTTCACGTTCACATTGACGTTGTGGTTGGCGTTGTAGTTGCCGCCGCCATAGTGACCGCCGCCGCCGCATCCCCCGCCGCAGCCGCCGCCGGGGTGGCCGCCGCCATAACCCCCGTGACCGGGACCACCGGCCAGAGCGGGCGCTGCGGAGAGCAGCAGAGCCGCCGACGCGGCGGTAAGTATCGACTGTATCGTCACGGGACAGACTCCTCTGAGTTGTCCCGACACTGGCAAGTCCGGCGCCTGTTTCTTAAGGCGTGGTTAACCTTTGCGCCGGTCGCAGCACGCTCGGCGGCTTAGAAATCGACCGCCAGACCCTTCTTCTCCCAATCGCCGAAACGGGTCGGTTCGGGACCGGTCGGACCTCCATATTCCGTGCCCGCTTCGACCGTCGTTTCCGCCGCGCGACGATCCGCCGCTTCCTGAAGCGCGCGGCGCGCGGCCTCGCTGAGCGGCCGTTCAGGCGTGGCGTGGGGCACGTCGGCATTGAAAACCGGCGCCGCAACCGGCGTTTCTTCAGCGTCATTCGGCGCGAGGGTGGGATGTTCGGTCACAGGGCGGCTCCCTTGAGGCTTGATGCGCCTTCTCTCAAATAGAGGTTCAAGCCCGTGACGCCAGACGGATCGGGAATGGAACCACGATGAACCATCTGAAGACCTTCATTCTGTTGGCGGCGATGACGGCCCTGTTCGCAGGGGTCGGCTATTTGATCGGTGGCGCGACCGGCATGGCGATCGCCCTGCTTTTCGCGGGCGGGATGAATCTGCTCAGCTACTGGAACGCCGACAAGATCGTGCTGAAGATGTACCGGGCCCAGCCGGTCGACGAGCAGCACCCCAACGCCGTGGTCCGCAACTATGTCGCCGACGTGCGCCAGATGGCCCGCGACGCCGGCCTGCCTCAGCCGCAGGTCGCCATCATTCCCAACGATCAGCCCAATGCCTTCGCCACGGGCCGAAACCCCGAGAACGCCGCCGTCTGCGCCACCACCGGCCTGCTGGACATGCTGACGCGCGAGGAGGTGCGCGGGGTGATGGCGCACGAGCTGGCCCATGTGAAGAACCGCGACACCCTGATCATGACGGTGACGGCGACCATCGCCGGCGCCGTCGCGGCGCTCGCCAACTTCGCCCTGTTCTTCGGCGGCAACGACCGCGAGCGGCCGGGCGGCATCATTGGCACAATCGCCCTGATGCTGCTGGCGCCCATGGCCGCCGGCCTGGTGCAGATGGCCATCAGCCGGGGCCGCGAATATGAGGCCGACCGCGTCGGCGCCGAGATCGCCGGCGATCCCCAGGCCCTGGCTTCGGCCCTGCAGAAGATCGACGCATACGCCAGGCGGATCACCAATCAGACGGCCGAGCGCAATCCGGCTTCGGGTCAGATGTTCATCATCAATCCGCTGGCGGGCCGTGGCGCGGACAACCTGTTCTCGACCCATCCCGCGACGGGAAACCGCGTCCGGGCCTTGATGGAACTGGGCGCGAAGATGGGCATGCAGCCGCGCGCCCGAACGCCGGACCTGACCCAGCCGCGACCGGCCGCCGGTTTCACCACCACTGGTGTCCCGACCACCCCGACGGAGCCGCGTGGCCCCTGGGGGTGAACATGCGGGTGAACATGGGGCTGATCGTCGCGGCCTGAACGCCGTTTGCGGTTTGCACTCCACGACCGGATCACATCAGATGCGCCCCTGTTCAGCCATCGGGCTTTCTTGGGGAAATCCATGTCGCGTCTGCTCGCCTTCGTCTCCGCCGCCGCTCTTCTCGCCACGCCGGTCGCCGCCCAGTCGGTGGACCGCGTCGCCGTCAACGGCATTATCGACCAGGGGCTGAACCACAGCCAGGTGATGCAGACCGCCGCCTATCTGACCGATCGGATCGGCGGGCGGATGACCAACTCGCCCCAGATGCGCGAGGCCGAACGGTGGGCGCAGCAGCAGTTCCGCGACTACGGCCTGTCCGACGTGCGCGCGGAAGGGTTCGAGTTCGGCCGGGGCTGGTCCATCGTCCGCTCGAGCGCCCGTATGACCGCGCCGCGCCCGCTGGATCTGCGCGCCATCCCGGTGGCCTGGACGCCCTCGACCAATGGCGTGATCAGCGGCGGCGTGATCGTGGCCCCGATCTCCAAGGTCGAGGACTTCGACAAATGGCGCGGCAAGCTGTCGGGCAAGATCGTCATGCTGTCCCAGCCGGGCACGGGATCGGAGCCGACCGAGCCGGCCTTCCGCCGCTGGACCAGCGCCGAACTGGCCGAGCGCAACACCTATAATCAGCCCCAGCATTCGCCGGCCGCCATCGAACGCTCACTGAAGACCGTCAACTTCGCCAATGAACTGGACGCCTTCCTGGCCGAACAGGGCGCCCTGGCCTGGGTGCGGATTTCCCAGCGTGACGGCGGCCTGCTGCACGGCACGGGCTACACCTATCAGGTCGGCGCGACGCCCAAGCTGGCGGGGATGGAGCTGGCGGCCGAGGATTATCGCCGCCTGGCGCGCCTCGCCCTGACCGACGCGCCGCCGACGCTGGAGCTGATGAGCGAGGTCCGCTTCCACGACGAGGACGTCAACGCCTACAACATCCTGGCCGACATCCCCGGCACGGCGCGCGGAACCGAATACGTGATGGCGGGCGCTCACCTAGACAGCTGGGTCGCCTCGGACGGGGCTGTCGACAACGCCGCCGGCAGCGCTGTGGTGATGGAGGCCGCACGCATCCTGAAGGCCCTGAACGTCAAGCCCAAACGCACCATCCGTTTCGCCCTGTGGAACGGCGAGGAGCAAGGCATCCTGGGCTCGCTGGCCTATGTGGACCGTCATCTGGCGACGCGGGCTGCGTCGAACGATCCGGCGCTGGCGGGCCTGCCGGACAACCGCACCTGGCGCAGCCGCTGGCCGATCGAGCCGCGCGCCGGCTATCGCGATCTGGTCGCCTATTTTAATCTGGACAACGGCTCGGGCAAGATCCGCGGCATCAACGCCGAGGGCAATGTCGCCGCCGCCCCAATCTTTCAGGAATGGCTGGCGCCGTTCGCCAGCATGGGCGCGACGACCGTCTCGCTGCGCAACTCGGGCGGCACCGACCACGTCTATATGCAGACCGTCGGCGTGCCGGGATATCAGTTCATCCAGGACCCGCTCGACTATTCCAGCCGCCTGCACCACACCAGCATCGACAGCTACGACCACCTGAAGGCCGAGGACCTGCGTCAGGCGGCCGTCATCCTGGCCAGCTTCCTGCTGAACGCCGCCAACCGCGACGAACCCCTGCCGCGCATGCCGCTGCCGACCCAGCCCACGCCGAGCGATCCGTTCGAATATCCGGCGGACTGAAAATGACGACCCTCTCCCCTTGGGAGAGGGCTTGAGCACATGGCGGCGCAGCCGTCGTCCTTGTGCGACCCGAAGGGCGGCGCGAAGCAGCCAAAGGGTGAGGGTCGGTGCGATCAAGCCCACCATCCGACCCTCATCCGGCCGGGCTCCGCCCGGCCACCTTCTCCCACCGGGAGAAGGGCTTAGAAAATCACGCGCGCTCGACGCACAGGGCCACGCCCATGCCGCCGCCGATGCACAGGGTCGCCAGACCCTTCTTCGCGCCCGAGCGCTTCATCTCGAACAGAAGCGTCGTCAGGATGCGCGCGCCCGAGGCGCCGATGGGGTGGCCGATGGCGATGGCGCCGCCGTTGACGTTGACCTTGGCCGGGTCGAGACCCAGCTCCTTGACCACGCAAAGGCTCTGGGCGGCGAAGGCCTCGTTGGACTCGACCAGATCCAGATCGGCGACGCTCCAGCCCGCCTTTTCGAGCGCCTTCTTCGACGTCGGGATCGGGCCGGTCCCCATGATCGACGGATCGACGCCGGCGGTGGCGTAGGAGGCGATGCGGGCCAGCGGCTCCAGCCCGCGCGCCTTGGCCTCGTCGGCGCTCATCAGCACCAGGGCGGCGGCCCCGTCGTTCAGACCCGAGGCGTTGGCGGCGGTGACGCTGCCGTCCTTCGTGAAGGCGGGTTTGAGCTTCTGCATCAGCTCCAGCGTCGCGCCGTGACGGATATATTCGTCCTTGTCGACCGTCACATCGCCCTTGCGGCCGGGGATGACGACCGGCGTGATCTCCTCATCGAACTTGCCGGCGTTCTGGGCCGCCTCGGCCTTGTGCTGGCTGGCCAGACCGAACTCGTCCTGCGCCTCGCGGCTGATGGACCATTTTTCGGCGATGTTCTCGGCCGTCTGACCCATGTGATAGCCGTTGAAGGCGTCCCACAGGCCGTCCTTGACCATGGTGTCGATCAGGGCGACGTCGCCCATCTTGTGACCGTTGCGCAGCTGTTGGGCGTGCGGCGCCTGGCTCATGCTCTCCTGACCGCCGGCGACGACGATCTTGGCGTCGCCCAAAGCGATCTGCTGGGCGGCGATGGCGACGGCGCGAAGGCCCGATCCGCAGATCTGGTTCAGGCTCCAGGCGGCCGCTTCCTTTCGAACGCCCGCGCCGACGGCGGCCTGACGCGCAGGGCCCTGACCCGCGGCGGCCTGCAGCACATGACCCAGGATCACCTCATCGACCTCGTCGCCGGAAACGCCGGCCCGTTCCAGCGCCGCCTTGATGGCGATCTCGCCGAGCTTGGACGCCGGAAGCGACGACAGGGCGCCTAGGAAGGAGCCGACCGGGGTGCGCGCGGCGGAAACGATGACGACGTCGGTCATGGGATTTCACTCTTTGGAGAATAACTCGGCGTGACCGTTTTGCCGCATTGCAGCGCGTTCGTCACCTGCGACGACATGGACAGGGCGCGATTCAGCCAATCGTCACCCTGTCGGCGCATTGTCGCGGAACGATAGAGGCGATCGACGGATTGGAAGGTCCATGCTGCGCACGCTGAAACGTCTTGTCACCCACGTCTGCACGCCGGACGAGCTGGACATGATCGAGCACTATCCGACGCGCGCGGAAAAGCTGGCGGATCTGTGGGTCCACATCGTCGGCCTGATGCTGGCGGCGGTCGGCGGCATCATCCTGGCGGGTCTGGCCGGGGTCTATGCGGGGATCGGCGGCGTGATGGCGACCGCCATCTACGCCTTGTGCCTCGTCGGCATGCTGACGGCCTCGACCATCTACAACTGGACCAACCCCTGCGCCGCGCGGCCGGTGCTGCGGCGACTGGACGAGGCGGCGATCTTTTTGATGATCGCCGGCAGCTACACCCCCTTCACCACCCAACGGTTCGAGGGTCTCTGGGCCATCAGCTTCACCACCCTGATATGGACCCTGGCCTTCCTGGGCGCCGGGGTGAAGCTTTTCGCGCCGCGCATCTCGGACAAGTTCTGGAGCGGCGTCTACGTCGTCTTCGGCTGGCTGGCGGTCGCGGCGCTGAAGCCGATGGTCGAGACGGTGCATCCGATCGCCCTGGCCCTGCTGGTCATCGGCGGCCTGATCTATACCGCCGGGGTCTTCGTCTTCATCAGCCCGCGCGTGAGGTTCCGCCGCGCCATCTGGCACGGCTTCGTCGTCACCGGCGCCACGGTCCATTGGACGGCGGTGCTGGTCGGCGTCGTGCTGGCCCCGGCGATGAGCCACTGATCGACCGTCCGTTCCCGGCGGTTTCTCTCCCTCTGGCGCATCGCGCCGCAACGGAGGATAGTGACGCGTTGCAACATCGCGAGAACAAGCGTGGCTGACGAAAAGACCAAGGGTGGAAAGACCGGCGACAGCGCTCAGGTCGTCATCAAGAAGTATGCGAACCGCAGGCTCTACAACACGCGTACCAGCGCCTATGTGACGCTGGAAGATCTGGCGACCATGGTGCGCGAGGGGACCGAGTTCGTCGTCTATGACGCCAAGACCAACGACGACCTGACCCGCCAGATCCTGACCCAGATCATCTTCGAGGAAGAGAGCCGGGGTGAGGCCTTGCTGCCGGTTCAGTTCCTGCGCCAGCTGATCGGCTTCTACGGCGGCCAGATGCAGGGCGTCCTGCCCTCCTATCTGGAGATGTCATTGGCCAACTTCGGCCGCCACCAGGAGCAGTTCGCCAGTCAGCTGGGCCGCGCCTTCGGAACCGGCGCGGGCGCGACCCTGATGGAGGACGCCGCCCGCGCCAACATGGCGATGTTCGAGCGCGCCATGCAGATGTTCCCGGCCTTCACCTATCCCCGCGCCGAGCCGACGCCTGCCGCGTCGGATGACAAGGCCGAGCCGGCCCCGCCGCCCGAGGCGCCGGACGCCCTGGACGAAATGCGTCGCCAGATGGACGAGATGCGTCGTCAGATCGAAAAGCTGGCGGGCGGCAAGAGCAAATGACCGACCGGATCCACGCCGTCGGCGGACCGGACAGGGTGGATCGCCGCGAAGGTGAACGCCGCGAGCGCGAGCGGCGCGCCCGATCCGCCTCGCGCGCCCTGGTCCCAGTCGATCCGCCTGAGATGGTCGAGTCCCAACCGGCCCCGGCAAGAGCTGCCGTCCTGCCGACGCCCGAGCCCGGCGCCGCCGCCTTTGTCGCCCAGCAGATGGGCCAGAGCGGGCAGAAACGCGGCCTGCGCGGCGGCCCGCCGGTGCTGGATGCTGCCCGCTCCGCCTACCTCGGAGCCGAATATTCGGGCGCGGCCGAGCGTCGTCCGAAAACAGGCAAGACCGCCAAGACCGACATCTGAGCTGACGCCGCTCGGGCGGCACGGGGTTTGCTGGGGGCGAGGCAGAACGCTCTCAGCCGGACCCGCCCATGCCCGCCGTCTTCGCCCTCGCCGCCAAAGCCTTCGACGTCGCCGTCGTCGCCTTGATCTTCACGGCATTTTCGTAAGCGCTACCGCGCTTCGCGCTGCTTGAGCGCATGTTTCTTAGGGCCTACCGCGCTTTGCGCGACTTGAGGCCGTTCGGCTTACGCCCCGCCGAAATCGAAATCCTTGCGCGACGCGATGATGGTCACGATGAACCCGGCCAGGACGTCCAGCAGGATCATGATCACGATCAGAAAGAAGGTCGAGGTCGCGAACCCCGGCAGCAGCAGGAACTCCACCAGCACGCCGATGAACAGGATCATCGACAAGGCGTGATTGATGATGGCGATCCGCTGGCTGGAGGTCGACTTCACCAGCTCGAAGAACAGCAGGATCAGGCCGAGGAACAGAATCAGGTCGCCGGATCCGATCGTCCATTGCGCGCCCGAGGTCATCGTGACGGAAAACAGCGGATCGCGCAGCAGCAAGTCCGCCTGCACCATCCCCGCCTCGCTCGGCGCGCCGAACAGCACCACGATATTGTAGAGCACCACCGGGATCAGCAGCAGCGGAATGGCGAGCAGCATGGACGGTCCTCTCCGCAGGCGGTCCAACGGCTACGCCTGTTCACCCTGATTTAGCGCCGTTTGCGAAACGCCGCCACAAGGGTTCAGCTCTTGGGAAATCCGCCTGCCCGGCTGAGCGCCGACGGCGCCGGCCGGCCGATGGCCTCGCCGATCCAGCGCGCCGTCGCGATCAGGGCGTCCAGGTCATAGCCGGTTTCGAACCCGCCGCGCGCCAGCATATAGACCAGGTCCTCGGTGGCGATGTTTCCCGTGGCGCCCGGCGCGAACGGACAGCCGCCGATGCCCCCGACCGAGGCGTCCAGCACGTCGATCCCGGCCTCGACGCCGGCATAGGCGTTGGCCAGGCCGGTGTTGCGAGTGTCGTGGAAGTGCAGGCGCAGGGTCGCGTCAGGCGCGGCCGCCTTGGCCGCCTCGACCTTCTTCGTCACCGCCCAGGGATCGCCCGCGCCGATAGTGTCGGCCAGACCGATCTCGCCGACGCCCATCTCGGTGATGGCGCCGACCATGTCTGCGACCTGATCGACGGAGACCTCGCCGTCGAACGGACAGCCCCAGACGCAGGAGATCATGGCCGACAGCGACGGCGCGCCCTCGCTGGCCTCGGCGTTGTGGCGGCGGGCGACGATCTCGCCCAGCATGGCCAGTTGATCCTTCACCGCCAGGCCCTGGTTCTTCAGGCCGAAACCGTCGGTGGCGGCGACCGAGACGTTGACCTCGTCCACCCCGGTCGCCAACGCCCGGTCATAGCCCTTGCCGTTCAACACCAGGCCGATGCGGCTGCGCCCCGCGTCGTGCGGCAGGGCGGCCATGACCTCTTCGGCGCCGGCCATCTGCGGCACATATTTGGGATGGACGAAGGAGACGGCCTCGATCCGTTTCGCGCCCGCCTGCTCGAGCCGCCGCACCAGATCGGCGCGGACGGCGGGCTCAAGCACCGCCTTTTCGTTCTGCAGGCCATCGCGCGGCCCGACTTCGACGATCTGGATGAAGCGGCCCATCACTCGGCTCCCGCTGCGGCGTTACCGTTTCCATTCCCGTTTCGGGGCGGCGGCGCATAGACGGTCAGGCTGACCGGATCGCCCGCCGAATAGTTGTAGCCGTTGACCATCCCGACCGCGCGACCGGACACGCCCAGACGCGCCGCAGCTGCACGGAAGGCGTCGGCGTCGCGTCCTTCGACGATGGCGGGCCGCCCTTCGGCCAAGGCCTCGGCCGCGCCTTCGGCGTCGGTCAGGTCGGTGTCGCGCCCGGTCAGGAAGACGAAGCTGGGTTCATGGAAGCCGGTGATCGCCACCGGCCCCGGCGTGCGGCCCTGACGCGGGTGCAGGTCCGCCGCCTCCAGCGCCTTTTCCAGCTGGGGCGCGATGGCCAGGGGCCGTAGTTGGCGGATCGTGCCCGACAGGGCCGCGTGCGCCACGATCCCGAACGCCAGCGAGGCGACCAGAGCCGCGACCGGCGCGCGGTTCAGCAGCAGGAAGCCCCCCATCGCCCCCGCCGCCAGGGCCATGACCACCGTCAGCGCCGCCCAGGTCTGGGCCGTCGAGGTGCCATAAACCGTCAGCCCATAGACGGTGATGCCGATGATCAGCAGAGCCGCGAACGCACCCAGCGCCGCGCCGGTGATGCGCGAGACCTTGCCGATGGGTTGGGCCAAGGCGGCGGCCGCCAGCAGCGCCAGCGCCCCAAAGGTCGGCAGGGTGTAGTGCCACAGCTTGGTCGGCGCCAGTTCGAACATCAGCCAGCCCGGGACCAGCCAGCAGACCAGGAACCGGATCGCCGGCTCGGCCCGTCGGCTCCAGCCCGTCGAGACGGCGGCGGGCAAGAGCAGGGTCGAAGGGAAGAACAGCAAGGGCGCCAGCAGCAGATACATGCCGGGGAAGCCCGAATGGCTTTCATGCGCGCCCGCGATCTTGGGCGCCAAGTCCCCGCCGATGGCCTCGCGCCAGAAACCGCCGTCGGTGGCGATGGTGATGGCGATGGCCCACGGCCCGACCATCAGGGCGACCAGCGGCAGGCCCCAACCCCAGCCGAGGCGATACAGCCATTTGATGTTCCGATCCCAGATCGACAGGGCGATGATCGCCAGGGCCACGACCAGGAACCCGATCGGTCCCTTGATCAGGATCGACAGACCGATCCCGATCCAGAACAGCAGCTTGTGCAGCCGGATCGGTCGTTCGCCGGCCTTCGTCGCCATATAGATGCGCGCCAGCGCCGCCATGGCTAGGGTCGTCGCCCCGCAAAGCATGGCGTCGGTCTTGGCGATCCCGGCCTCGGTCGACAGCAGGAAGGTCGCCCCCATGATGGCCCCGCCGAAGAAGCCGACCCGGCTGCCCAGCATGGCCGAGCCCGCCCAGGCCACGGCCCAGGCCGCCAGCATGGCGCCCAGCAGGGACGGGATGCGATAGGGCGCGATTTCGCGGTCCTCGACATCCGAGGTCAGGCCCACAGCGATCGCCTGCATCCAGTAGATGCCGACCGGCTTCTTCCAGCGCGGCTCGTCCTGATAGCGGATATCGACATAGTCGCCGCTTTCCAGCATCTGGGACGTGGCCTGGGTGAACCGGCTCTCGTCGCGATCCAGCGGCGGCAGCAGCAGCAGGCCCGGCAGCCCGGCGATCAGCGTCAGCAGGGCCGCGAGAACCGGCCCGCGCCAGCCGGCGATGCGGCCATCGAGATCGAAAGTCTTCATTCCAGACTCCTTACACGGCGACCACGCCTGCGTCAGCCGTCTCCCCTAAGCCGTCGTTATCCTCTATGGAGCGCCGATGACCGCCGAAACGCCCGAAATCTCCGTCGTCGTTCCCGTCCATGACGAGGCAGGCGCCGCCGTGCCCCTGGCGCGCGAGATCGCCGCCGCCTTCGCCGGCCGTTCGTACGAGATGATCTTCGTGGACGATGCGTCCAGGGACGCGACCTTGGCCGAGCTGAAGGCCGCCATGGCTGAACTGCCGGCGCTGCGCGTCCTGGCCCACGGGACCAATGCGGGCCAGAGCCGGGCGGTTCGAACCGGCGTCCTGGCCGCGCGCGCGCCGGTCGTGGTGACGATGGACGGCGACGGCCAGAACCCGCCGGCCGATGCGCCCCGCCTGGTCGATGCGCTTCTGTCCGCCCCCGGCGACGTGGGCCTGGTCGGCGGCCGTCGCGCCAAACGCCAGGACACAGAGGCCAAACGCCAGGCCTCAATCTGGGCCAACCGCATCCGCCGCAAACTGTTGGGCGACGACGCCGACGACACCGGCTGCGGGCTGAAGGCCTTCCGCCGCGACGTCTTCCTGCGCCTGCCCTACTTCGATCACATCCACCGCTACCTGCCGGCCCTGATGATCCGCGAAGGGTTCAAGAACCAGTACCTCGACGTGGACCACCGCCACCGCGAGGTCGGTCGGTCGAAATACACCAACTGGGGCCGCCTGCGCGCGTCGGTCTCGGATCTCCTGGGCGTGATGTGGCTGAAGACGCGGTCCCGCAAGCCGGGCGCGATTTCGGAGTTCTAGAACGCTGTCTCCTCCCCACCTCGTGGGGAGGTGGCGCGACGCCTCTTGGCGTCGTGACGGAGGGGCTGGCGCCGCATCTCCGACATCGGTGGGACTTCAAGAGCCCCTCCACCCCGCTGCGCGCGGTCCCCCTCCCCGCTTCGCAGGGAGGAGACATGAAAAAGGGCGGGACCTTGCGGTCCCGCCCTTCTGCATTTCAGCGTCGGTTAGCTTGGACCCCGGCCTTCGCCGGGGCGTCCGGGCGGCCCGAAGGCCGCCCTTCCGCTTAGAAGTCCATGCCGCCCATGCCGCCCATGCCGCCCATGCCGCCCATGTCGGGGGCAGCAGCGCCGCCCGACTTCTTGGGGGCGTCGGCGACGGCGGCTTCCGTCGTGATCAGGATGCCGGCCACCGACGCGGCGTCTTGCAGAGCCGTGCGGACGACCTTGGCCGGGTCGATGACGCCCATCTGCACCAGATCGCCGTACTCTTCGGTTTGCGCGTTGAAGCCGAACGAGGACTGGTCGTTCTCCAGCACCTTGCCGACGACGATCGAGCCTTCGACGCCTGCGTTTTCCGAGATCTGACGGATCGGAGCCTGCAGGGCGCGACGGATGATGGCGATGCCGGCGTTCTGGTCGGCGTTGTCGCCCTTGACGTCGGCCAGGATCTTGGAGGCCTTCAGCAGGGCGATGCCGCCGCCCGGAACGATGCCTTCGTCAGCCGCGGCGCGCGTGGCGTTCAGGGCGTCGTCGACGCGGTCCTTCTTTTCCTTCACTTCGACTTCGGTCGAACCGCCGACGCGCAGGACTGCAACGCCGCCGGCCAGCTTGGCCAGACGTTCCTGCAGCTTTTCCTTGTCGTAGTCCGAGGTCGTGTCTTCGATCTGGCGCTTGATCTGGGCCACGCGGGCTTCGATCTCGTCCTTGCCGCCGACGCCTTCGACGATGGTGGTGTCGTCCTTGGTGATCGAGACCTTCTTGGCCTTGCCGAGCATGTCAAGCGTGACGCTCTCAAGCTTGATGCCCAGGTCTTCCGAGATGACCTGGCCGCCCGTCAGGATGGCGATGTCTTCCAGCATGGCCTTGCGGCGGTCGCCGAAGCCCGGAGCCTTGACGGCCGCGACGCGCAGGCCGCCACGCAGCTTGTTGACGACCAGGGTCGCCAGGGCTTCGCCTTCGATATCCTCGGCGATGATCAGCAGCGGACGGCCCGACTGCACCACGGCTTCCAGGATCGGCAGCATGGCTTGCAGCGAGGTCAGCTTCTTCTCAAACAGCAGGATGAGCGGCTCTTCGAGTTGGGCCTCCATCTTGTCGGCGTTGGTGATGAAGTAGGGCGACAGGTAGCCGCGGTCGAACTGCATGCCTTCGACGACGTCGACGGTGGTGTCGGCGGTCTTGGCTTCCTCGACGGTGATGACGCCTTCGTTGCCGACCTTGGCCATCGCCTGGGCGATCAGCTCACCGATTTCGGAGTCGCCGTTGGCCGAGATGGTGCCGACCTGGGCGATTTCCGAGTTGTTGGAGACCGGCTTGGAGTTGGTCTTGATCTCTTCCAGCACCAGGCCGACGGCCTTGTCGATGCCGCGCTTCAGATCCATCGGGTTCATGCCGGCGGCGACGGCC
Source organism: Brevundimonas vesicularis (assembly GCF_900445985.1). Classification (GTDB taxonomy): domain Bacteria; phylum Pseudomonadota; class Alphaproteobacteria; order Caulobacterales; family Caulobacteraceae; genus Brevundimonas; species Brevundimonas vesicularis_D. Next base: position 294,796 of record NZ_UAQP01000014.1, read on the forward strand.
TTCAGGCCCTCTTGCACGATGGCCTGAGCCAGAACGGTTGCGGTGGTGGTGCCGTCGCCCGCCTTGTCGTTCGTCTTCGAAGCGACTTCGCGGATCATCTGGGCGCCCATGTTCTCGAAGGCGTCTTCCAGCTCGATCTCTTTGGCGACCGACACGCCGTCCTTGGTCGAGCGCGGAGCGCCGAAGGACTTCTGGATCACGACGTTGCGGCCCTTGGGACCCAGCGTCACCTTGACGGCGTTGGCGAGGACATTGACGCCGCGCAGCATCTTGTCGCGCGCGTCGGTGTTGAACTGTACGATTTTAGCGGCCATGCGGGCAGCTCCTATCTATATGGATTGATTGAAGAACGTCGGACGTCGGGTGCTTAGGACAGCACGCCCAGGACGTCGGATTCCTTCATGATGATCAGGTCTTCGCCGTCGATCTTCACTTCCGTGCCCGACCACTTGCCGAACAGGATGCGGTCGCCGGCCTTCAGCTCCAGAGCATTGACCTTGCCTTGGTCGTCGCGGGCGCCAGGGCCGACGGAGACGACTTCGCCTTCCTGCGGCTTTTCCTTGGCGGTGTCGGGGATGATGATGCCACCCTTGGTCTTGGATTCTTCTTCAACGCGCTTGACCAGCACGCGGTCGCCGAGCGGACGGAACGCCATCGGACTTCTCCCTGTAAAACCCCCGGATCGGGGCGTTTTTGAAACGGTGTGCGGCGCTATCGCGATCGCCGTTTTGGCAGCCGACCAGCGAGAGTGCTAACGCGAGCGGGAGTTAGGCAGAGGCAGGGTCATCGTCAAGCGGCGGCGATGAATCGCCGCGCGAATTCTCTGTGACAAATGAACCGAAGATGAATGCCGACCTCCGGGGTCGTTCAAACTGGCGGCGATAGAACGGCTTCAACGCTAGATGCCTTCCCGTCCCGGAAGCGCAGATAGGCAGAGAACGAAGGAGACCGAAATGTCCAAGCTGCTGAAGATCACTGCGGTCGCCGCCGCCCCCGTCGTGGCCCTGAGCCTGATGGCCGCCCCGGCCTCGGCCCAGTCGCGCGATCGCGACAATACCAGCCGCAACGCCCTGATCGGCGCGGCGGTCGGCGGCTTGGCCGGCGCCCTCTACGGCAACGGGGACGGCCGCTACATCGCCGGCGGAGCATTGGCCGGTGCGGCCGTTGGAGCCGTGGCCTCTTCGAACCGCGGCTCGGGCTGCGAATATTACCGCGGCGGCCAATGCTACCGTAACCAGGGTCACTGGGAGCGCGAGCACGGCATCGACCGCAGCCGCTCGGGCTACGACTACCGCTACGACGGCCGCCGTTACGACTCGCGCTATGATCGCCGTTATGATCGCGATTATGGCAATCGCTACGACCGCGACTATCGCTACGATCGTCGCTGGTAAGCGGCGAGAGTCTCCAAAAGGAAAGGCCCGACCGCCCGGTCGGGCCTTTTTCGCATTAGGCCATCAGGCGTTTCATCAGCGCCGACGTGGACGGATCGAGGTCCGTCGACGGGCCGCCCGCGTCCACGTCCTTCAGGATCGCCTTGGCCAGGACCTTGCCCAGTTCGACGCCCCATTGGTCGAAGCTGTTGATGTCCCAGATCACGCCCTCGACAAAGGTCTTGTGCTCATACAAGGCCAATAGCGCGCCCAGGGTTTCGGGCGTCAAACGATCCATGACGATGGCCGTCGAAGGCCGGTTGCCGGTGAAGGTGCGGTGGGACGCCAGACGCGTCGCCTCGTCCTCCGACAATCCTTGCGCCAACCCTTCGGCCTTGGCGGCCTCTGTCGTCTTGCCCAGCATCAGGGCCTGGCCCTGAGCCAGCGCATTCGACCAAAGCGGCGCCTCCGGCGCGTCCGCATGAGTCTTGGCCACGATCACAAACTCGGCCGGGACGGTCTGCGGTCCCTGGTGGATTTGCTGGAAGAAGGCGTGCTGGCCGTTGGTGCCCGGCTCGCCGAAGACGACGGGGCAGGTCTGACGCGTCACCGGCGTGCCGTCGCGATGCACCCGCTTGCCGTTCGACTCCATCTCCAGCTGCTGCAGGAAGGACGGCAGACGACGCAGGGCGTGGGCGTAGGGCGCCACCGTCCGCGCCGGCCGGTTCAGGCCATCGACATTGAACACCTGGGCCAGGGCCAGCAGGATCGGCGCGTTCCGCTCCAGCGGAGCCGACACGAAATGCTCGTCCATCGCGGCGGCGCCCGCCAGCATTTGCTCGAACGGCTCCCAACCCAGGGCGACGGCGCACGACAAACTGACCGCCGACCACAGCGAATAGCGCCCGCCGACCCAGTCCCGGAACGCAAAGGTCCGGCCGCAACCGAAGGCCGCCGCCTTGTCCGGCGCCGCGGTCACCCCGATGAAGTGTTTCGTCATCCCCTCAGCCGGCAGCGACGCCGCCAGCCAAGCCTTCGCCGCCTCGGCGTTGGCCAGGGTTTCCTGGGTCGTAAAGGTCTTGGACACGACCACCACCAGGGTGGTTTCGGGATCGAGGCCGGTCAGCGCCTCGGCCATGTCGCGCGGATCGATGTTGGCGACGAAACGCAGATCGATGGCCGGGTCCAGCGGGCGCAGCGCGTCCCACACCACGCGCGGCCCCAGGTCCGACCCGCCGATGCCGACATGGACGATCGCCTCGAACGTCTTGCCCGTCGCGCCTGCCTCGGCGCCCGACCGCACGGCGTCGGCATAGGCCTTCATGTCCGCTCGCACGGCGTCCACCTCGGCCGAAACCGGCTCGCCCAGGGCCTTGAAGTCGGCGCCCGGCGCAGCGCGCAGAGCGGGGTGCAGGACCGCCCGGCCCTCGGTCAGATTGACGGCCTCGCCGGCGAACAGGGCCGCGCGGCGCCCTTCGACGTCGCGGGCGCGCGCCAGGTCCAGACAGGCGTCGAACGCCGCGCGGGTCCAGCTCTGTTTCGACAGGTCCAGATAGAGGCCCGCCGCCTCGACCGACATCCGCGCCAGCCGGTCGGGATCGGCGGCGAACTGGTCCACGATCCGCGCGGAGGCGGCCTCGGCGGCGGCTTGGTCGAAGGCGGTCCAGGCGGCGTCGCGGGTCATCGTCGTCTCCATCGGGAATGACAGGGTAAACACTCGTTTACGGCTGAGGCGTATTCAGGTTCAACGTCCCAGCGGACGCTGAAACAGGAAGTCACCTCCATGTCCTGCGGCCTTGCTCTCACGATCGCCCTGGCGATGTCCAATCCCTCGGTGGCCCTGGCCGCCGAACAGCCGGCCGCCGCGCCCGGCGCGCCGATCTCGGTGGCGGGCGAGCCGCTGTTCGCCGACATCATCTCGCGCTCAGCCAGCCTGAAGGCTGTCGTCGATGGCTGGGCCGCCGCCAAGGCCGCCGACGACGCCGCCTTCTTCACCAGCCAGGCCTTCACCGGCTTCAAGGCCCAGGCGGAACAGTTGGCCGCCCTGGATATGCAGGGCCACCTGATCCTGAAGGAACGCGGCACCGACGGCGACCTGAAATGCATCCTGCGCGGCATTTCCGAGGACATGCCCAAGAAGGTTCAGGCCGTTCAGGCCGCCGCCAACCCGGCCGAACGCGCCACAGCCCTGTCGGAACTGTCCTATCTGCTGAACGACAACGTCGAAGTCATCACCGCCCCGCCCAAGCCGGAAGTCTGACGGCTTCTAGAGGGCGGCCAGCGCCTCCAGCACGCCCTTGCCGTAGCGATCCAGCTTGGACTGACCGACGCCGGAAATGGAGCCCAGACTGTTCAGGTCGCCCGGCTCGGCGTGGGCGATCTCCAGCAGCGTCCGGTCCTGGAAGATGACATAGGGCGGGACGTGCTGTTCCGAGGCGCGGTCGCGGCGCCAGGCGCGCAAGGCCTCGAACCGGGCGCGGACGTCCGCGTCCATCGTCTCCAGCGCCGCATTGCGCCCTTCGCCCGATCGGTCACGACGACGCGGGGCGGTATCGGCCCTCAGAGGCGCGCGACGCACCTCGATCTGGCGCTCGCCGCGATAGACGGCGCGCACTGCTTCGGGATCGCCCAGCCCGACCAGCGGCTTGCCGTCGTTGGGATCCTCGGCCAGCAGACCTTCGAACAGCAAATGATCGACGATCTCGCGCCAGCTGTTCAGCGAAATCTCGCGCCCGATGCCCCAGGTGGACAGTTGCTGCTCCCACGGCTGCACGTCCTTGGTGCGGGCGGTCAGATGATCGACGACGCGATTGCGCCCGAACCGGCCGCCCAGCCGCTGCACCGCCGCCAGCGCCTTCTGGGCTGGGACGGTCGCGTCATAGAGCTGGGGCGGTTCGCCGCAGATGTCGCAGACGCCGCAAGGCTGGGCGTCATGCTCGCCGAAGTATCGCCGCACGGCCTGGGCGCGACAGACGGCGCCGTCCAGCATGGCGAACAGCTGGCGGGTCTTCCTGACCTGAACCGATTTGACCTCCTCGGCCATCGGGCGGCTGTCCAGCCGACGCAAGGACCAGGCGATGTCGGACGGCCCATACAGGGTGATGCCCTCGGCTGGCTCGCCGTCGCGCCCGCCCCGGCCGATCTCTTGCCAATAGGCCTCCAGACTGCCTGGCGGATCGGCGTGAATGACGAAGCGCACGTCGGCCTTGTCGACGCCCATGCCGAAGGCGATGGTCGCGACCATGACGGCGCCCTCCTCGGCCAGGAAGCGTTCCAGCCGGCGGTCGCGCTCTTTCGTGTCCATGCCGGCGTGATAGGCGATGGCGTTGGTCCCGGCGTCGCGCAGGGCCTGGGCCACGCGGTCGCAACCGTCGCGGCTGCCGCAATAGACGACGCCCGACTTGCCTCGCCGTTCGCGCACGAGTTCGATGACCCGCGCATCGGTCTTGGCCCGAGACGCGCTCTCCTTGCGCCCAGCCGAAAGTTGCAGGTTCGGACGCGCGAAACTGTCGACGAAGACCGTCGCCTCTTCCAGCCGCAGCGAGCGCAAGATGTCGTCACGGGTGCGGGCGTCGGCGGTGGCGGTGACGGCGATGCGCGGCACGTCGGGGAACCGCTCGGCCAGCTGACCCAAGTTGCGATAGTCGGGGCGGAAGTCATGGCCCCATTGCGAGACGCAGTGCGCCTCGTCGATGGCGATCAGGCTCAACGGCAGTTCCGCCAGCCGGTCCATCATGGCGCCCGCCGCCAGGCCTTCGGGCGAGACATAGAGCAGGTCCAGGTCCCCCGACCGCGCGGCCGCCCAGATGGCCGAACGCTCGTCCAGCGACAC